>JABDGP010000008.1:664-62801 GCA_013285945.1 Bacteroidota bacterium | reverse complement strand
TTGCATACAAAAAGAGCATCAGGCTCTCTCAAAGAACAAACGATTGTTAGTTCACAACTTCCCGATTCTCCGGAAGATGTTCCTGACACACGTGATCTAAAAAAATTCGTAATCCTTCAGAAGCAAATGAAAAATATAAGCCTTCTCCATGTGACTTTTAACCCCCCAAGGGATTATAGTGGCAGGTTGATGGTTCGTTTTTATGAGCTTTCACAACCTCCAGCGTGGTTGCCATCCATACCGGTGGCACACCGGAAGTTGATTATTTAGAGTTTTTACTTGCATGCTGTTGTGGATTTCACTTTTGGCTTGCATCTTTAACGCGATAAGTTCATAAAATCAGAACTCTTTTATTAAACCATAACCTATACCTTACTTATGAAAACTCAGTCCAAGTCCTCTTCTTCTTTAGGCGATAGCTTAAAATCTGGTTTTGCCGCAGTGGTAATTCCTCTGGAGATAATAGTTTCCATCCTCATTTACATGTATGTGCTCGGCAGCCCGGACAATTTTCAGGGAGGCGATAACTCCAATCACCCTCTCCCCGGCAATTATCTCGCCATCATATACAAGGGTGGGATTATTGTGCCAATGCTGTTGTCACTTTTGATGATGGTTATCACTTTTGGTATTGAGCGTTTCATTACCATCAGCTCTGCTCAAGGAAAAGGCAGCACTCAAAATTTCATCAGGAAAATTAAGAGCCTTGTAGAGGCTAACAACATAGATCAGGCGCTTGGCGAATGTGATAAGCAAAAAGGATCTGTAGCCAATGTAATCAGAGCCGGACTCCACAAATTCTCTGAGCTTTCTAAAAACACTTCTATTGAAGTAGATAAACGCATCCAGTTGATCCAAAAAGATATTGAAGAAACTACGCAGTTGGAAATGCCAATGATGCAGAAAAACCTGGTTATTATCGCAACTATAGCTTCTATCGCTACCCTTTTGGGTCTGTTAGGAACAGTGTTGGGTATGATCAAATCATTTGCTGCCTTGGCAACTGCCGGCGCACCTGACTCAGTTGCATTGGCAAACGGTATCTCTGAAGCCTTGATCAATACTGCTTTGGGTATTGGAACTTCAGCCGTAGCAATCATTCTTTATAATTTCTTCACTAGCAAAATCGATGCGCTTACTTATGGTATCGACGAAGCCGGATTTAGCATTGTTCAGAATTTTACGGCACAAGCCAAAGTATAAAAACGAAATAAACTGATTCGCTATGTCAAAAGTAAAGATGCACCGGGCTACACCATCCATCGATATGACACCGATGGTGGATTTGGCGTTCTTGCTCGTTACGTTCTTCATGCTGACAGCTACGGCTACGCCTGATGAACCGGTGCAAGTGTCAATTCCATCTTCAGTTTCGGAGATGCCCATCCCTGAAAGAGATATGATTATCATTAGTATTGGAAAGGACAACAAGGTATTCTTCACTGTGGATGGTCAATTTACCCGGGCGAAAATGCTTCAGGAAATGGGCAAACTCTATAACGTTTCATTCTCTCCTGAAGAGGAACATGACTTTGCGGTTATAACGAGCTTCGGTATTCCGATCCAAACCCTTAAGCAATTTCTGGCGCTGGGACGAGAGGAACGAAAGCAGATCACTCAACCCGGTATTCCGGTTGATTCATTAAACAATCAATTGAAAGATTGGGTATTGCAAGCGAGGTTGGCTAACCCTAAAGTGCGTATTGCCATCAAAGGCGATGATGATGCTACATACCCCGTGGTGAAAAAAGTCATCAATACCCTTCTTGACAGAAAAGTGAATCGTTTCAACTTGATTACGGGCAAAGAAGCAATGCCTGATGAACTAAAAGCAGCTAAGGCTGCTGCGAAAAAACCGTCTTAGTTATAACATAAAAATTAAATATTATGGCAGAAATTCAAGGTGGTGGCGGTGAAGGTGGTAAAAAAGGAGGGAAAATAAGGAGTAAGAAAAGCTCAACAAGAATTGATATGACCCCAATGGTGGATCTAGCATTCTTGTTGCTCACCTTCTTTATCCTTACCACTACGCTATCGAAACCTACGACCATGGAAATTACCATGCCTGAAAAACCAAAAGAAAATGACAAGCAGCCTGAAGTAAATGAGAAGAAAGTACTTACGCTGGTGCTGGGCGCAAACGATAAAGTATATTGGTATGTAGGTATCACCGAACCAGAAGCTAAACGAACTGACTTCTCGAAAGATGGCATTCGCAAAGTGCTGCTGCAAAAAAAATCAGAGATCCGTGATATGATTGTACTTATTAAAGCAATGGATGATTCAAAGTATAGGAATATGGTAGACATCCTTGATGAAATGACGATCAGCAGCATTCAGCGCTACGCCATCGTGGACATTACTTCGGCAGATAAAGAAATTGTAAAAGAAACACCATGAAGGCAGAAACAACTATACCAAAAGGTTGGGAAGACATTGTCTTTGAAAACCGGAATAAGGATTATGGAGCTTACTTCATTCGTAAAACCTATTCAAAACACGTAGTCATAGCTTCGGTTTTGGCATTGCTGATTATCAGTTTTGTTTTAGCTTTTCCTTCCATTGCAGCACTTTTTAAAAGTGACGTTGTGGTAGAGAAGCCAAGACTTAGGACAACTGTGTCGCTGGAGCAGCCACCGCCAATCAATCCTGATCAACCACCGCCACCAAATATCCCACCGCCACCGGTAAAAACGATCATCAAGTTTTTGCCGCCTAAGGTTACGGATAAGGAAGTAGTGGAGGAAGAAAAGATGCCTACAATCGAGGAGATCAAGAAAAATGAAACTGGTTCTGAAAACGTTGAAGGTACTGGTGAAGTGGTCTTTGATGAACCCGTGCAAGAAGTTGTAAAAGACGAAGGCGATGGTAATAAAGTATTCACATTTGTAGAGCAATCAGCTGAACCTGTTGGCGGCATGGAAGCATTTTACAAATATTTGAATAAGAATTTCAAGTATCCACCTGCTGCCAAGAGGATGGGTATTGAGGGAACTGTATATGTGAAATTCGTAATAGAGCCAACTGGAGCCATCTCTGGTGCAGAGGTTGCCAGAGGTTTTAATGGAGAGTGTGACAGAGAAGCTGTTCGAGTAATCAGTATGATGCCCAAATGGAAACCAGGAAGGCAAAGTGGTAGAGCTGTGCGCCAAGCTTACACCTTACCCATTAAATTTAAGTTAGCAGAATAAGATCTAATTATAATGTGTCCTGCGCTCCCGTAGTGCAGGACATTTTTTTTACTCTGATTTCCATGATCTCTATAACGAAATATTTTTCTGTGCTCATGTGCTTACTGTATGTCCTGGTAGGATGCGCCATTGTTTGGAGCCCTGCTGGTATCTTCAGTAATGTGCCTTCAAAGTACACACTACCGATGGGTTGTATTCTTATTGCCTACGGACTCTTTCGCGGCTATCGGGTCATACAAAAATATTTTATTAACCCATGAAATTAATTGTCACAATCGCCCTGGCTTCGCTGGCCGTATCGTGCACCGAGCGCGATAAAAAAGGAAATGTACTTGATACGCCTACCTCAGGTTCGATAACCATCTCGGTAGATGAATCTCTTAAGCCGTTGCTTCAGGCCGAAGTAGAAGGCTTTGAGGGAACTTATCAAACTGCGCATATCAAACCCATTTATACCTCTGAGCAGGCAGCAATTGAGGATTTATTAAAAGACAGCGTTCGGTTAGCGGTAGTGACCAGAAAATTGTATCCTTTTGAGAAACAAAAGCTTGATTCTATAAAAATAAAGGGAGCACAAGTAGTGATTGCCAAGGAAGCCATCGCCTTGATTGTTCATAAAGACAACCCAGATAGTGTCATCACCTGGAATCAGTTGTCCGAAATCCTGCAGGGAAAAACAAATCGCTGGGATCAAATTTATAAGTCCTCAAAATTGGGTGATCTCGAGCTGGTATTTGACAGCCCTCAATCGGGAATTATCCGTTACCTCACCGACACGCTTCACTTAAGTAAGCTTCCATCCTACTGTTTTGCCGCTGCTACTAACGAGGCTGTAGTAAATCACGTGGCTAACACAAAAAACTCTATTGGCCTGATTGGTCTGAGTTGGATCAGTGACAAAGATGACCCCGCTGCCAATCAATTCTTAAGAACAATAAAAGTAATGGGTATTTCCACTGGGGACGACTATTACAAACCGTTCAAGGCTTATATCGCCATGAAGAAATATCCCCTTTCCCGGGAGGTTATAATTATTAGTCGTGAGGCGCGAACAGGCTTGGGAAGCGGTTTCATTTCCTATGCAGCCAGCGACAAAGGCCAGAAGATAGTACTTAAATCCGGGTTGGTGCCAGCTACTGCTCCGGTACGTCTGGTGCAAATCAACAGAGAACCTCTAAAGAAAATAATGAAGAATAAATAGCACAATTTGTGTTAGATATTGGGATGTAGGGCTTAAGAATTTGTCACAGAGCGAGAAGTCCCTTGGAAAATCAATCACACTGTGTTTTCTTTAAGCCTGATTTACTGTAAATTTCAAAATACGATTATGAAAAGATTCCTTGATTTGGCGAGACCCTTTGGAAAAGTGAGTTTCACGACTGTTTTCTTCTTGCTTTTCCGAGCCGCAATTGCACAAGAAGCTGAAATAAAAAGCGCCGAGCACCTGATGGACCAGGATAAAAAGAAGCAGGCCATAGAGACTCTTCAAAAAGCGATAACTACATATCCGGTAGCTGCAAATCTTTATTATCATCTCGGCCACGCTCAGCTTTTAGCCGGCGACAAGGCAGGAGCCAAAAGTTCTTTTGATAAAGGCGTAGCCACAAACCCAAAAGAACCATTGAACTATGTTGGCCAGGGTCATCTATTAATTTTGGACAAGAAAGGTGCGGAAGCCAAGTTATTATTTGACAAAGCATTAGGGTTTGGCAAAAAAAATGTAGGCACTCTTCAGGCAATAGCAGAAGCTGATTTGGCTGATAAAGCTTATGCTAAAGACGCTATTGCTTTGCTGACCAAAGCAAAAGAATATAACCAAAACGATCCGAGGACTTATTTACTTTTAGGAGATGCTTATTTAATTGAAAATATAGGAGGCTCAAGTGCCACTGCTTACGAGGATGCCAGTGCATTAGACTCCAAGAATGCACGGGCAGTGTATAAGCGCGGCCTTCTCTTCAAGCGCTCTAAAAATATTCCGGTTGTTGAAGAAGATTTGAAAAAGGCTATAGCAATAGATCCAGAGTTTGCATTGGCTCATAAAGAACTTGGCGAACTTTACTATCAAAAGAAAGACGGCCCTAATGCTGCAAAACACTATAAAATTTATCTTGATTTGACAGATAGCCCGGAAAAGGACGATCGCTTCAGGTACGCGTTCTTTTTGTTCATGGCAAAGGATTACCCCAAAGCCAACGGTGAGTTTAAAGCGCTGAGTCTGAAGCCTGATGTAACGCCAACTACACTTCGTTACTATGCCAAATCGTTATCTGAGGCTGGGGACCTTTCAGAAAGTCAAAAAATATTCGAACAATATCTTTCTACAAAAAAAGACAGCTTAAAAGCATCCGACTATTCCAACTATGCTGAGTTGCTTCAAAAGCAAGGTAAGGATTCATTGGCGGCTATTGCCTTCCAGAAAAGCTTGGAATTGGATAAGAATCAGCCCAAAATACATCAGACTTTAATTGACTATTACTTTAAGAAAAAGCGATATGCCAGTTGCGAAAGCGCTTGCCGTGCAGCAATAAAGATTCGTAAGCAGCCTTTCTTCAACGATTACTTCAATTTAGGTCGCTCATTGTATTTAGAAAAGAAATTTCCTCAAGCCGACAGTGCTTTTACAAAGCTTATTGAGATGCAGCCCAAAATTACGTTGGGTTACAATTGGGCAGCCCGCTCGAAATCAAGGCAGGACACACTTCTAACCGAAGCCTTGGCAAAACCTTTTTATGAAAAAGTGATCGAGATTGGCGAAGTTGACAAAGACAAAAATAAAGCTGATTTGATATCCGCTTACCAATACATGGGATCCTATCACATGATCAAACAGGAAAATCAGATTGCTAAAGGATATTGGGAAAAAGTGCTTGCATTAAATCCTGAAGATGAAAATGCCATGGAAGCAATAAAACTTATCAACACACCTGTACAGCAGCAAAAGCCTAAGCGAAAGTAAAGGTGAGCTTTTAAATTCAGGGCGGGGAAATCAAAGCAGTAGGCTTCATTTCCTCGCCCTTTGTATTTTTACAAAAGGATATGTAAAATCCTTTGCCGATTTTTACGTTACTTTCAATACTTAATAAAGAACCCGATGATTCTACAGATTGCTACTCCTGCACACGATGAGTTGAATTTCATCGAACTGATGTTGAAAGGCGGGATTGTAATGATCCCGATTTTGTTGCTTTCGGTTGCTGCTATCTATGTAGCCGTCGAGCGTTATTTATACCTTCGGTCTACCGTTAACCGCGATAGCAACTTCCTTTCAAAAATAACCCGTGCCCTTTCTTCAGGGAATATTGCAGAAGCCAAGAGATATGCAGAAGATGAAAACTCGGCCACGGGCAAAATTATTTCTGCAGGACTCGACAGTATTGGCCGCCCAATGCGTGAGATTGAAGCGCTGATGGAATCGGCTACCAATATTGAAGTCGCTCAAATGGAGCGCAACACGGGGTACCTCGGCATTATTGCAGGCATCGCTCCTATGCTCGGCTTCATCGGTACAATTACCGGGATTATTCATATTTTTTATAACATCTCATTATCCGATAATATCAGTATCGGGATTATTTCAGGAGGCCTTTATGAAAAAATGATCACCAGCGGCACAGGCTTGGGGGTAGGTATCATCGCCTACGTTGCATACCATCTGTTGCAGCTTCGCATAAGTCGCTTCACCCTTCAGATACAAAAGGATGTCTTTGATTTTCTGCGCTCACTTCAAGTACCGGCTAAATGAAAATTAAACGCAGACATCAATTTGCTGCCGAGGTTGCGACTTCTTCGCTGAACGATATCATGTTCTTTTTGCTATTGTTCTTTCTTATCATCTCCACTATTGCAAACCCCAACATAATTAAAGTATTGTTGCCAAAGGCCAGTGAGACCCAGTCGCTGAATAAAAAGACTATTACCCTGACCGTAACTAAAGCGAAAGACTTCTTTATCAACAACAAGCCTGTGCCATTAGGCAAACTTGAGGAAGAGTTGATCCGATCGACCCGCGGCCTTGAAGAACCAACCATCGTCCTTTATATTCCGCGAGACCTTGAAATACAGGATTTGGTTGACGTTTTAAAAATCGGTGTAAAGAACAAAATCAAAGTGGTACTCGCCACGGAAAGAAAGTAAACGCCAACTGTTTACTGAAGATGATTTCGGTCAATAAAATCGCGAAAAGCTTTTTTGTATGAATCACTGATAGGCAAAGCAGCCTGACCAACGTGTATTTCATTTTTGTGAATCGTCTCTATAGCATCAAGTGCAACAATGTACGAATTGTGGATGCGGATAAATTTATCAGCCGGTAATTGATCTTCAAGTAATTTTAATCTCTGCAAGCTTACAATCTTTTGCTGGCGCGTATGGATCGTCACATAGTCTTTCAGTCCTTCGATATATAAGATGTCCTCCAACTTCACTTTTACAAGCTTGGTTCCATCCTTTACAAAAATATAAGGCGGAACGGCGCCAGCGTTCGCCTTTTCAAACTGAACAGTCTGCGTATTGAGCCGTGCGTTTACTTTATCAACAGCTTGAAGAAACCGGCCGAACGTGATAGGCTTAAGTAGATAGTCAACTACATCCAGCTCATAACTTTCCAAAGCATATTCAGAGTAGGCGGTTGTTAACACAACAAATGGCTTCTTCTTCATGATCTTCAAGAGAGAGAGGCCGGTTATCTCTGGCATTTGAATATCTAAAAAAAGTAAATCTACCTGTTGCACGCGCAAAACATCCATAGCGGCTACAGGGCTTGAGCAAACATCAACCAGCTTGAGCGAAGGTACTTTTGAAACATAGTCTTTTAGCAGACTACGGGCCAGTGGTTCATCATCCACGATTAGGCAGGCAACACTCACAAGGTCAATTTGAGTTGGACAAAATACCGGTTGGGCTGGTCATCTGTTTTCAGGGTATATTTCTCCGGGTAACTTAGCTCTAACCTCCGCTTCAAGTTCTGTAAACCAAACCCTGATTTTTCCTTATTTACGTCAGCTCCATTTCTCAATTTACTATTCTCCACAGTATAAATGCATTCGCGACCATGCATCTGAAAATGTATCTTCACCCAAGAGTCGGTTGCATTTGTACTCACACCGTGTTTGAAAGCATTCTCAAGAAAAGTAATAAAAATTAACGGAGCCACCAATACGTTTTCAGTGCTTCCTTCTACAACAAAATCGATGGGAACTACATTGTTTAACCGCAACCTTTCCAGTGCAATGTAGTTTTGCATATACTCAATCTCTTTATCCAATTGTACCTGAGGGTAATTAGAGTCATAAATCATGTATCGCATCATTTGCGAAAGCTTAGCAATAACCTCAGTTGTATTAGCCGAATGGCTATAAGCAAGATAATAGAGGTTGTTGAGAGTATTGAAAAGGAAGTGAGGATTGATCTGCGCCTTTAAAAACTTAAGTTCATTGGTGAGTTTGTCATTCTCCATTTGCTTACGACTCGATTCCAGTTCAAACCAACCCATGGCAAATCGCAGCATGCCTACGAAAATTGTGATCAACAGAGTGTCGAAAGAAAGCTGGACAATGTAAAATGTAGAGTAGAAGTAATTCTCATGATGCGAGTAGCCATCAATTAGAAATCGTTGAAAGTGGACGCGCAATGTAATAAGCAACACAAATGGAACTATAAACTCTAAAAAGTATCTCCCTATTTTTTGATGCTTTATAAAGCGCGGCAATAGAATAAAATAATTGAGATAAGCGACTAACATCGCAAAGAGGAGCTGCACCGAAGAAGAAGTAAGTAGCCTTTGCCAGGTGATTTCACGACCAGGGCGTGAGCTGATAATGTAGAAATAAAAGGAGTAGTAAAAGCACCAAAAAGACAGGTGCAATAGAAAAACACGGTTACGTTGAAAGAAATTTGTCATGACATACGATTACGTACAAACAGCGGCTAAGGTAGCCGTTCCTGTAAAGGATGGAGCCGTTTTATTAATTTTTTCGGCACTTGGTGCAACTTTTTCGATGGTTTGAGGTATCTGTAAGGTATGTCCGAACGGACGATTAATTAAGGGAGGCGTCGAACAATTGCGGCAGATGATCTAATACTGATGCTACGAGGGAAACAATTCCGGCATTTTTGCGATATAAAACGTGTTGAACAAAATATGACTAACTAATAATTTTAAAATAATGAAACCTCTCGTACCCGCAATCTTCCTTTTGCTTCTGTCATTCTCCGTTTGGGCCCAGCCCCCGGTGGAACCAAATACCGGCAAAATCACCGGTGTAGTGCAAGACTCTACTAATAATCAAGCTGTTGAATTTGCCACGGTAGCACTCTTGGACCCTACTACGCGCAAGCCATTGAATGGTGATGTGTGCGACGACAAAGGGAAATTCACCCTGTCAAAAATACCAGCCGGAAATTATTTTATCACCATTTCATTTATTGGCTACAATACCAAGCTGATCAAAGTACAGTTGACGGATAAGAAAAATGAAATCAACTTGGGAAATGTAGTACTTAGTCCTTCTACTACCATGCTAAAGGCGGTAGAGGTTGTGGGCCAAAAGCCTTTGATCGAAGAAAAGGTAGACCGTACTGTTTACAATGCCGAAGCAGACGCAACCGCTAAGGGTGGTGATGCAACCGATGTACTCAGACGGGTTCCGTTACTAAGTGTTGACATGGACGGCAATCCTTCATTGCGCGGTAGTCAAAACATCAAAGTACTAATTAACAATAAGCCTTCTACAATCTCAGCAAGTAGTATCTCTGATGCACTCAAACAAATTCCTGCAGATCAAATCAAAACGGTAGAAGTGATTACTTCGCCTTCTGCTAAGTACGATGCTGAAGGTTCGGCAGGGATTATTAATATTATTCTTAAGAAAAATACGTTGGAGGGGCTGACGATGAACATTAACAGCAGCAGCGGGTATCGTGGTTCTAACCTTGGACTTAACGGCAGTTACCGCAAAGGAAAATTGGGAGTTTCATTGGGCGGGTTTGGCAGGGCACAGTACAATACACCCGGCAAAACTTATAACGATCAAACTACCTATGCTACGGATCCCACTACTGGCTTAACTGATGCCTCGAGAAACATTCAGTCCGCCTCTACGCGTAATCAAAACCTTTTCGGAAACTATACTTTGGGATTAGATTATGACATTGACAAGAATAATTCACTGACAGGCTCAGTTCGGTTTGGTATTCGCGATGGGCATACTTATCAAGATGGCTTAACAACGCAATCGTATTTCAATTCGGCCGAAAACCCAGTTAATGAATCAATAAAAAATATAAATACCATTAATCAAACCCACTCTGTAGATGGGAGCTTGAATTACACACACCTTTTCGCCAAGCCCAACCGCGAATTCAATTTGTTGACTTTGTACAGTCAAAGTAATGGTAATAATAATTTTATTACCCAAACGACTTATTATAAGGGGATGCCATCTTCAGGTACAGGAAGAGATACGCTTTCTTATATAAAAAATGGAAACCCTACTCAAAACTCGGAGGCAACTGTTCAGGCGGATTACCAAACTCCGATTAGTGAAATGCAGCTCATTGAAGTAGGTGCCAAGGAAATTATGCGAAAAGCCACGAGTAATTCAAGTTATTCGCAGGCCGGCGCCGATGGCTTGTACTCTTCGATACCCACCGGAACAATTTATAATACAAACACTTTGAATTATACTCAGAATATATCGGCAGGTTATATATCCTACACACTGAGTACACAAAGTAAATACTCTCTTAAGGCAGGAACAAGATATGAATACACTACTATCTCTGCCAATAATCAAAATGGATCAATCCCAATTCCTTCCTATGGAGTCCTGGTGCCCAGTGTCAATCTTTCGAAGCGCCTGGATAATGGCAACATGATCAAACTTTCTTTTAATAGACGCATTCAACGGCCTTCTATCGGAAATCTTAATCCAAATACGGTCGCCTCAAACAGCTTAAATATTTCGACAGGTAATCCATCACTTGGCCCTGAATACACAAACAATTACGAACTTGGTTACAATGCTAACATTCAAAGCACATCGCTCAATTTTTCTACCTTCATACGCAATACTGATAACGCAATACAACAAGTCCGTAGCTCCCAGGTGGTGACTTATCCCGACGGAACAACTGCTACGGCAGTAAAAACCACCTACCTTAATATTGGAGTTCAAAACGCTTTTGGTGCAAGCGTTTTTGCTAACGTTTCGCTTTCGAACAAGTTCTCCCTTAGCGGAGGAACTGACACCTATTATGCAGTATTAAAGAACCCTGGCATTAGTGCAACTGATCCACTAAGGACTAGTAACAGCGGTTGGGTCTATAACGTGCGCATGTTCGGCAATTATACGATTGGCAATGGCTGGGGATTACAGTTTTTTGGATTCTACAGAGGCCGACAAGTTTTATTGCAAGGTTACCAAGGTGCATTCAGGCTTTATAGTTTGAGTATACAAAAAGAGTTTAATGAGAAGAGAGGCAGTATAGGCTTGGGCGCAGAGAATTTCTTAACTCCAACCATGACGGTCAATTCTTCAACTGTCTCTCCTATTGTAAACCAACAAGGATACAGCAAGTATTATAATTTCAATTTTAAAATAACGTTCAATTATCGCATTGGTAAACTTGGCGTAAGTCAGCCTAAGAAAAGTAAGAAGTCGATCAACAACGATGACTTGAAAGATGGCGGTGGTGATCAGGATGGTGGCGGTCAAATGGGCGGTGGACAAGGTGGCGGACAAAGAGGTGGTGGAGTGCCGGCCGCTGCTAGCCAGCCTAATCTGAAGATGGCTGCTGTTGATCCAACTAAAGTGATTAATGCCGCAGGTAATTGGAATTACACTCTTGAATCGCCACAAGGCGGTAGCGGAAAGTTGAGCATCAAGAAAGATGGAGAAAAATATTCGGGCACTATCACCAGCAACCGCAACAATAAGGAGACTCCGCTTACATCGGTAACCGTAAATGGAAATGAAGTCAATATCGCTTATGAAGTTTCGTTTGGTGGAAATACGATGAGTTTCACCATCAAAGGAACGATCAAAGAAGACGACCTTAACGGAAATATGACAGTAGGCCAGTTTGGTACTTTCCCGATCAACGCAAAAAGAGAAAAACAATAAAGAAGTAATTCTTTAGTACGATTGAAAAGCCGCAGGCGGATGGTTCCTTTTGAGAGGTTGGGGCCGGAAGCTTGTGGCTTTTTAGTTACAGGTTTATTTTACAGCGTGCTGACAAAATTCGGATATATCATCAGGTGCTTTTTCTTTACCTGTTCAAAAATAATCTGACGCAAAGCCTGAATGTTCTCTTTCCTAGTGGCTGAAATAAAAACAACCTCGCTAAATCCATGCTGATTGTAATGACGTTGCATTGCTTCCAGATCAATCGGACCATCTTCACTTTTCAGCTGATCCATTTTATTCAATACCAAAACGGTAGGAATGTTGCCGGCTCCGATTTCCACCAAGGTTTTCTTCACTACTTCAATTTGGTTATCGTGAAAAGGATGTGCGCAATCCACAACGTGAAGAAGCAAATCCGCTTCGCGCACTTCGTCAAGTGTTGATTTAAATGACTCAATCAAATGATGCGGCAGTTTACGAATAAAGCCAACGGTGTCAGAAAGTAGAAATGGGATGTTGCCTTCTACAACTTTACGCACTGTGGCATCAACTGTTGCAAACAATTTATTCTCAGCTTTAACGTCCGCCTTGGAAAGTAAATTCATTAGCGTGCTCTTGCCCACATTGGTATACCCCACAAGAGCTACGCGCACCACACCACTCCGCGATTTTCGTTGTGTCTGCCTTTGCTTGTCAATTTTCTTTAGCTCTTCCTTGAGTTTGGTGATTTGATCACGCACCACTCTTCGGTCAGTCTCAATTTCCTTTTCCCCTGCCCCGCCTCGGGTACCCGTACCACCTCTTTGCCTTTCAAGGTGAGTCCACATACGTGTGAGGCGCGGTAGTAAATATTGATTCATAGCCAGCTCAACCTGAGTGCGCGCCTGAGCAGTCTGGGCACGCATTAAGAAGATATCAAGAATCAGGAGTGATCGATCATAAATGCGGACAGTCGCTTCGTTTCCAGCGGGATTCATTTCCCGTTCAATATTTCGCAGCTGCGAAGGGCTCAAGTCATCATCAAACAAAACATAGCGAATGTCATTTTTGATCACAGATGACTTAATTTCTTCAAGCTTCCCTTTGCCCACAAAGGTGCGTACATCAGGATTAGATAGCTTTTGAATGAAATGCTCATCAGTCTGTATACCAATGGTTTCGGCCAGAAACGCCAATTCCTCTAAATGTTCCTGAGTTTCCTCTGGTCTGCTTTGGGGAGCGGCCACCGCAACCAAAACCGCGTGATTACCGAGTTTTTCCATACATCAAGCTGCAAACATACTTTTAATGCAGGGTTCCTTTCTCGTAAAGGTTACTTTTTTGTAGTTTTGCAGGATGTACTAACAGAAACGGCTGATAAATTGGTCGTTTTGGCACCTAAACTTAAAATTGCCTGTTTCTGTCAAAAACGGGTGTAGTTGGCTAAAAAAATGAGAATCGCAGTCGTTTTAAATACGTCCTGGAACATCTATAATTTCAGGTTAAACTTTGTAAAGGCTTTGATGGCTGCTGGCCACGAAGTTCATACAATAGCACCTCATGACGACTATACCAGTTTCCTGACTGCGGAAGGCTGCCACCATCACGATTTAAAGATGGACAGCAGAGGAGCTAATCCCATCAAAGACTCCCTTCTTATTTTTGAGCTTTTTTTGATCTACCGTCGCGTAAAGCCAGATGTGATCTTACACTATACTATTAAACCGAATGTATATGGAACGATTGCGGCAGCTATCCTGCGCATCCCTTCCGTTAACAATGTGTGCGGCTTAGGCACCATTTTTTTAAAGAAAAATTTTGTTTCTGCTATTGCTATTTCATTGTACCGTTTTGCCTTTCGATTCCCCAAGAAGGTGTTTTTTCAAAACCCTGATGATCGTGCTCTTTTTCTAGACAAAAAATTAGTAGCTGAATCATTGAGCGACCTTCTACCTGGCTCAGGAATTGACTTAAATCATTTTGTTCCTGCTGATTTTACCCGCAATAAAAAATTCACATTTTTGCTTGTTTCGAGACTCATTACTGACAAGGGCGTACTGGAGTTCATTGAAGCAATCCGGCAATTAAAATCATCGGGAGTCGATGCACGATTTCAGGTTTTGGGCGCTAAGGATCCAAAACATAAGCGTGGTATAAGCTTGAAAGCGATAGACGAGTGGATTGACGAGGGACTTATTGAATACCTCGGAACAACGAGAGACGTTCGTCCCTATATTCAAAAGGCTGACTGTGTGGTATTGCCTTCCTATCGTGAAGGAACACCGCGTACATTACTTGAAGCAGCGAGTATTGCCAAGCCAATCATAACTACTGATGTTCCTGGTTGCCACCACGTAGTGGTAGATGGGTATAACGGGCTTCTCTGTAAATTAAGGGATGCTCAGGATCTCGCCCAAAAGATGGAGACCATGGCTGGCTTTGATGACGAAACCCTGAAGGCTATGGGAACTAACGGTCGGTTAAAAGCAGAACACGAATTTGACGAATCGATTGTCATCAATAAATACCTGGCAGCTGTGCAGAATCTTGAGCCTGCCCTTACTTAGAAAGTACCATTAGATTTCTGACTCCAAAAATATGTTGGTGAAAAATTGTAATTTCACGGGCATTGTTAAACCTGTAATTGTGCGCTATCTTTTTTCGTCTGTTATTTCAGCGGTTCTGCTTTGTTCTTGTGCATCCTACAAACAGAACATCATGTTCAAGGCAACCGAAGATTCACAACCTGAGATATTCAAAAGAGAAGCCATCTCAACAGAAAAGAATTATGTTATACAGAAAAATGATTTGCTAAAGTTGGATGTCTCTTCTAATAACGGGGAGCGTCTTGTTGACCCCAACCCGGACTTATCTAACCAAGGTGGATCAGGACAGCAACCAAAAAAAAATGAAAACCTGAATTTTTTGGTTGACCTGGCCGGAACTGTCAAGTTGCCACTCGTTGGTGAAATGAAACTGGAAGGCCTTACTCTCCATCAAGCCGAAGAGATCATTCAAAAAGAATATTCGAAATACTTCAAGGAGTCGTTTGTATTGCTCTCTTATGTGAACAAACGCGTTATCGTATTAGGTGCCCCAGGTGGCCAGGTGATTCCACTCAATAATCAAAACATAACTGTTGCTGAAGTACTGGCACTAGCCAAGGGAGTGAGTAATGATGCTAAGGCAAACAAAATTAAACTCATTCGGAATAACCATGTTTATCAGATAGACTTTAGTACAATTAAAGGCTTCCTCGAAGGGAATCTGATCGTAGAGTCGGGGGATATTGTTTACGTTGAGCCAATCCGCAGGCCGTTTTCAGAAGCCATCAGAGATAATTATTTTCTCGTTTCATTTCTATTTTCAGCTGTTACAGTGCTTGTAGTCGTTCTCAAATAGGAAGAATTTGAAGAATCCCAACCATACTCAATTTAACGGTAACAATACATTGCAAGAAAGTATTGATCTTGAGAAACTCCGTGCCGTTTTCAGAAATACCCGATGGTGGATTGTCTTAATCTTTCTAGCATGCAATCTTGCCGCCTATCTCACCACGCGTTGGACAAAAGATATATTCGAATCTGAGTCAGAACTGAAGCTTGATATAAAAAGGGATGCTACTGATCTGGGGATTAAAAATGTAGTGCAAGACGCTGATCAGGATATTGTCTCCGGAGAGATTGAGCAAATCAAATCAAAGGTCTTTTTTAACAAAGTTATTGACTCTCTTGACTTGCACGTGAGCTATTTTAGTGAGGGCAAAATTCTCTACGATGAAATGTATAAAAGGTCTCCTTTTACGGTACATCTGGTGTTAGTAAGTCGCAGCATGGAAGATGTACCCATTTACTTCACACCACTTTCAGCGAGTTCATACAAATTAAAAATCGGTAACGACGGCACTGACATCAATGGCAAATATGGTGAGTCTCTTAAAATAAGTGGTTCTGAATTCTCTGTTGTTAACTCAGCTCAACTCAATGAAAATGACCCAAACAATTTTTATTTCGTTATTAATAGCCGTGAACATCTGGTGAATTATTTATCAATGAATACCAACGTTGAACCTTTGAATTTTAGAGCCAACACCATTCATATTTCATTCAAAGACTATAGCGCACTCAAGGCCCATGATATTGTTAACAAAATTGATTCGCTGTATATCATTTATAGCAATGAGCAGAAAAACCTGACTAATAAACAGAAAATCGAGTGGTTGAACCGCGAACTCTCACACGTAGAGAAGAGAATGGAGGGCTTTGAAAACTACTTTGAGGAGTTTACTTTACAAAACAAAAGTAGCGACCTGGTTCAGGATATGAAGCACACTATCTTGCTCATCAACCAACTGGATTCGCAGCGCTACTCACTTAATAAGAAAATTATTGAGATTAACGGACTCATAGAAACGATCGTTGCTGGTAAACGCCATTCTTCTTCTACCCTATACTCATTTCTTCCAGACTATCTCAACAAAAAACTGGAGGCCTTATCGCTGTTGACGCAAGGGCGCGATAAGTTAGCACTTGCTTACAATGAAAATACGCTCGCTTTTAAACAAAAAGATAAAGAGATAAATACGTTGAAAGATCAAGTCTTTGATCAGTTGACATCGCTCAAAGAAAACTGGATGAAGTCCTTGGCCGAACTTGTTGACAATAAGCTAAAATTGGAGCGGGCGTTTATTTCTATGCCAGATAAGAACACCAAGTTTTCTAAAAATCAACGATTCTATAATCTATTCACCGAATTTTACCTGTCAATGATGCAATCAAAAGCACAGTTTGAAATCGCACAAGCCGGTAACACACCTGACTTTAAAATCTTGTCATCAGCATCAATGCCAGGCACACCGGTGTCACAACGGAAAGTCTTAATTCTTGGTGTGGGCTTTATGGCTAGCATCGTAATCAACTTCTTTTTTATAGGCTTTGCCTATATCATCGACAATAAAGTGACAAGTATAAAAGAGATAGAGCATGCTCTAAATGTACCTGTACTTGGAGTAATTCCGGCCTCACGCGTTCCGGCGATATCTGCGATTCATGTGGGTGACAATCCCAAGTCGATGTTAAGTGAAGCAATCCGTTCTCTTCGAACCAACCTGGATTTCTTCACTTCTGGTGGAAACAAAAAAATCATAACGATATCATCGTCAATATCTGGTGAGGGAAAATCCTTTCTTGCAATGAACCTTGGAGCAGTATTGGCTATGTCTAAGAAGAAAGTGGCACTTATTGACCTTGATATGCGTAAGGTAAAAAAAATTGACCCGAACAAAGGAGGGGAACAAAATCTGGGACTGAGTACAATACTTATCAAGAAGACGACATGGCAAGCATGTTTGCAAAAAACATCTATTGAGAACCTTGATTTCATTCCATCAGGCCCAGTCCCTCCTAATCCTTCTGAGCTGCTGCTGAATGGTGAGTTTTCGTCATTAATCGATGAAATTCAGAAGGAATATGATTTCATATTAATGGATACGCCACCTGTTGGGCTTGTTACAGACGGCATTATGGCTATGCGCAAATCGGATCTTTCTATTTATGTAGTTCGCGCGAACTATACTAAAAAGGACTTCTTGAAAAGCTTAAATCGGATGATTGCAGTTAATAAACTTTCGAATGTAGCTATTGTATTAAATGCCCTTCCATATTCTAACAAGGCTTACGGTTACGGCTACTACGAAGACAAGCCAAAGAAACAGGGCTGGAGAAAAATATTGCCATCATAAGTGTTAACATTTTTTAGAAAAAAGAAAGTAAAACATTCTGCCCTCATGGCAGATATACATTCACATTTACTGCCTGGAATAGATGATGGCGTAAATGATTTTGACGAGGCCTTGAATGTGATCCGGAAATTCCAAGATATGGGTTATCAAAAACTGATAACTACTCCACACATCATGAGTGATACCTATCGCAATACACCTGAAATTATTCACGCCCGATTAAAAGAACTAAATCGATATTTGTCAGAAAACAAAATAGAGATGACAGTTAATGCAGCTGCAGAATATTACCTTGATACCTGGCTAATTAATGAAGTCGACGAAAGTAAACCACTTTTAACTTTTGGTAAAAATTACATTTTGTTTGAGATGAACTATATGACAGAGCCCTACCAGCTAAAGGATTTCATATTCAAACTTTCTACTCAGGGATATCAACCCGTGCTGGCTCATCCCGAACGCTATCAGTTTATGACATTAGAGAAAGCGGAGGATCTTCATAATCGTGGAGTACTGCTTCAGGTTAATATTCTTTCCTTGGTTGATTTCTACTCCAAGCCGGTACGACAAATGGCTCAAGAACTAATTACAAGAGGATGGGTGGATTTTTTAGGAAGTGATTGCCATAATCAAAAGCACGTTGCATTGCTGGACACTGCCTTTAAAAATAAGTATTTCAAAAAGGCCCTGGAATTACCATTGCTTAATAACAGTCTATGATTGCTATAACTGGGGCCAACGGTTTACTTGGAAGCTTCATACTGAAAAAATTTCTTTCAGAAAACCAGCCAGTGACTGGTCTTAAAAGAAAAAACAGTGATCTATCTCTCGTAAAGGAGAAGACAGAATGGCGTGATGCTGATGTCACAGACAGTACTTCTTTAGTTGATGCCCTGGAGAATATTGATACTGTAGTTCATACTGCAGCAGTAGTTTCGTTTGATCCTCGAGCGAAAGAAAGAATCTTTAACACAAATGTAAACGGCACTCGAAACGTGGTCGATGCGTGTCTTGCTCTTGGAATACCTCGTTTAATTTTTGTGAGCTCAGTTGCTGCTTTAGGCCGCGCGAAAGGTCTTTCAACAATCGATGAGGAAAACAAATGGGTGGACAGTAATTTGAATTCGGATTATGCCAAGTCAAAATACCTGGCCGAACTTGAAGTTTATCGCGGGCAGGAAGAGGGTTTAAATATATCTATTGTCAACCCATCGGTTATCCTAGCGCCTGCCAATTCAAATAAAAGCAGTGCACAGATTTTCAACTATGTGCAAAAGGAGAGACCATTTTATACTGATGGTCAAATCAATTATGTAGACGTGCGGGATGTTTCGGATTTGATCTTCAAGTTATATTCGGGAAAAAATTTAAGCGGCGAAAAATTTATTGCCAGTGGCGGGCAGGTTGATTTAAACCAATTGATGCAGTTAATCGCTAATCGACTTGGAAAAAAAGTTCCTTCCATCAAAATAAATAATCACCTGTTGCCTTTTGCAGCCTGGCTGGAAGAAATGCGCTGCAGGCTAACCGGTGCCGAAGCAGTTGTGAGCAGACAGTCTGTAAAAATGCCTAACGAAAGATATATTTATCAGAATCACAAGTCCATCAATCGATTGAATATGGCATACAGGCCGTTAAATGAAACGCTCAATTGGTGTTGTGATTACTACCGGACTGCTTTTACTACAAACAAACAGCATTAGCAAGATTGACGGTTATTTTTTATTCATCGAATTTTGCACTCACCAATAGGAATAATTTTTTGTACAGGAATTTTTATATAATTTAGGCAAACCTTTTGCCCAATGGCCCACGAATTCAGAAAGCGAGAAGAAGAGGAGGAGTTGATCAAGCGGTACGAAGAGAGTCTCCGAAAAAACACCACCGATTTTTATGACATCGATTGCTATGAGATCATTATTGATCATTACATGGCCAATTCGAAATTTAAGAAAGCATTGGTGGCCGTTAACGCTGCTATCGATCAATTTCCTTTTTCTACTGAGCTGCTCACTGTAAAAGCCCAGGTGCTATCACATCTGAAACAATATGATGAAGCACTCGTGCTTCTTGAAACGGCAAAGAATCTCCATCCCAACGATATTGAAGTTCATTTGTCAATTGGTTCCGTACAGTCCCTGCGCGGCAATCATAAAGAAGCCATTGAAGTTTATGAAGAAGCGTTGGGTTTCGCCGACGAAGATCGTGATGAGCTTTATTATAACATTGGTCTTTCATACCAAAGTATGGAGGATTACGAAAAAGCTATCTCTTCTTATAAAAAATCTATCGAGGAAAATATCTCGCACGAGGGATCTTTGTATGAATTGGCCTTTTGCCTTGATGTCGTTGGCCAATTGGATAGCAGCCTTGCCTACTACAAGAAATTTATAGACGAAGATCCTTACTCAACAGCGGCATGGTATAATCTCGGCATTGTTTGTAATAAACTCGAACGATTTGAAGAAGCCGTGGAAGCCTACGAGTTTGCGCTCGCCATCGATGAAAATTTTGCCTCCGCTCATTTCAATATGGGCAATTCTTTCATGAACCTTGAAAAATACACTCAGGCGCTTGAAGAATTTAAAAAGACTATTGAAATTGAAGGGCCAAGCCCTGAAGTTTATTGCTGCATTGGCTCTGCCTATGAAAACCTTGGCCACTATGACCTCGGGTTGAAATATTTTCAGAAATCGACGAAGCTAGATCCGCTCTATGATGAAGCAATTTTCGGGGCTGGCAATTGTTTAGAGAAACAGGAAAAATGGTATCAGGCCTTGCACTTTTTCAACAAGGCAATCAAAATAAGTAACGACAACGCTGATTATTGGAAAGCCGCTGCTCATGCAGAGTATAAAATCGGTAATACTATTTCGAGCATTAGCGCATATGAAGAAGCTAGCCTTCTTGATCCTGAAGACAAAGAGATTTGGCTTAACTGGTCTTTTATTTATTACGAGCAAGGCGAGCACCAAAAAGCTATGGAAGTTTTGCTCCAAGGGATGGAAGAAATACCCAACGAGCCAGAGTTGCTTTACCGAATGACAGCCTATCTTATTGAAGCAGGTAAATTTAAAGAAGCTCTTAATTATTTAGAGAATGCATTGATATTAAACTTTGATGGCCACACCGTTTTATTCGATTTTTTTTCCAAACTAGAAACGCAAAAGGCCTTGTTCAAAATTATTGACCAGTACAGAAAAGAAAACCCCTGATGAATTACGTGTTAAAGAATTTACCTGAGCGAACAGCCAAGCCCAGACAAACCGGTTTTACTATGGCTATGGACAAGGGCCTAAGTGTTCGTGAAGCGGAAGACTTCATGAGCATTGCTGCCGGCCACGTAGACATTGTAAAGCTTGGTTGGGGCACGTCTTACGTCACACCCAATGTCAAGGAGAAAATTAAAGTTTACAGTGATGCTGGCGTGCCTTGTTATTTTGGCGGGACTTTATTTGAGGCTTTCATCATCCGCGATCAGTTCGATGACTATCGCAAAGTTCTTGATAAATTTAATTTATCATTCGCCGAAGTATCGGATGGATCAATTGATCTTGACCATGACAAAAAACTCGATTATATCAGCAAGCTTTCACAGCAAGTAACGGTACTCAGTGAAGTTGGATCAAAAGATGCCGATAAAATTATTCCTCCCTACAAGTGGATTGAACTTATGCAAAAGGAACTAGATGCTGGTGCTTGGAAAGTAATTGGTGAAGCTCGTGAAGGTGGTAATGTCGGCCTGTTTCGTTCCTCAGGAGAGGTTCGTTCAGGTTTGGTACAGGAGATTTTGACAAAGATACCGTTCGAAAAAATAATTTGGGAGGCCCCACAGAAGGCCCAGCAAGTCTGGTTCATTCAGTTGCTAGGCGCTAATGTCAATCTCGGAAATATTGCACCAAATGAAGTCATCCCGTTAGAAACTATCAGGTTGGGTCTCAGAGGCGATACATTCTTGCATTTCCTTGGACTAGAGCGCAAGAAAGACAACACAGCACCTCCGTTTCATGCAGACTGATTTTCGAGCCAATCGACCCTAACTTACTGTGCCTTAGTGTTTTGAGTATTTATTGCAACATAAATATTACGTGTACACGTCATATTAGCACAGAGACATTAGCTTTGCACCCTCGTCTAAATATTTCGATGAGAGATTTGCATGAACTGCAAGCATTTTTTCAACTTCTGATCATTTAAAAGAATTAAAATGGAAAAAAAATTTGGCTTAATCGGATCGTCTGTCAGTCATTCATTTTCAAAATCATACTTCGATGAAAAATTTTTCCGGGAAGGGCTTCGCGATTACCATTACGACCTTTATCCACTCAACTCGGTTGAAGAATTAAAAAAATTGTTGGACGAAAACCCTGAGCTATACGGTCTGAACGTGACCATCCCTTACAAGGAACAAGTGCTAAAGTTTTTGAGTGATATTGACCCGACTGCTAAAAATATCGGCGCGGTAAATGTGATTAAAATTCAGAATGGAAAACTTAAGGGTTTCAATACTGATAGCGACGCATTTCATGAAACGTTGGAAAAATGGTTTCCTAATGTTAAAGATGCCAAAGCTCTCATACTTGGCACTGGGGGTTCGTCCAAGGCAGTGCAGCAGGCTTTGAAAAAATTATCTATACCATTTGCAACCGTATCTAGAGAAAAAGAAAAAGGTACTTACACCTATGAAGGTCTAGAAATAGACGGCAGCCCCATTTCAGAAGCGTCTCTTATCATTAATACTACTCCATTGGGCATGACGCCCAATACCAATAATTTCCCTCCAATCGACTACGAACTTATCACCCCTCAGCACTTCGTTTACGATCTCATATACAACCCTGCCCGCACGCTGTTCATTCAAAAGGCAGAGATGCGCGGTGCTACAGTAAAAAACGGTCTTGAGATGTTGCAAATACAAGCTGAAAAAGCCTGGGCTATCTGGAATAATTGATCCATTGATCGTTAGTGGTTATTCCTTGATTTGTTGGTCCATTACGATTATCCATTCGCGAATAACGATTAACTTTCGGGAATGGATTTTAAGCTCTCAAGCGAATACGTTCCAACAGGCGATCAACCCAAGGCCATAGAGCAACTGGTGAAGGGCCTTAAAGAAGGTGATGCCCATCAAACTTTACTTGGCGTAACTGGGTCGGGTAAAACATTTACCGTTGCTAATGTTGTAGCACAGGTGAATCGTCCCACGCTTGTTCTCAGCCACAACAAAACTTTAGCCGCTCAACTCTACGGAGAATTCAAACAGTTTTTTCCGGAAAATGCAGTAGAATATTTCATTTCCTATTACGATTATTTTCAGCCCGAGGCATTTATCCCCTCTTCCAATTTATACATCGAAAAAGATTTATCAATCAATGCAGAAATAGAAAAACTCAGGCTGAGTGCCACGTCTTCACTGCTTACCGGCAGACGGGATGTACTGGTGGTGGCATCAGTAAGTTGTATTTATGGAATAGGGAACCCCGAAGAGTTTGGCAAAAATCGTATTGAATTGAGCGTAGGAGAAATGATCCCGCGAAATAAACTACTGTTTGCCCTTGTTGATATTTTGTACAGCCGAACGGAGGCAGAATTTAAACGTGGATCTTTTCGAGTAAAAGGTGATACGGTAGATGTCTTTCTCGCGTACGCAGATTACGCGGTACGAGTCTATTTTTTTGGCGATGAGATTGAAGCAATCCAGGCGATCGAACCCGATACCGGAAAAAAAATATCCGATGAAAAAATGGTTACAATTTTTCCTGCCAACTTGTTTGTGACTGGAAAGGAACAATTGAATCAGGCCATACATGAAATCCAGGATGACATGGTACTGCAAGTGCAGATGTTTGAACAGGAGAAAAAATACCTGGAAGCTAAGCGGCTGAAAGAGCGCACAGAATTTGACTTGGAAATGATGCGCGAATTGGGTTATTGCAGTGGCATAGAAAATTATTCACGTTACTTTGATCGCAGGATTGCGGGCGCCAGACCGTTTTGTTTGTTGGATTACTTTCCAAATGATTTTCTAATGGTCATTGACGAAAGTCACGTTTCAATTCCGCAGGTGCGTGCGATGTGGGGTGGTGACCGATCGCGCAAAGTAAATCTGGTGGATTACGGTTTTCGGCTGCCATCGGCTCTCGACAATCGTCCACTCACGTTCAATGAGTTTGAATCTTTACTGTCGCAAACCGTATATGTCAGCGCCACACCTTCTGAATATGAATTGAGAAAATCAGATGGGATTGTGGTGGAGCAATTGATCAGGCCTACTGGTTTGCTCGATCCTGTAATTGACGTTCGCCCAAGTAAAAATCAGATCGATGATTTGCTCGAAGAAATTGATGAGCGCGTAAAGAAAAAAGAGCGGGTGCTGGTAACAACACTTACCAAGCGCATGGCTGAAGAGCTTACCAAGTTTTTGGAACGTGCCGCTGTAAAGTGCAGATATATTCACAGTGAGGTGAAAACACTCGATCGGGTTGAAATTTTGCGCGAACTAAGGCTCGGTGTGTTTGATGTCTTGGTGGGTGTAAACTTGCTTCGCGAAGGTTTGGATTTACCTGAAGTTTCGCTGGTAGCTATAATGGATGCCGACAAAGAGGGTTTTCTGCGCAATGTCAGATCGCTGGTGCAAACCATTGGCCGCGCGGCCCGCAATGAAAATGGCAGGGTGATCATGTATGCAGACAGAGTGACTGAGTCAATGCAGGTGGCTATCAATGAAACTAATCGCAGGAGAAAAATACAGATCGACTATAACTTAGCCAATGGCATTCAGCCGAAGACGATCATTAAATCGAAGGAAGCCATTATGGGGCAAACTAAAATTGCTGATTCGAAGATCGCAATTAAACGATACTATGTGGAGGAAGAAGAACGCTCGCTGGCAGCAGATCCGGTGACGGCCTATCTTTCGAAGGACGACTTATCAAAAATGGTTGATCGCACGAAGAAAGCGATGGAAAAAGCAGCTAAAGAACTTGAGTTCATGGAAGCAGCCAGCCTGCGTGACGAATATTTAGCGTTACAAAAATTATTAGCTGAGAAGAAATAAATCATTATTCGAATCATGAAACAAAAAGTATTGATCTTCTTTTTGGTCGTATCAATTCAACAGGTGTTTTGCCAGGAGTATTCTTGGACGGACATTGCAGTTAGCATTAAATCTTCGTTCCGAGCTTTATCGGTAGTTAACGATCACGTAGTGTGGATTGGAGGAAGCAATGGATGGATTGGCCGTAGCCTTGATGGCGGAAAAAATTGGAAGTTCGATCAAGTGAAAGGTTTTGAAACATTGGATTTTCGGTCCGTATATTCTTTCGACTCACTCACGGCCATTATAGCCAATGCAGGATCACCTGCGTTCATTCTAAGAACCATCGACGGAGGAAAGAATTGGCAAGAGGTTTTTAAAAATGAGAAAAAGGAAGCGTTCATTGACGGTATTGACTTCTGGGATGAAGAAAAAGGGCTAGCATATGGTGATCCGATAAATGGAAGGATGCTTTTGATCTCAACAAAAGACGGAGGAAAAACATGGACGGAGATACCTGAAAATAAAAGCCCTGAACTGAAGGCTGGCGAAGCTTCTTTTGCTGCAAGTGGCAGTGGCATCAGGTGTATCAACAAAACACGAGCAATTATAACAACCGGTGGAAAGGTATCTCGTCTGTGGAACTCTTATGACAACGGACAAACCTGGAAAGCGTCAGATATTCCGATCCTTCAGGGAATGGAAACCACAGGTGCTTTTTCATCTGTATTCTGGAAAAAGAAAGGAGTGATTGTGGGCGGGGATTTTCAAAAAGATGACCAGACGGGGAAGCACGTGTATTTAACTCTTGATAACGGAAAGACATGGAACCTTCCGATAAAACCAACCCGTGGCCTTCGCGAATGCGTAGATTTTTTGGGTAATGATAATGTGATTGCCATTGGTCCTCAGGGAACAGATATTTCATCCGATGGAGGAATTATTTGGAAATCCCTTTCCGATGAGAAAGGATTTCACGTGGTGCGGAAAGCTCGCAAAGGGCAGTTGATCATTGCCGCCGGAAATGGAAAAATCAGCCTGATAAAAGAAAAGTGAATCTCAAACTCTGTTAATTTACAGCCTTAAAATTCTGTTATGCTAAAAAAATTGTTTCTCACAGGTAGTATTTTCTTAATTGCATTGCTTGGGCTCGCACAAAGTTCACACGATGTGATGATTGGTGGTGGGGTGGATCTTCTTAAAACGGATAATCGTGCCCTGTTTAAAAAGGCACAACTCGGGCTCGAAGCACATTATTTTGTAGTAAGGCATTTTGCAGTAGGCGTTGGTACAGAATTATGGACTGCCAACCAGAAGAGTTCTTTTATGATGGGTGCCCGCTGGTATGCCAACGATAATGTTTTCCTCCGCTTTCGCGGACTTATCGGGGCTAACGATGCAGCTATGGGTTTGGGTTACTCTAAAGCCATCAGCCAGAACTTTCGTTTGGAGGGAATGGGTGATTTTTATTTCGGGGCTGGCAACTTTGGACTACGTTTCGGAGCGAGTTATATTTTGAGATAGGCTTACTCAATAACATGTGGTACGAACCGACTGAAATTATCAGTCACTAAGGAATTAGTCTCTCGAATACCAATACCTGCGGCTTGGTTGCCGATTATCCATGAACCAATCACCGGCCGGTTTCCTTCAAAATCAGGAAGTTTATACAACTGCTGATAGACAAAACCCTCTTCACCATACTCACCAGAGGTTTCAGAAATCAGTTTTCCGTTCTCGACAAGGGAGATATTGGCGCCTTCGCGCGAAAGCAAAGGTTTTTGCGCATAGCTTCTCAACGGGCCTGGGTCATCGAAGTAGCATTCCAGTAGATTAGGATGACCAGGGAACAATTTCCAAAGAATCGGCAAAATCGCCTTGTTGCTTAAGATCATTTTCCACATCGGTTCAATCCATTGTGTAGGCGCAATATTGAGAAGGTTTCCAAATTCTTCGTTCACCATCCATTCCCAGGGATAGAGTTTGAAAATAAAATCAATCTGGTTTTCATCAAGGTCAACAAATGCTTTCTTCCTTCGGCCAATGTCATGCACACTTATAAACTTCGTTTCTATTCCAGCCTGAGCAGCACAGTCGCGCAAATAATTCACATTAACAAAGTCTTCGGGATATTCATTGAGGCAAGAGAAATACACCGGCTTATCATTTAAAACGGATTTGAGTTCCCGCCAATGTACAATCAGCTTTTCATGAATAGAGTTGAATTGATCTAACGTGTTGTTAAAGTCATTGAGCCAAAACCATTGCACGGCCGCGCCTTCAAACAAAGATGTAGGCGTATCGGCGTTAAACTCCAACATTTTGGGAAATGTATTTTCGGTTCCACCCCAGACCAAATCAAAGCGACCATACACAGAAGGCTCGCGTTTCTGCCAGCTAAGTTCTATCCTATCAATAAAATTTTCCGGGATAAAAAACCGATCATACAGTCGATTCTTAATAACATGATCGACTGCCAGTAAGCAAAGCTTATAAATTTCATTTGTGCTTTGCTCCAGTTGTTCAGCCTGGCTACGCGTGAATTCGTAATAAACACTTTCGTCCCAGTAGGTAACGCCATCAAGTGTGTGGTATGAAAAACCGATCTGCTCTACTTTGGCTCGCCAGTTTTCACGCGCCTGAATAACATGTCGCTTCATTGATCGCAAAAATTAGCTCACCACCGCGTGTGTGGCACCGGTGCGTCCGAAACCGCCTCTACGATTTGAAGTCGGCATGCTGCGGCTACCGTGATTAACAGCCATATCGCTCCGCGCTCGTCTCATGTGGCGTGGTACATAGCCAGGTCTTGTAATCACCTGATAATACCTTGTTGGAAAAAAGACCCGATACATATCATCAAAAAAATACGAACGGTAATAATAATCATATTGTGGAACAGGCGCCATAGCCATTGGCTGGTAGCGAGTGGTGTCGCTCATGTCGTCGGCATACACCGGATCGGGAGGGCCCATATTTTGAGGAACATTCTGCATCGAACAACTGCTCATGGAAAGCGCAGCGACAATGGTCAGCACAACAAGTGATGATTTTTTCATGGTTTAGAGAGGTTAAGCAAACGTTGATGGTTCTAATATTTAAATTGCCAGTAGTGCAAACATCCGAGGCGCCAAGGTGTGCAATTAATTAGCTGTAGAATTTTCGGATGCGCTGTTGATTTTCTTACTCGGTTAAACGTAACTGGTTCGCGGAGGGTTGCATTTAGTCAAGTACCGTAGCAAAATATGCTGTGAGCGATGCCTGAATTTCTAAGAAGGGGAAAGGTTCAGCACGTCCATTTAGTCTCCGCCTCAAAATTGAGTCAGTAAATACAAAGGCAAAGCGTCTGATCTTGTCCAGTAGTATCCACATAGACACATTTTACACTAACCGTGAATGGTTTTGAGCTAAATTTACCCGTACAAATTGGAAACCTGTCTTGCATAATCTCTTCGATCAACTTTTTCAGTTATTAATTAATGGAGGCATCATCCTTGGGATATTTGTTGTCCTCCTGATTAACAATAAAGGGGCTAGGAAAAGCAGGGCCAACGTCTTTCTTTCAGTTCTTTTGATTGCGTTTACCTTCAGCATCTTTCACATCCGGTATGCAGGTAATGTGATGAGCCATTTTTCGTTCAAGGCCTTCAATGTGGGAGACCCCACTTTCCTGCTTATCGCCCCACTCCTCTCCTTTTACATAGAAGAGCTTACCGGACAACGAGTTTCGTTCTCAATAAAATCAGCAATGCATTTTGTTCCATTTACATTCATCATTGTTTGCTCTTTGTCTTTCTCATCCATTTCGCGGGATAATTCATTTATCATCTTTCTTAGCCAACATCCAAAACTCCCAATCATCATGTTCTGGGTGATTGTTGTGATTCAGTTTTCATGTTACCAGTGGTTTATCCAACGAAAATGGGTAGCATACCAGCAGCTAATGCGGGAGGAAGTCTCCAACACTGAAAATATTAACATTTCGTGGGTAAAATTCTTCATGGCCGTCTTCCTGGTCATCAATCTTTTTTTTCTATTCGGATTGGTTGCCGTAATTCATTTGGGCTACATAATGTGGTTGTGGAAGGTTGCGGGTATTGTATTTTCAATTTCAGTTTTTGCATTGGGTTATAAAGGAATATTACAAAAGGAAATCTTTTACACGAATGAAACAACTGCATCCACAGATACTTCGATCACCAATGCTCAGCTTAGACCTGATCAACAACTCATCGATAAGCTTGTCGTGTTTATGGTCGATAAAAAATCGTATCTCGACCCTGAGTTGACGCTAAGTAATCTCGCCAGAGACTTTGGCATAAGCCGAAGCCAGTTATCACAATTAATAAATCAGGGTTTGGGAGAGAATTTTTATGACTTTGTAAATAAATACCGGGTCGAAGAAGTAAAAAGACTGATGACCGATCCAAAGGCTGGCAATTACAATTTGCTCGGTATTGCTCTGGAGGCAGGATTCAAATCCAAATCTACTTTCAATCTTATCTTCAAGCGCTTCACAGGGCTAACCCCAACGGAATACAAAAAAAATCTTACGAGTTAATATTTCACTAACCGGATTTGTATGATACCACAGCAAAACACGAATTCTACCTTCTTTGCTCCTCACCTCGCCTTGAAAAATGTAAAGGCTGGTATGGAGTTCTATGAAAAGGCATTTGGAGCAAAAGAACTTCGAAGGTTTACCAATGATGACGGCAGTGTTCATGTGGCCGAAATGGAGATTAATGGAGCCATGTTTCATTTGCATGAAGAAACCTTCCGGTCTAATCAATTGAGTCCGGAAACTGTCAAGGCCACTACTCTGGTAATCGGATTATTCTTGCCCAACCCTGACAAACTCATGCAACAAGCTACAAATGCAGGCGGGATTGTCTCAAGTCCAATTCAGGATTATGAATACGGATACAGGCAGGGAATAATTACAGATCCGTTCGGTCACCAATGGTTACTACAGAAAAAGATTTAAAATAAGGCGTCCACCTGGATTTCTATTGACGCTGTTACTTCGCTGGCTCCGTATTGTTGCATAAAAACAATATTATGAGCCACGAGCAAAATAAAAATCTAATAGAACTGAGTCAGGTCACAAAATCATTTCCACTGGCGTCCGGAACATTCCAGGCACTAAAGGAAGTCACCGTCAATATTCAAAAAGGCAAGCTGGTAGCCATCACCGGAAAGTCTGGGAGCGGTAAATCTACTTTGCTGAATGTTATTGCCGGAATAGACAAGCCAACGCATGGTAGTGTCCTGATTAATGGAGTACATGTGGAGAAACTCCCTGAAAGCGCCTTGGCTACATGGCGTGGGAAGAATATTGGTGTAGTCTTTCAATTCTTTCAACTACTTCCTACTCTCACCATTCTGGAGAACGTGATGTTACCAATGGACTTCTGCAACAGCTATCCAAAAAAAGATCGAAAGGAGCGCGCGCTGTCTCTGTTGAATCTGGTAAATATTAAGGAGCAGGCAGACAAGCTCCCTTCTGCGCTTTCTGGCGGACAACAACAACGTGCTGCTATAGCACGGGCTTTAGCAAATGATCCGCCTATTATTATTGCAGATGAACCCACCGGAAATCTTGATTCACAAACCGCCACTTCAATTTTTGAATTGTTTGCTGCTTTGACCAAGGCAGGAAAAACTGTAATTATAGTGACTCACGAAAAAGACTTTTCCGGCTATTTTGAAGACTCCATCTCGATCGCCGATGGTGTTGTTGTAAATGAAGTTGTGAACGCTTAAATCCAAATTATGCAAACCAGATACAATAAAGCATTCCGCGACCTGACATCCGATTACTCAAAGAATTTCATGCTGATCCTTGCAATCGCCATCGGGGTGTTCGGCATTGGATCTATTCTCGGTGGCTATGGAGTTATCAAGCGCGAAATGACTGACAACTACATGAGCACCGTGCCAGCGTCGGCCACAATTGAAATGGAGGAATCGCTTACAAAAAGCCTGGTCGATAGTGTAAGACAATTTCCCGGAATAAAAGAAGCCGAACGCCATGCCACGCTGGTGGCCCGGATGAAAGTCGGTGAAAAATGGTATCCATTGTTGCTATTTGTTGTTGACGATTTCAAAAACAAAAAAACTAACAAACCTTTTTTTGTTTCAGGCGAGCACGAGCCCGCCACAGGCGCCATGCTTGTAGAACGCACCGCCTTTGTTGTGATGCAAGCCAATGAAGGTGACGAACTGGTTATCAAAACTCCGAATGGTCATCCGCAAAAGGTAAAGTTGTCTGGAACCGTTCATGATCCAGGCTTAGCACCGGCATGGCAGGAGCAGACAGGTTTTGGATATATCACATTGGCAACGCTGCATCAGCTTGGGGAAGCACAAGGTTTTGATCAGCTCCGGATTCTCGTTAGTGAACAGCCATTGTCTCGCCAACACATTACCGAAAGAGCACAGGCTGTCGGTGAATGGCTTAAGCAATCGAACCACAGCATTCATGAAATACAGGTTCCGCCCCCGGGCAAACATCCTCATCAAAGTCAAATGAGCGCAGTGATGTCTATTTTCATAGTATTTAGTTTTCTGATCTTAATTCTGGGTTCGATACTCGTAGCAACTTCCATGGCAACACTAATGGTGAAGCAGGTTCGTCAGATTGGTGTAATGAAAACGATTGGAGCAAGCTCTACTCAAATTACAACTCTTTATATAACCATGATAGTTATACTTTGTGTCGTTGCCTTGCTGATCGCGATACCACTAAGCAGGCTGGCTGCATCTCTGTTTTATAATCAAATTGCTGTCCTTCTTAATATCGAAATAAGGAATAACTCTATTCCCTACTGGGTTCCATTGCTACAAATTGCCGCTGGAATTATTATCCCACTCGCTGCCGCTGCCTTTCCGGTGATTCGTGGCAGTAAGATTTCTGTTCGCAATGCACTAGACAATCATGGTGTCAGCCAAAAGCACTTCGATGAAAATTCGTGGGCAGTGAAGTTTTCAAAACTAAGTGTTTTCAGTGAGACGTTTCGTCTGTCAGTAAGAAATGTATTCCGGCAACGGTCGAGACTTACTATGACACTTGGGTTACTTGCCGCCGGCGGTGCCATGTTTATGACCGCAATGAATGTATCGGAGGCCTGGAATAAAAACCTTAAACGAATTTATGTTCAGAGATTGTACGATCTGGAAATAAAACTGAACAATCCTATTCATGCCGATTCCATCATTGAAAAAATAAAATCCATCAAAGGGGTTAAAAACGTTGAAGGATGCAACCAGGCATCTACCTCGGTAAGCAAATCCAATTCTGTTGAAGTTACGAATACCTATCCCGACAAAGGCCACGGAAGTTTTACGATGCAAGCCCTTCCAGTACCTACTCGTCAATTAAATCTTACTCTGGCCGAAGGCAAATGGCTGAACAATTCAAAAGCCAATGATGTTGTGCTTAACCAAAATGCAAGAGGCTCATTCAAAATTGGCGACGGTATCTCATTGTCACTTGACGGGAAGCCAACAGTGTGGACAATCACTGGATTTACAGAAGACGTCGGGGCGCCTGCTACAGCATACGTATCACTCGAAGTTTTTTCAAGGTTGACGAATACATCCGGGCAAGCGAAGGTATTACGGGTTTCTTATTTTGATCGATCGAAAGAAAATGCTATACGTAAGAACCGCGAAATAGAAAAATTACTGGAAAAAGAAAAGATTTCTGTGAGTGCGACTATCCCCGTCTGGCTTTTGCAAAATGCAATTGCAGCGCATATGAAAGTACTTATAAATTCATTAATGGCGATGGCTATATTAATGGCTATTGTTGGTACCCTTGGACTGATGTCGACCATGAGCATGAACATTCTCGAGCGCACACGAGAAATCGGAGTGATGCGAGCCATAGGCGCAACGCCAGGGAAAATAAGAAACTTGGTTGTATGGGAAGGGTTGCTCATCGGAGCGTTAAGTTTTTTCATTGCCTTCGCCTTCGCACTTGTTCTCTCTACTTTTCTCGGCAGGTTTATTGGCAATATGGCTTTTCGAACACCATTATCCCTAACTATATCTGTAGTTGCGCTTATCGTATGGATACTACTGATTGTTATTGGTTCTTACGTAGCTACACTTTATCCTGCCCGTAGAGCAAACAAAATAACAACACGCGAAGCTTTAGCCTACGAATAAACGAAATAAAAAAAACCATGACGAGGGCAGTCTGCTTCTTGTCATGGTTTTACCCAAAAAGAGAGGAATAAAATCTTACTTAAATCGCTTGGCTACCTCACTCCAATTAATAACACTCCAAAAGGCCGTTATATAATCTGGCCTGCGGTTTTGATAATTCAAATAGTAAGCATGCTCCCATACATCCAAACCAAGAAGTGGAGTGCCTTTAACTTCAGCAACGTCCATCAAAGGATTATCTTGATTTGGACTTGACGTAATTGCCAATTTTCCAGAAGCATCTTTAATGAGCCAAGCCCATCCCGACCCGAACCTGCCTGTACCCGCAGCAGCAAATTTAGTTTTGAACTCATCGAAAGTTCCAAAAGCCGAATTGATCGCATCCGCTAGCGCGCCCGAAGGAACTCCTCCTGCATTTGCCGCCATAATAGTCCAGAACAGGCTGTGGTTATAATGACCGCCACCGTTGTTTCTTACAGCCGCAGGATACTTTGAAATATTCTTACAAATCTCTTCGATACTCAGGCTCTCTTCGGGTTTACCCGCAACAGCTGCGTTTAAATTAGTAACATAAGCATTGTGATGCCTTCCATGGTGAATCTCCATTGTACGCGCATCGATGTGTGGCTCCAGTGCATTGAATGCATACGGAAGCGCAGGAAGTGTAAAGGGCATATTGTAATTGGTTAAATTAATTCTTCGTCAAATATAACAACCTTGAAAGGGGGCAAAAAGTTTTCCATCACAAATAGTATCAACCCTGAATTATTAATCAATAACCCTTTCTCATCAACTCACCCAACGTCTTGATCCCTTCCTCCACCCTTTCGCTCCATGGCAAACCATAGGTCAGCCGTATGTAGTTCTGAAATTGCCCTTGCGTAGAGAAAATATGCCCGGGAGCAATACCAATATTATATTTAAGTGCGCGCTTATGCAATTTGTAGGCATCTACCTTTTTATCCATTTCAATCCACAGTGCAAATCCTCCCTGCGGCCGGCTGATGCCGGTATTTTCGGGGAGATATTCTGTAATGGCCTGTACATAACGCAAGCACTGTGTGTGCAACGCTTTGCGCAAATGACGCAAGTGAAGTTCATACCTTCCGTTCTGCAGGAAGTGAGCGATGGCCGTTTGTGCGAGAGTGTTTGTAGAGACGCTGTTCATTCTCTTCATACGAATGAATTTTTCTTTGAATTTGCCAGGCGCAGCCCAGCCAATTCTGTAACCAGGTGCAAGTGATTTTGAAAATGATCCACACTGAAGCACCATTCCCCGTTTGTCGTAAGCTTTGCATGTTGTGGGCCGCTTCTTGCCAAAGAATAGCTCGCCATAAATATCATCTTCAATAAGGGGAATATCTTTTTTGGCCAGCATGTCCACTAACCGTTTCTTGTTTTCATCCGGCATGCAAGACCCTATTGGATTATTAAAGTTGGTAACAAACAGGCAAACTTTAATATTGAAGCGCTCTATTGATTGTTCGAGGTAATCCAGATCTACACCTGTTTCCGGACTTGTTGGAACCTCCACTACTTTAAGCCCAAGGTTTTCCATTGCCCTAAAAATTCCGAAATACGTCGGGCTTTCGATCGCGACGGCATCTCCCGGTTTTGTGGTGGCCATCAGGCAAAGATTGAGAGCTTCCATACAACCAGCTGTAACCACAACGTCATCCTCGCTCAATGCTCCACCCCAGTTGAATGACAGTCGTGCAATCTGTTTCCGTAATTCTGGATTACCCTGAACATGTTCATAGTTAAGACAGCTGTCTTTTGATGAACGAATGGCTTGCATCACCGATTTGTTCAACTTGGCCGAAGGCAGCAGCGAATGATCTGGTGCTGCCATAGAAAACTGGACGAGCTTATCTGAACGCAAGTCACTGTACACACTCGAGATCATGTCATCCAGAGTTACCGGCACCACTTCGTCACACGGCTCACAACTTTTGGGCAATGAAAGCCCGTGGTGTGGAGAAAACTTTACATAATAGCCCGACTGTGGCCGTGCTTCAATCAATCCCTTGGCTTCCAAATGGTAATATGCCTGAAAAGCCGTGCTAAGACTTATATCCTGTTCCTTACTCAATGTCCTTACAGAAAGCAATTTGTCACCAACCTTCATTGCCCCATTTTCAATAAGTCGTCCTATTCGGTCAGCCACGGTCGTGTATTTGTGGTCTCTGCCAACAAACTTCTTAGTTTTTTTCTTGGTAAGCCCCGAGGGAAATTTGTCGAGTGATATCTTTTGCATACGATTCTGATATGATTGAAACAAAATTAACTGATCTGGTCGAATTTAAAAAAATTGAAACTGTTATTTTTTAACTCCGTTTGTGAACTTTGCAACGGTTAAGCAAGAAACAGGTTGAGCAGACCCGAAGAAATATAATCCTTTAGGAAAAGAACAAGAATGAAAAAAATTTTACTCCCCGTATTCATATTCGCTTTCGTCACAACATCTGCTGAGGTTTTGGAGGATACTATTCGCACCAAGAAAAAAGAACGTCATTCCAAAAGCACACTTACCACTCGCCTTCATACGATGGGGTATTTTTCATTTACAGGCAGGATTATTAGCCCTAATCCAGCATTAGACTTCTTTTATACCTACGACCGGAAGCAATGGGGCTTTGTACTTTTTAAAGCCTTTGATTTATACGACCACACGACCAGCAACAATTTTACGCTGGCCATGTTTCGTAAGAATTTTAAGATCACCGACCGGCTGACAATTTCTCCGCAGATTGGAACAATATTAGAACAGTCCTTTTCTTTTGCCGACAAGGGCTCTGACATTGCTTCGATAATTATCACCAGCTACCGGGTTTCAAACAATCTGACCGTAGACCAGACTATGATCTTTGGAAACCTTGTGGTTGATCAGGCGGAGCGGGACTGGTTCAACCGGGTTCGGTTTTTATATACAAATGGTCACTGGGACGTCACCGCATTGTTCTGGCACAACAACAAACTCATAGATCATGATAACTCAGAGTACTTTTCAACCGGGATAAATGTTTACTACAGTCGTATAAAAATGTCCGAACATTTTCTCCTGAGCGCCGGGGTTTCTGGGTTAACAATGCCTTGCTCTACAAACAAAGGTGAGTATCCTCAAAGAAACGGGGTTTTCTTTACTCTCGCTGGGTATATTCATTGATAAGCGGACAACTCTGCACTCGAAGATTTCGTATCTTTGAAATGTAATGCGAATTGTAGCCTTCATACTGGCATCTTATATCGGTTTCCTTACAGTACAGCCTGTAGTTTCACCTATTACATCGTGCTTTGTAAAGAAGAACGAGACGAAATCAGCCCATGCCTGCTGTGAAAAGAAGAGCGCTAAACAAGATCAAAAACAAGCCCCCGACAACAAATGCCCTAACGGAATATGCAATCCATTTGGGCAATGTACTTGCTGCCTTGGTGTGTCTTCGCCTCCATCCTATCAATTTACCGTGGCAGTGCTAACTACTGACCACAATACGTTAACATCCGCCAATCTTTCTTCCAATTACCTCGCGGACTGTTTCCATCCTCCGGAGATAGCTTGATTGAAATGTCTTTTGGCTTCATTCAATCTATTTTCAAAACATAAAAAGAAATCAACATGAAAAGAATAATCATTAGTCTCGTAGCGACTGCATTGGTTGCCAGCGCGGCAGTATTTGCTTATAGCAAAACCTCAAAGAAAGATGACTGCTGCAAAGAGGGAAGCGCGTGCTGCTTTCCCGGCAGTGCGTGCTGTGTAAAGAAGTAATTCTTGAGCAGTTTTAAATATAAGCCCGTTGCGAAAGTGACGGGCTTTATTTTTGAATATCTATTTTGCCAAGCCTTTGGTAATGACTTCACCCATGAGCTCGTACACACGGTTCATCTCTCCGGAGCTTTTGGGAAGGCCCATGAAATTGTGGAGTTGATGCGGAAAGCACTTGATCGACACATCATTTCCAGCCGCCTCCAACCTTTTGCCGTAAGCAATCCCTTCGTCGCGCAAAACATCAAACTCTGTAGTGATAATCAATGAAGGTGGCAACCCGGCCACTTCTTTTTCATAAATAGGCCAGGCATCGGCATTGTTGGCAAACCACTGGCTTTTATCGTGATAGTTTTGAGCATTAAATTGAGATTGATCTTTTGTATAGATATAGCCTGCTGCATAATCATCGTAAGAGTCGTAATAGCCAACCATTGGGTTATCAACTGACGGGCAGATCATGATCACACACTTAAGTCCTTTTAGCTTCCCTTCTTTTTTTGCCTTGTGCATAACCAAGGCAGCAAGATTAGCTCCCGCATCAATGCCCGTAAGAATTATTTTTGAAGGATCGCCACCGTAGTCGCCAGCCTTCTCCGTCACCCATAAATAAGCACTATAGGCATCGTCGATAGCGGCCGGAAATTTATGCTCAGGCGCCACACGATAATCTACGTCAAATACTACTGCTTTAAATCTCTTAGCCAACCGCATCGCTTCATATTCCATCGATGGAAGCAAAGGCTGAATGAATCCGCCCTGGTGGAAATTAATTATCACCGGAAGCTTACCCTTTGCGCCAGCGGTCACCACATTTACCTTAATGTTGCCTTTCGTTATTTCAATTCTTTTTACGCTGTCTTTCGGCAGTTTAATAAATCCATCTGCGACATCGCTTTTAAGCTGCTGCATAGATGCGGCTTTCAATTGCCCCATGGTTTGTCCCGGCCCAGCCTTTTTTAAGAAGTCGGCAACCTGATCATCTACTTTGCCGGTAGCGCAAGTTTGGGCTTGTACATTGGATGACATTAAAGCAACTAAAAGAAACGAAACGCACTTGACAATGCTTATAAGGTTTGGGCGGTTCATAGGGCAGGTTTATTAATCCTAATCCCTAAGATAATTAATCTTTACCTAATCAATAATTTAGGTATTAGGCATTAGACATTGACTAACGGCTTGGGAATTGGATCTTATGACTAGCCTCTAACTACTCAGAACTAACTACTAACGACTTATGACTAATGACTAGTGACTACTTTTAACGCGATGCGAAACGTTCGTCCAATTCCACTCCCATGTCTTGCCGTTGTCGGGAGAAAATGCCTGACTCCATACGGGATTATCTTTGTCGGTTTTATCCCATCGAAACATCATGATAATCGGCTTGCCTTGAAAAGTATCTCTGCAATAGAACAATCCGATGTTTCCTTCAAACGAACCCACCACCGGCGGATCCAACACTCCTGTATTACTGGCTACCCAATAAAGACTCCACAGCCTTGTCTTTGGGTTGAACAGCCGAAGTGTAAATCCTTCGAAAGGTTTTCCATCCAAAGTGGCCTTCAGTAAATCCGTGTTTCCCAGTCCGCTCAGCATAGAGCCAAAGTTCTCGTCAGACGAGTCAAACTCTTCCCATTCGGTACTGTTATTAAATCTTGTTTTAAGTTTTTGATGGTGCATGTTCCATTTGCCCGCCAGAAACGCGAAATCCTCAGCCGAGGAAGTCTTTGATGCCGTGATCTCAAGTTCTCCTGTGGCCGAGATTTTAGCATTAACAAAAGATGCTTTAGGAAAAGTTGGCTGTGCATAGGAGGGTGAAAACTGAAGAGCAAAAACAATTACCAAAGCCAGAACAATAGTGTGTTGTTTAGATTTCATTGTTTTAATGTTTGTGTCTTACAATTTGCTCCAAAAAAATTGTACTAACATTAAGAAACCTGGTTTTTAACAATTCTTTATGAACTATCAGGTAATGTTTACACTATAGTGAATACTATATGTAACTAAGTCATAGTACTACTACTTTCGTTCTCAGCACTGATATCTAAGCTCTCCTCACTCAGTTTTCGTTATAGTAAGACCTGCTTATGTCATAGCGCAGCCATTTATGCAGGAGTGATGAACATTTATGTCATAATGGATACCCTCTTCGCTCTCATGAAGACTCATTTGTTCATAAATGGTGAACAGTAAGGCTATTCCGTTCACTTTATGCATTGGCAGTGGTAAGTATCGCTACAAACTTATCTGGAGCACTCAAGCAGGAAGCAAGATCTGCACCGTCAGATATTTTACATCTTCTTTGGCACGCTTATGCGAAATTCTGAGCCTTTGGCAAATTCAGAAACCAACGTTATCGCCCCGTTCATCTTTTGGATAGTCTCTTTTACGATATATAGCCCCAGCCCCGAACCTTTTGATTTGTCTGACGCTCTATAAAACATATTGAATACATTAGGCTGATATTGTTTTTCGATGCCGATTCCGTTGTCGGAAATCGAGATAACATACTCTGTTACCATCTCTTTGGCTTCGATCTTCACAAATTGATGCGGTTTGGCTCTGTCGCCATACTTTATGGCATTACTTAAAAGATTGTTGAGTACTACTTTGAGTCGCATTTGATCGGCCGTTAACTGAAAGTCTTTCGGAACGAGGATTTGAAAATCTACGTTCGCGGCCTCCTCGGCATACCTGATTCCGTCAAGGCAGTCGGTAATCAGGTTGAACAGATTAATATTATCCTCCTGTACCTCAAGGCGCTCGTTCTGTGCGTATGTGGCAATATCGATGATGAATTTATCGAGACTGTCAATCCGCTCTTTCATCAGTTTCAAAAGCATCTCAGTATCTTCTGCAGAGGTAGATCTTGCCGCAAGGTTTACAAGCCCTTGCAAAGAAGTAAGAGGCGAGCGCAGATCGTGAGAGGCACTGTAAACAAATCGGTCGAGCTCTTTATTCGCCTTTATCAGCGCACTATTGTTTTCAAGTATTTTCTTTTCTGTTTCCTTCCGGTTTGTAATATCCTGCAGGTAGCCTTCCAGGTATATCAATTCCTCACCCACAAATACACCGCTTCCAAATTCTTCAATCCACCGGTAGTCGCCCGATTTATTGCGCAACCTGTATTCGATATGAAAGGGTACTTTCTTCGCAAGGCTATCATCTACGCGCTCATAGATGTGCTCCTTGTCGTCGGGATGATAGAGCTGTGGAAAGTTGATTTCAGCAGAAATAAATTCCTGAGGAGAATAGCCTGTGATTTCTTTAACGCTGTCATTCAGGTACAACATCGAATAATTTTCATCATTACGACATAAGTACACAGCGCCCGGAAGGTTCTCTGCCAGTAGCCGAAACTTTTGTTCGCTTTCCTCAACCAATCTGTTTCTCTCCAGAGCAATTAATCCGATATTCTTTTTCTCGGTGATATCCTTAATGAAAGCAGTTACACTTTCTGCATCTTCGGGAATCAGCTTTGCTTCGAAGTAGCGAGCTCCGGTATCAAAATCCAGTGTATACTCAAAAACAACTTCACATTGAGTTTGCAACGATTCTTTAATACATTTCATGGCTTGTTCTGCGAGTGCAGGAGCGAATAGGTTCCCAATGGTATTGCCACTGATTGACTCAACAGGAAATGCAAGCAACTGCGGATGCGCTGCATAAAAATCGAGAAATATGCCGTCTTTATTAATCTGAAAAATCAATTCGGGCAAATAAGAAAGTATCGGCTGAAACTGTGGGTCTCCGCTTCTGGATTTCAGAGTACTGATTAAACTATTCTCTTTGGCAAGCTCAGTCATGAGTTTCGCGATCATCAAATTTATCAGAATTTGAAGGCAGTAATTGGCCGACGTAAGGTTTTCGCGAAAGGCCTACTTTTCCTGACGAAATTAATACAAATGCACACCTCAGATTCAATTCTATCGCGTCGGTTTAGCGCGAAAGAAACAAATTACTAATAATTTGAAGGACTTTGGCAATGTAAGGACACTGCCTCATGCGTTACTCGTCTCCTTCATCTTTCGCTTATTAGCTTAATCGGTTATGTTGGCGAGAGAATAAAAAAACGATTTATCTTTAATCAGTAAATCATTTATGGACTTCATCAGGCGATTTCCGGTTACCGTATTTCTACTGCTTGCCAACTGTCTTGTATTTGCCGGCTGTTACTACCAGGCCAAGACTTTTAGCGAGCCTGTCTGGATGCTTACGCTGGTGCGAATGGGCGCAGAGTTCAATCCCCTCACTCTTGATCATGAGTGGTATCGCTTGTTCACACACATGTTTCTGCACGGGCACCTTATGCACCTTGCCCTCAACATGTATGCATTGTTTGTAGCAGGCTCCACACTGGAGCCGGAGGTTGGCTCCGGTAAATTTATTTGGGTGTATTTTCTCAGCGGGTTGGCAGCGGCACTCAATAGTTTATACTGGAACCTCTTCACTGTTGGTGTGGGGGCCTCCGGTGCAATCTTTGGGTTGTTTGGCTTTTCCGTAGTGCTTAATCTTCTCCTCTCCCATCGCAAAGGCCTGCCGGTCACTTCCATCATTGTTAACTTCGCGATCTTTCTGGCAGTCAATCTTCTCTTTGCCAAAGCTTTTCATGCAGACAATGCTGCGCACCTTGGCGGCTTGGCCATGGGTGCCGCACTAGCGGGACTAGCCCATATTCAAAACGATTATCAAAGAATCAAAGCAGAATATCTTTTGTTGCCATTGCTGATTGTCATCTTCTTTTTATTGCCACGCTATCAGGTCTCCTACTATCATTTCTTTATGCGCGTATTGGCACAGGAAGATTCAGCCAAGGCATTGTTTAGCAATCGCAGTCTCACCGATGCTCAATTAGCCGAAGGTTTTAAAAAAGAAAACTCAGGATGGGATTCTACCTTGAAAATGCTCGACAGGCAGAAGTATTTGCCTGAAGTGCTACACAACGACACGTTCAAGCTAAGGCGTTACATCGAATTAAAAAAAAGAGAAAATGATTTTCGCATTACGATGGTAACACGAGAATCATACATTTATCTGGATAGCATTGAGTTTGCGGGAGATCAGATGAAACCATTCCTTCATCTGGATTACGTTCCTCCAAGGCTGCGGCAAGCTACAAGTAAAGAACCACCACCGGATGACCGGGCACCTCAGGAGCCCATTCAAGTCTGGTTTGATGAAGACTGGATAGAACTTGCATCGGGACCAGGAAAATTTTACCGGATAGGTGTGCGCGATTCGCTGCTGCAATGGCAGGGAAAAGTGCGCGACTTTTATGGCAACGGTGAAATACAAATGAAAGGAGGATATCGAAATAACGAGCACGATGGCGTGTTCATTTACTATTCTGATCATCACACGTACGAATCGGCGGGAAGATATAGCGACGGAAGACGCGTAGGAAAATGGGAGAATTATTACCACAACGGACGGCTTGAAAGTGAAGAATACTACGGCAACCGATTTTTTCTAAAGAACTATTGGGACTCTACAGGCATTCAGCAAGTGAAAGACGGATTTGGTCATGTGGTGAAACATTATGCTGATGGAACAATAGCTGAAGAGGGCGATTATCGCGATGGAAATCAGGAAAGCATTTGGAAGGGCTACCATGCCAATGGGGGATTGTTTTTTGAAGAATATTATGTTCGCGGGCGCTTGGTAAGAGGCCGGTCGCAAAATCCGCAAGGCAAAACTTTTATATATGACGAGAGTAGCTTTTATCCGGTACCGGCAGACGGATGGAGGAAAATGGAATCCTATCTTCATGAAGAAGCGCGCAAAGTAAGCCCGAGAACAGGCGGCCGGGTTCGGTTATCATTCAGGGTTACTACCAAGAGTACAATCGCAGACATCAAAGTCGAAAAGAGTTTATCAAAGGAACTCGACGCGAAGGCTAAGGAGATTCTCTTGCACAGTCCGCCCTGGCTGCCAGCACATACTCATGGTTTTGAACCGGCAGACGGACTTAACTATGTAAACATTGATTTTACGGGCAGCTCAAATTAGACTTATCTTCGAGCATGAAGTTATTAATTGATATTATCGGATGGATTGGTTCTTTTGAAGTCATCGCTGCCTACGGACTCAATAGCTATCAAAGGATTAAGTCAGATTCGCTTGTGTTTCAATTACTCAATCTTACCGGCGGGCTCTTTCTTATTATCAATACGATCTATTACTGTGCTTATCCTTCGGCATTTATTAATATAGTCTGGGTAATCATCGCTTCTATAGCGATCGTTCAAATGTTCAGAAAACGAAAAGTATAACTCTTATGAAGAAATTAATTTTGATTCTGCTGATCGCAGCCTTCGCCTGTTCATCCAAAAATGAAAAGATTGCTAAGAAGGCCGATCAATTATTTTCAGCGGAGTTCAAAGGCGATGAGCCAGGCGGTGCCGTACTAATTATGAATGGGGATTCAATAATTTTCGAAAAAGGATACGGCCTTGCCGACATAAATACAAAGGAGAAGATCACGCCGGCAACATTGTTCAACACCGGCTCTATTACTAAGACGTTTGTCTCCAACATGATTCTCTTGCTGGCAGACCAAGGCAAAGTTTCAGTCAACGATAGCTTGTTCAAATACTTTCCCGACTTCAAAAACAAAAACATAGCCAAAGAAGTGAGGATCCATTACATGCTTGCACACACTTCGGGCTTGCAAGACAACCGACGAAGTATTTTGGACAGCATCACCTTACTTACTGCCAAAGACCAGGAAAACTGGAATCCTATTGAGCAAACAGATTCACTATCATTTGAACCCGGCTCGCGCTACGAATATTCAAATCCGGCCTTCAATGGCCTGGCGCTGATCATCGAAAAAGTTACCGCGAGGAAATGGCAGCAGGTCGTGAAGGAGAATATTTTCAAGCCTGCAAACATGCCAACCAGCAGAATCACAGATGGACCCTATCCACAGGATTCAGTAGCGCATGGTTATGTAAAAGTCAAAAACTTGTTCATCAAGAGAGATTATGGCGAAGAGCCTACGTTTGCAGCTGCAGGAAACGGCGGTGTATGGAGTTCGGTACGCGAATTAGCCAATTACGAAATGGCCTTGCGCAACGGGGGATTTCTAAAGAAGGACTTAGTAGCACATTCGCGCTCAATTATGAGATACTCAAATCGCAACGATGGAGTTCCTCCTTTCATTGGCTACAGTTGGTTTATCAGTGAAACTCAAGACAGTGTAAAAATCGTTTCTCACACCGGCACACAAGGTGGCTTCTATGCCGACTTTGTAAGCATTCCCCAGAAAAAGTTCTTGTACGTAGTACTTTGCAATCGCTCTTTTCCCAGAAAAGAATTCAGGAAAAGTATTTTAGAAATGATTGGTGTAAAAGAAATACCCGTACCGGTTCCGAAGTGACAGGTTTACCCGATTTCGATAACTACATCGTCGGTGATTGGATGCCCCACGCAAGTAAGTACATAACCTTCGGCGCGCTCGGATTGGGAAAGGCCTTCTTCTTCATCTAGTTTTACCTTACCCGAAATAGCGCGGCCGCGGCAAGCAGTGCACAAGCCACTCTGACAAGAGTAGGGCAAGTCGATACCCTGATCAAGTGCAGTCTCCAAGATCGTGCGGTTGGGCTCAACCACAAACTTGTATTCCTGTCCGTCATACCTCACCGTCACTTCGTGTGAAGTATTGCCGGCTTTTACAGCTGCTTTAACTTCTTCTTTTTTCTCTTTATCGATTACGCCTGTTACAAAGCTTTCCTTAAAAGTCTTCTCTTGAGGAATGTGTAGTTCTTTCAACAGCGTGTCTACGTTCTTCATCATCCCTTCCGGGCCGCACATTAAATAAGTTGTTTTGTCGAGACCCCAGTCGGGGATGCGCTCAAAAAGCTTCACAAGCATTTCTTTGCTAAGTAATCCCGAATAGCCTTGCCAGTTCATCGGCGCATTGTCGAGTATGTGAATCACATGAACACGGCCTTCAAACTCAGTTTGTATTTGATCCAATGTATTCCTAAAGATGATACTGTCGACATCACGATTACAGTAGATTACCGAACAAATGCTTTCAGGCTCTTGAGAAATCAGGCTTTTCAAAATGGACATCATGGGAGTAATGCCGCTGCCTCCGGCAAACATGATCAAGTGTCTTTTATTCTCTTTTGCGAATTCTGTCGTGAACTGGCCCATAGGCTCGAGCACCTTCATCTTCTGCCCCGGCTTTAGATTACTTGGCACCCAATTGCTCATCAATCCGTTGTCAACACGCTTCACCATTACGGCCAAGTCTTCATCCACGAATGGCGAAGAGCATAACGAATAAGCCCTGCGCACTTCCTTACCTCCTACATTTGCAATGAGAGTTAAAAATTGCCCTGACTTATACTTCAGTTTCCCTGATGCAGGCTGCTCAAAGACAAGAGAAATAGAATCCTTAGTCTCTTCAACTAATTTCTTTACAGTGAGATCGTAATAATGCGGACCAGATGAAACTTCTTGCTTTTTATCGCTCTTTTTGAATAATCCGAAAGCCATGACAGACAATTAATTAAATTAAATAAGAAAATGATGGCAAAGTTAAGCAACAATTGGTAAAGTCAGGCAATCAAACAAACTGTTGGATTCTCAAATTAAGGATTCAGTTAATGTCCATTTTGTTACTTTTATGTTTTTAAAAAGAACATTGTGGATTTAAATACACTCACAGCAATTTCGCCCATTGACGGAAGATATTTTGAGGTTACCAAACCCCTCGCTTCTTATTTTTCTGAATACGCGCTCATACGATACCGCTTGTTGGTAGAGGTGGAATATTTTATTGCGCTCAGCGAACTTCCGCTGAAAGAACTTAAAAGTTTCCCAAAAGAGAAATCGGACAAGCTTCGTACTATTTATGAAGGCTTCAGTGAATCTGATGCACTGCAAATCAAAGAGATAGAAAAGACTACCAATCACGATGTGAAAGCGGTAGAGTATTTTGTCAAAAAGAAATTTGACGACTTGGGACTTTCGGCTTATAAAGAATTCATCCACTTCGGACTGACGTCACAAGACATAAACAATACTGCCATACCATTACTTTGGAAGGAATTCCTGGAAACTGAATTTATGCACTCACTGAGTGGGTTGGTCTTCTCCCTGGATTTGCAGGCCAATTTATGGAAAGACGTTTCTATGCTGGCGCGCACACATGGGCAACCGGCATCACCCACACGATTAGGAAAAGAGATTAATGTCTTTGTAGAGCGTGTTAAGAAACAAATCGGGCTTCTGAGAGCTATTCCCCACTCGGCCAAGTTTGGAGGAGCTACCGGCAACTTCAATGCTCATCACGTTGCCTATCCGGAAATCAACTGGCTTGATTTTGGAAACCGGTTTGTGAAACAGTTGGGATTAGAGCGGAGTCACCCGACTACACAAATTGAGCACTACGACAACCTCGCAGCGCAGTTTGATACTCTGAAGAGGATTAATACAATTCTTATCGATTATAGCCGGGATGCGTGGCAATATATTTCATTGAATTATTTCAAACAGAAAATCAAAGAAGGCGAAATAGGCAGCAGCGCCATGCCGCACAAAGTAAACCCCATCGACTTTGAAAATGCCGAAGGGAACTTCGGGTTGGCCAACGCTTTGTTCGAACATCTTTCAGCCAAGCTTCCTATCTCCCGCCTGCAGCGCGACCTTACCGATTCAACAGTATTGCGAAACATTGGCGTGCCCATGGCACATACCATGATTGCGCTTAAATCTTTACGGAAGGGGGTTGGTAAATTAGAATTGAACAAAGCTGCAATAGATCACGATCTCGAAGAAAACTGGGCTGTAATTGCAGAAGCTATCCAGACCATTTTGCGAAAAGAAGGTTATCCAAATCCCTTTGAAGCATTGAAAGAATTAACTAGAAAGAATGAGAAGATTACCAAAGAATCGATTCATACTTTTATTGAAGGTCTTGAAATCAAAAAGGAGCTGAAAGAGCAGCTCAAGAAGATCAGTCCTTATAATTATGTGGGAATAGTCTAAAACAATCCAAATCCTTGGTCATGTATACCATCGAAAAAGTAAGTTCAGATGAAGCGCAACTGCTGATTAACTACTGTGTTCAGCAGGCTAAGAAAAATAATAAAAGTGTTGCCATTTCAGTTTGTGGCCCGGAGTGCGAATTGATTGCATTCATTAGAATGGACGGAACAAGTCCTGCCGCTTCAAAAATTGCGCAGAACAAAGCATATACTTCAGCGAGCGACCGTGCCGAAACCGGGAAGATGGGTGAACGGATGCGTGGTAAAGACAATCCTGCCTTCTGGGGTGATGAACGAATCACAGGTTTCGGAGGCGGTGTTCCGATTATTCAAAACAATAAAGTAATAGGCGCAATTGGTGTGAGTGGCTTGCCCGAAGCCGATGATGAACAATTGGCGAAGAATGCGGTGAAAGAGGTGTTTGGGTATTGAGTTGGAGGAATTATAATTAATAACCTTGTCGTCAATCAATTGCCTCTTGACTAAATTAAATGCTCCCGGCCAGGGATAGTAACGAAAGCCTCCTGCGAGCACACGGGATAAATCCCGCAGTTCTTTGAAGGTGCCGGACTTGCAGTGTCCCGATTGTTCGGGAAGCCCGGTGGTCGCCAAAAACCCTGTTTAAATCCAAATAGCCTCATTTCTCATCTTTGAATTCGTTTTGGCTATTCCAAAAGCATTTTTTACCTTTGCAGCCCATAAAAACAAATTATTCATGAACTATTACGAGACAGTATTCATTCTCAATCCCGTTTTGTCTGAAGATCAGGCAAAGGATGCTGTCGAGAAATTTGTGAAGGTGTTGACCAAGCCCAAGGCCGAAATCGTCAACAAAGAGCAGTGGGGACTTAAAAAAATGGCTTATCCCATTCAAAACAAGTCCACCGGGTTCTACAACCTCATCGAATTTACGACAGAGAACACAGGTGTCATCAATACGCTTGAAACCGAATTCAGGCGCGATGAATCAATTATGCGTTTCCTCACGGTGGCGCTCGATAAGCATGCGGTAGAATATAACAGCCGCAGGCGCAAAGGCGAGTTTAATCGCACAAAAAGAACAGTCACTAAAAAAGAGAGGGTTGAAGCATGACACTGATGAATGAACCGATCAAGCGGGCAGAGATTAAACCTAAATACTGCCGCTTTAAAAAGAACGGGATCAAGTACATTGATTACAAAGACCCGGATTTCTTGTTGAAATTTATCAACGAGCAAGGCAAGTTGTTGCCTCGCAGACTCACTGGCACAAGCTGGAAGTTTCAGAAGAAAGTTTCTCAAGCTGTGAAGCGTGCAAGGCACATTGCCATATTGCCGTATTTGGCTGACCAAATGAAATAACCTAAAACCTGTACTACTATGGAAGTAATTTTGAAACAAGACGTAACAGGGCTCGGTTACAAAAATGATACTGTAAAAGTAAAAGCTGGCTATGGCCGCAATTACCTGATCCCTACGGGCGTGGCATTGATTGCCAATGAGCCCAACAAAAGAAAAGTAGCTGAAGATATCCGTCAGGTGGCGCACAAAGCTGCCAAGATCAAGCAGGATGCTGAAGCATTGGTTGCAAAAATTGGTGAATTGACTGTTGAGCTTCGTACTAAAGCGGGTGAGACAGGTAAGATTTTCGGTGCTGTTACTTCATTGCAAGTAAGCGATGCCCTGAAAGCCAAAGGATTTGAAGTTGACCGTAAAAAGATCAGCTTTAAAGAACAACCTAAAGAACTCGGAACATACACTGCGTTGCTGGATCTTCACAAAGAAGTGAAACACAACATCCAGGTGAATGTTGTAGCTGAATAAGCTGCTTTTAATCTGAAGAAAGCCTGAGGGAAACCTTGGGCTTTTTTATTGATAATAAAAAATTAGGCAATGGTGAATAGTAATGAGGCTACCAACGATTAACCGATAACGTATAACTTACTCTTCAATCTTGCCGACCAACTCGTTGTACCATTCTTCGCCATACTTTCTGATCAGCGGATCCTTTAAAAATTTGTACAGCGGCACTTTCAGCGATTTACCATAACTGCATGCAGCCGAGCAGATGTTCCATTCATGGTAATTAACGGCCTCGAAGTTTTTCTTTTTGGTAATGCGAATCGGATAGAGATGGCAGGAGATCGGTTTGCGAAATGTGGTTTTTCCGTCTAAATACGCCTGCTCTATTCCACATTTCAATACGCCTGACTTATCGTAATGAGCATAGGCACATTCTCTGCCTTCTATCGTCGGTGTGGAGTAATCGCCATCTTCGTCCAAAATATAAGTGCCGAGCTCCTCAATTCTTTTTAGTCCATCGGCTGTGAGGTATGGCTTTACTTTGTCGAGAATCTCATTCATGATCGGCAATTCATCTTCTCCCAAAGGCGCGCCCAAGTCACCTTCTACACAACAAGCACCTTTGCATTTTTCAAGATGGCAGACAAACTCCACTTTGGCGATATCGTCTGAAACCAATACCTCTCCTACTTTAATCATTGCTTCTCCTTTTAAATTCGAGTTTGGCGCTTTGCGTTTCACCTTTCTTACGTTTATAAAAATCTTTGTCTGCAATGTAGCACAGTCTTTCTATTTCGGCATGAACTATACCATTTTTATCCTTCCATTGAATGGTGAAAGTGTGCGTTGTTTCGCCTAGTTCGGCCACGGCATTTTTGATCTCTTTGAAATCAGCTGCTGTGATTTCATATTTAGCAAACAAGGTGGTTTTGCCGGGCTTCCTGAAACGAATACTAGCAGATTTATCCCACACCACATACTTTGATCCGAGCGAGCGGAAAAGCATGAGCATATAGAACGGATCTGCGGCTGAGAACATACTTCCGCCAAAGATGGTACCCACGTAGTTGTAGGTCCACATGCTTAATCGCAGCCTTAAATGAAGTTCTGAAGAATCTGAGGCCCAAAACAGAATTTTGCCTCCCGTTCCGAAGTACATCGGGTACCAATTCATCAGTGTTCTAAACCTCCAACTCATGAAGGATTCTTTCTTTTCAGTCTTTAAAAAATCCGGGTGCATTTGATAGCTAAAAAATAATAATTCAACACATAGAATAGTGGCATTAAATAATGCCCACAAGGTAACCAGACTTTAGCTGTATGGCTCAAACAGTTTTTATTATCTTTGTATCATGAAAGAGGTTACACTTACCATTGAGGACAACAAATTCGAAACATTCATAGAATTCATGAAGACTTTGAATTACGTGAAGGTCTCAAAGAATGAATTTACTGTTAGGGATTTTCAGAGAAGCTTGAAAGAAGTAAAATTGATGCAGTCTGGAAAGCTTCCTAAAAGACCAATTGAGAAATTATTGAATGAGTTATAAGGTAAATTTTACCTCAGATTTTGAGCGTCACTCAAAAAGGCTTTCTAAAAAATACAAATCACTGCAATCAGATCTTTCACAGTTGGTTGATCAGTTGAAAAATGAGCCTGAATCGGGAAATCGATTAGGTTTCAATCTTTACAAGATCCGCCTGAAAATCTCGTCAAAGGGGAAAGGAAAATCTGGAGGCGCTAGGGTAATTACATTCATTCTTAAACAAGAAAGAGAAATTTATTTAGTTGCTATTTACGATAAAAGTGAAATTGATAATCTGGCGAAAGACGAACTAAAAACTCTCTTGGAAATTGCTGGTTTAATTTGAAGTTGAATGATGGATTATCTACAAACGCTGAACGAACCTCAACTCGAAGCAGTTCTTAATACCGAAGGGCCGTGTATGATTATCGCAGGTGCTGGCTCTGGCAAAACCCGGGTACTCACCTATCGTATTGCCCACCTTATTCAAGACAAAAACGTTGATCCTTTCAACATTATGGCGCTGACGTTTACCAACAAAGCAGCCAAGGAAATGAGGGATCGTATCGAAAAAGTAGTAGGCTCAGATGCTCGCAATCTTTGGATGGGAACATTCCACTCTGTTTTCGCGCGAATACTCCGTGCTGAAGCTCATCATATCGGTTATCCTAATAATTTCACTATTTATGATACCGATGATTCGAAATCGCTAATCAAAAGCGTCGTGAAAGAGATGGGATTGGACGAGACGCAGTACAAAGCCAATATGGTGTACAATAGGATATCCGGAGCAAAAAACAAATTGATTTCGTGGCAGGACTATCTGACCAACCCAATGCTGATGGGCGATGACGCCAGCAATATGCGGCCCGAGATTGGCAACATCTATAGAAAGTACGCGGAGCGCTGCTTCAAAAGCGGGGCCATGGATTTTGACGACCTGCTTTTCAATACTGACAAGCTTTTCAAGGAACATCTCGAAGTACTGAATAAGTACCAGCACCGCATCAATTATGTTTTGGTGGATGAGTTTCAGGACACCAACCTTTGCCAGTATTTTATAATCCGCAAGCTTGCTGCCGTTGGTCAGAATGTTTGCGTGGTGGGCGATGATGCCCAAAGTATTTATGGATTTCGAGGCGCGGACATTTCTAACATTCTCAACTTTGAAAAGGATTACCCTGAGCTTCGCATCATTAAGCTTGAACAGAATTACCGTTCAACCAAAACGATTGTAGACGCTGCCAATTCAGTCATTGCCAAAAACAAAGCTCAGCTTCCAAAAAATGTGTGGACAGCCAATGAAGAGGGTACACTGATCGAGTTAATCAAAGCGGTTTCAGATAATGAGGAAGGCAGGTTAGTTGCTTCTTCGATTTTTGAGGAAAAGATGCAGCATCAATATTCGTTCAGTGATTTTGTAGTGCTGTATCGCACCAACAGTCAGAGTCGATCGATTGAGGAAGCGCTGCGCAGAATGAACATCAAATACAAAGTAGTAGGCGGGCTTTCATTTTATCAACGTAAAGAAATTAAAGACCTCCTCGCCTACCTCCGATTTTCCCTTAATCAACAAGATGAAGCTTCTTTTCGCCGAATTATCAACCTGCCTAAGCGAGGCATTGGCGACAGTACTATAGATAAAGTTGTAGTAGCTGCCAACGACCATGCAATTTCCATTTGGGAAGTTTTAGAAAACGCGCCGTCATTTTTAGGCGGACGTGCTTCGGGTCCAATCGAGGATTTTGTTACTAAAATCAAACGCTTTGGTGTAGAGATCCAGAATAAAGATGCTTATGAAGCTGCGGCCGAAATAGCCAAATCGTCGGGCTTATTGAAAGAACTATACGAAGACAAAACTGCGGAAGGATTAAGTCGCTTTGAAAACGTGCAAGAGCTGCTCAACGCAATCAAGGAATATGTTGACGATCCGGAAAAAGAAGACAAAGGGCTTGGTGCATTTCTTCAGGAGGTTTCGCTGGTGACTGGGCAAGACGAAAACAAAGACAATGATCCCGACAAGGTTACGCTCATGACGATTCACATGGCAAAAGGCCTTGAATTCAAAAACGTTTACATCGTTGGCCTGGAGGAAGATCTATTTCCGTCACAAATGATGCTGAGCAGTCGTGCAGAACTGGAGGAAGAACGAAGATTATTTTATGTAGCCATCACGCGAGCCCAAAAGAAGCTTTTCTTATCCTTCGCCACTTCCCGTTATCGTTTTGGCCGATTGAAAAGTTGTGAACCCAGTCGTTTTCTTGATGATGTTGATCAACGGTATGTTAAAGTAAGCTCAAAATTCAGTAACAACGAATCACTTTCGCCCAACCCAAACTACACCAAGAGCTTTGTAAGCGGTATGAAGCGTACAATAAGCTCACAGCCAGTTGTAAAACCGCCAAACGCCTACAAGCCCGCTGCTGACTTTGCTCCCAGCGACACCCGAGCGCTGAAAGAAGGAATGAAAGTAGAACACCCAAAATTCGGCTTTGGCGTGGTGGTGAAGATGGAAGAACTCGGGAGAGAACGCAAGGCCAAGATCAATTTTAGCGATTTTGGTGAGAAGACGTTATTGCTTAGCTTTGCCAAGTTAAAGATACATGACAACTGACCCCGGCCTCTCCTCTTCGAGGCTCAACATTTAAAAATTTATCGATAGAAATTATGATCGGAGAATACAATACCCAACGCGAGGCGATTATCTTAAAAGAGTATGGCCGCAACGTTCAGAAATTAGTCAACTACATCCGCACTATTCCAGAAAAGGAGAAAAGAACCAAGATGGCCACTACGTTGATCGAATTGATCAAACAACTGGCACCCGTGGTAAAAGAAGCACACGAAAACCCCCAGCGTATGTGGGACGATCTTTATATCATTGCCGACTTCAATCTGGATATCGACAATCCGTTTACCACACCCGACCGGACTATTCTATTTAAGAAGCCTAACAAAATGGAATACCCACAAAGCGATGTGCGATTTAAACATTACGGAAAAAATATAGAACGACTTGTAATTGAAGCCATTAAAAAGGAAGACCCCCAAGAACGTGAGGAAGCAACAATCTACCTAGGCAAATTGATGAAGACTTTCTATAGCAACTGGAATAAGGAAACCCTGGATGATTCAGTCATTGTAAAGGATATCGCCCTTTTGTCGAAAGGCAAATTGACACTGAGCCTAGATAAAGTGCGTGAAGACAATCTGTTTGAAAAGCTTTATCGCGAGAAAAAGAAATTGCGCCCCGAAGGCAATCCGCGCGACAACCGAAATCGCGGCGGCAACCGACCATTCAATAAAAACCGTCACCAGCACCGCAGAAGGGATCAATGAGTTCGTTCAAAATCAAAGGCGGTCATAAACTAAAAGGAGAGATTATTCCGCAGGGCGCGAAGAACGAGGCGCTTCAAGTTATCTGCACTCCATTACTCACGGCCGAGCCGGTAACAATTCATAACATCCCTGATATTTTGGATGTTAATAAATTAATAGAATTGGTTGGGGAACTTGGATGTAAAGTTGAAAAATTACAAAAGGGTTCATATCGGTTTACAGCAGCCAATGTCAACATTGAATATTTAAAATCAGACGCCTACCGGAAAAAAGCTGCAAGCCTTCGTGGTTCTGTGATGTTGCTCGGGCCAATCTTAGCACGTTTTGGCGAGGCTAACATTCCCAAGCCAGGTGGAGATAAAATCGGACGACGAAGATTGGATACGCATTTCATCGGCTTTCAAAACCTTGGAGCAAAATTCAATTTTGACAGCACGGAAAATCTTTTCCATATAGATGCCAGCGAACTTAGGGGCTGCCACATGCTGCTCGACGAAGCATCGGTAACGGGAACAGCCAATATCTTAATGGCAGCAGTATTGGCAAAAGGCACCACGACAATTTACAATGCAGCCTGCGAACCCTACTTGCAGCAACTTTGTGCTATGCTCAACCGCATGGGTGCCAAAATCTCTGGCATCGGTTCTAATTTGCTAACAATAGAAGGAGTTGAAAAACTTCGCGGAACAGATCATACCTTATTGCCAGACATGATTGAGATTGGAAGTTTCATCGGTCTTGCCGCGATGACGCAATCGGAGATCACCATCAAGAACTGCCGCATTGATATGCTCGGCATCATCCCCGAAATATTCAGAAGGCTTGGCATCAAAATGGAATTTCGAGGAGACGACATTCATATTCCTGCACAAGAGCGATATGAAATTGAGACATTTATAGACGGCTCTATTCTTACAGTTGCCGATGCACCCTGGCCGGGCTTTACTCCCGATCTTTTAAGTATAGTATTGGTGGTGGCTACCCAAGCCAAGGGAACAGTGCTCGTTCACCAAAAGATGTTTGAAAGCCGCCTGTTCTTTGTAGACAAGGTGATTGATATGGGTGCGCAGATCATCTTGTGCGATCCTCACAGAGCTACTGTTATCGGACTCGATCGAAAACAAATGCTGCGTGGTGTAAAAATGGCATCACCCGATATTCGCGCAGGCGTGGCTTTATTGATTGCTGCATTATCCGCACAAGGCGAAAGCGAAATCTCCAACATCGACCAGATTGACCGTGGCTATGAAAACATCGAAGGCCGGCTGAAGAAGTTGGGTGCTGTGATTGAACGGGTCAACTAATCCTTCATGGCTTAAAATCAAGATCATTTAAGTTGAGTTCTGTTAAAATAAAAAATGGATTGAGATAATTCTCAATCCATTAATAACTCAAAATATTTTAGATTTTAGGCTGCCTTCTTCACACGCTCGAGGTTCACTTCTTTGCGCTGCACCAATCGAATTACTCCTATTTTATCCAAAACCCGAATCACGATATAGGTAGGGTCGATTTCATGCCAGCGGATTCCACCAAAGTTTGCCCGTGAGCCGTACTTGTGGTGATTGTTATGATAGCTTTCACCCATCATCAGAAAATCAACAGGCAGAAAATTCTTAGAGGTGTCTCCTACTTCATAATTGCGGTAGCCATATTTATGTGCAAACCAATTGATGATCGCACCGTGTATAGGGCTCATCAAAAAATGAACTGGCAACAATAACCATAACCACCAGGCTGTGGCAAAATTCCAATAGAAGGCTACATACAATGCGCCCCAGAAAAGCCGTGACGGCCATGACCTTGCAAATTTATCAAACGCATCCCAGCGAGGCACGCCATCTGTAAATCTGGTTTCAACAACCATTTTGTTATTGGAAATTGCTGAATAGATGGTCTTTGTCTTCCACATCATATTCCAGATTGTTTCATCATACTTGGGTGAGTGTGGATCATTTTCGGTATCCGCGAAAGCGTGGTGCATTCGGTGCATTGTGCCATAGCCAAAGGGGCTGAGGTAGTTTGATCCCTGAAAAATCCAGGTAAGTATAAAAAACACCTTCTCAGTGAATTTATTCATCGTAAATGCCTTGTGGGCAGCGTATCGGTGCAGGAAAAAAGTCTGGAAGAAAAGGGACAAATACCAGTGTGCTACGAAAAAGATCAGGATAGCTTTCATGATTAAGGCCAAATTTAGGTTAGAAATGAGCTTTGAGCCCTTTTTCGGGCTTTAATAGTGTAAGACAACAATGTGACTCTTTTGTGACAGTTTCTTAAAAAAAACTTAGATACTAATAAGGACGCTAACCTCACCTGTTTAGTCCATTTTTTAACCAGATTCAAAGCTTTGTTACTAAAAGTTAATTAGGAAAATTTTGGCAGACCGAGCACCTTGGAGTTTATTCCCTTGAAGATGATACGCACTACATTTCTATTCTCCCTTTGCCTTCTTTTTAGATGCGCACAACACAACAAGCCTATAGATCAGGATAGTTCCCTGTTCAATCAAGGGAAGGAAACCGGACAAGTAGCGCAGCAATTGTATGAAGTCTCCGGTTTGGTGGAGAGTTTCACTAATCCCGGGCATCTCTGGACTATCAACGACAGTGGAAATCCTGCTGAGGTCTTTCTTATTGACAGCCTGGCAAAAACAAAAATTGTTTGTACGCTTAAAGATGCAACGAATCGAGACTGGGAAGACATAGCCATTGGTCCAGGCCCAGACCCGGCAAAGAAATACTTGTACGTAGCCGAGATTGGGGATAATAATGCAGTCTATGATTACAAATACATTTATCGATTAGAGGAACCTTCTTTGAAAGACGGCAAAGTGCAAATCATAGCAAAGGCTGAAAAGATAACCGTAGTGCTGCCCGACGGAAAACGTGATACTGAAACCTTAATGATTGATCCTTCAACCAATGACCTTTATATTGTTTCAAAACGCGAAGAAAATGTAAATATGTATCTGGCTAAATATCCATTTGCAAATGATACCCTGCGGCCACAGAAAGTTCTGACATTACCATTCAACAAAATTGTAGCCGGTTCTATCTCACTTGATGGCCAAGAAGTTTTATTAAAGAACTACGACAAAATATTTTATTGGAAGCGGGAAGGCGAAAAAACGGTGATCGAATTGCTAGCAAAGAAAGCTAAAGAAATTCCATATGATCGCGAGCCGCAAGGCGAAGCCATCTGCTGGACAAATGATGCCTCAGGATTTTATACACTCAGCGAAACACCTGACGGAAAGCCCTTGGCCAAATTGAGATTTTATAAGAGACTAAAGTAGGATTACTTCTCACACCAAGACGCTAAGCCGCAAAGGGAATACGAATAGTACTTGTGATTCTTAGCGCCTCTGCGACTTTGCATCCAATTAATTTAGAGCCTCCGGTACAACTCACTGATACCTTCAATCGTAATCTTCTCTTTCCAATCCGGGCCGATCGCGTGTGCCCACATGTGAGGCAGGTTATAAGCAACCTTGGCCATTGCGGTGATCTGGTCGTTTGTCCAATTTTTTGAAAGACCCTGAGGCAAATCAATTTTGTGACTTGAAATCATCGTTTTGAATTCTTTCACGCCTTCAGGGTAAAAATCCGCCAGGTGATTAAAAGCAATGCAATTTGCATAGCAATGTCGTGTTCCTAAGATTTTAGACAAGCCATACGATAACGCATGACAAACACCAACTTCCGAATAGGTAAGACTTAATCCACCCATGAGCGAAGCCACCATCAGTTTATCATCGTTGGCGGCAGTTTGTCCGCTCTTGTCGCCTAAATATATTTCTCTACAAAGTTTTAATGCTTGTTCTGCATACGAATGGCTATACGCATTATTCAAGGTCCCGTTTTCAGATTCGATGCAATGAATGTACGTATCCATGCCGGTGTAAAACCACCAGTTGCGCGGCACAGATGCAATCAAATCAGGATCAAGAACTACCTGATTAAAAACTGTCCATTCGCATTTCAATCCCAATTTTTTCTCAGGCCCGGTAAGTACTGCCGTCATCGATACTTCAGCGCCTGTTCCAGAGATCGTAGGAATACCAATATGATAGATTCCGGGTCTCTTGATCAAATTCAATCCTTGATATAAAGTTGATGAGCCTTCATTGGTAAACATTAGCGACACAGCTTTCGCAATGTCCATGATCGAGCCTCCTCCAATTCCAATCACAGCTGCGGGAATTCCTTTAGAGTTCTTTACAGTATCGCGCAACGAATCAATTTGTTCCGTCGTGGGTTCGTAAGTATCTACGTCAATAAACCTGACAATATCTTCCTTTTGTGAAGGGATTTTTTTTTCCAAATCTTTGCCTTTGAAGTAATTATCCACGACAAACAGCATAAACTTATCATTGTCATTTCTTTTTTCGTTGAGAATGTCCCCCAACTGATTGAAGCTTCCACGACCAAAAACGGTCTTCTCTATTCCTTTAAAGTTTTTATGCATGGTATTTATAGTAATTCTTTTTTATTTCATGCTAAGGCGCCACGTCACAAAAAATAAATGAGACTTATGCCCCTTCCTTCTTCTCGTCTTTGCGTGACTTATACTCTTATACAGCAGTCACTGCCAGCGCCTTCTCCACACATCCACCAATCTTCTTCGCCAGCTCTTTCACTTCCTCATTGGTCCAGGTGCAGCGGATGCCAAATGAAATCAAACGACCAACTACTTCCTGCGATTTTGGCAAATGAAGATTCTTATAATCTTGTGGAGCGCCTAGCACATGGATAGGTAGTTTCGCCGTCGCTTTCAGTTCTTTGATATGGTTCCACTGATTGATGAAATGATACATATTCAAAAACCAGTAATTGAAACCTGCCACGCCCGCTTTATTGAATTCATCTACAGTTCTCTTCGCAGCTTCGGTATCAGGCAAAAACATATTTAAGAAAGTTGCCGAGTCACCCGCTGGATCGGGTAATGTGCTGAAACTTACTCCCGGAATTTTTGAAAGCTCGCTTACAAGCAAATCTTTGATTTCTCTATTCTTTTCTCTTATGAAAGGAACCTTACGAGTTTGCGCTAAACCGATCGCAGCGCTCAGTTCGCCAATGCGATAGTTGAAACCCATAATCGGGTGAGGCTCCATACCACGATTGTTGCCCACGTGACTATGGCCGTGATCACTGTAGCAGTCAGCATTTTTATAAACTTCCTCATCGTTGGTCACCATCACACCACCTTCACCACAAGTTGCAATCTTAAAAAAATCAAACGAGTAGCAACCCGTTTTCCCTATGGTCCCTATTCCCTTGCCTTTGTATGAAGCTGCAAACGCCTGCCCAGCATCTTCTATCAGCGTAAGGTTATTTTCTTTGCACACCTTCATTATCTCATCCATGTTGGCCATGCCGCCACACATGTGCACCAGCAATACCGCCTTTGTCTTCGGGCTGATCGCTGCTTTGATTCCGGCAGCACTCAGGCAAAGAGTCTCATCAATTTCTGCGAATACCGGCAAGCCTCCACAAAATAAAACCGCTTCTACTGAGGCAATAAATGTAAATGGAGGTACTATTACCTCATCTCCGGCGCCAATTCCTGCCGATGCCAGTGCACAAGCAACGGCAGTAGAACCACTCGATACCGCATGAGCAAACTTGGCTCCTGTTATCTTTTTTACTTCTTCTTCAAATTCACGCGCTTTCCAAATGTTGTTGCGCTGCGCATCGTGGTTATACCGAAAGAGGACGCCCGTTTCGAGCACATCATTGATCTCTTTCTTCTCTTCCCTTCCAAATAGTTCGGTGCCTGGCATATTGCTTAATTTACGATTGACAGTTTTAGATTGATGATTTCATGTTTAGCTGCAAAAATACAAAAATCATGTAATTCTGGCGGCCTCCTGATGCGCGCACTCTTGCACTCCATTGCGGCTTAGCACCGTGGGTGAAGAAAGAGGATTACTATTCGCTGCTGATTGCCCCGATAGTTTTAAAGAGATACGACTATCTTCGCCCTACCTTCGCTTACTTTCAAAATCAAGAGACATTAAAACTGAAAGAAGAAAAATAACTCCAGGGAGGATAAAGTGTGAGTAGTTGTCTTTTAAGACGTAGTGTGTGCCCAGCGCGCCCAGCATAACAAAACCGATCAATATGCTTCCCAGTCGTCTTGAGGTGGCTGCAGTCATCAACAACAGTATACCGCCAACAAATTCGATCGTGCCTACTGCGTAAAAAAACCATTTGGGGTAATTGGCCCTGTCAAAAACGTTCTTCGACATCTCATCGAGGTTAATGTATTTCAGAAAGCCTATGATGATGAATGAAATGCCTATTACCCAAATCAGAACTATCCGTAAGCGTTTCATATAATTTGGTTGTAAGTGTATCAAAAAGCACCTCAATATTCGCCATCGTCTCCTATCCCTTGCACACGGTCGATATTGGCACTTGCCAAACACCCTAGAAGTTACTTACAACTACAACCAAAAGCAAGAACAAGAAAAACAAGAAACATTATCATAAAAGCCCGCTTCAGGTTTATCTTATATATGTATATGATTAACTTTTCATTAAATACATCACAGCCATGAAGAACGACTTCGTTTACCTCGCACTGGCATTGCTTACCGGTGCACTAATCCCCATCCAGGCTGCTACCAATGCAGCGTTTAGCAAAAGTATCGGCAACCCTGTAATAACCGGTCTGGCCGTTTTTTTAGTCGGGTTGGTTGGGATGGTTCTTTTTATTCTTTTATCAAGAATATCTTTTCAAGGGCGCAGCAGTTAGCGGCAGTTCCGTGGTATGGCTACTTCGGCGGAATAATTGTGGCAACGTATGTTGTGATGATTACGATTTTGGTTCCACGGATCGGAGTTGGTGCTTCCATCGGACTTATAGTAACAGGGCAAATTATTTGCGCTATCGCAATTGATCATTTTGGATTCTTCAATGTGACCGTGAATTCCATTAGCTTATCCCGCATAGGAGGCATGATTTTAATGATCGTGGGTATTTATTTCGTTATGAAAAAGTAGCTTTCTTATTTACACGGCGAAAAACAGCACAAAGAGTCAATCTGCTTTTCAATAATTAAATTATATCATTAAATAAGTACCACTTGCTGTTTAGCAAATACAAATCAAAATAGTCTTCTCAATTCACATCTTTGCAAAATAAGGGTCTAAATTTATCCGTTATAAAAAGGAAACACATAAATATGAAACAACCAATTTTAAATTCAGTCTTGCTAGTGTTAGTAATTGCTTCATGTGAGACACGCGACAACGAAGTTTCTTCGAAAGAGCCAAATCCATTGACAGACGTAATTGTTTTTGGTCATTTCGATTCATTCATTAAAAACCCTGATGTGCTTTTCAAGCTTGAGAACAATACGCTTTATACAACCAAAATGCAGGAGAATATTGACGTGCAAAATCCCCCTACATTCTACACCATGAGTGTAAATGACTCGATTGTTTCTGCTGCCACTTCGATATTAAAGAATCCACCTTCCACCTTGCTATCGAGTACTTCTCATCAAATTGGGTTTAATAATCCAGACGTAGGATTTAGCTATTTTCAGGTCGGTTCTTATCAAAATGGAAAGTACTGGCATATTGCAGCAGGAGGAAATTTAACAAGTGATCAACTCCAATTCGCTACTTCTTTGGTTCAGTTGGAAACCGTGCTGATAAAAAAGATTAAGTAGCATTGAGCCCGTAGATGTCGATCCATAGGTCAACATCTACCAGGATCGAAAAACCTGATTTTGTAGATATCAGTCATTTTCAATACACAAATAAAGTAATTCTTACTGTCGATAAACCATTCTATTAACTTGTAGAATGATTCTGGGCGATTGGTTGAACCATTTCTACAAACCTGGAACACGATCCTACCACAATCCTCCCCCACATCACGGCAATTTCTAATGGGGCAATTGAAGTAGCACAAACAATAGTTATTTTGGGTAGATTTCACCAAAACCTGAGAACAAGAATGGAAACACTTATGGACCTCGGCCGGAAGGCATTCGGCATCTGCCTCATTGCCATAGGCATTCAGCAATTAGTTTACGGCGATTTTGATCCGGTATTTTTACCTGGTGCCTTTGCCTCTTCTCCTATCTATACCTTTTTAGCTTACCCTTGGGGCATTGCATTCACAGCAGCCGGGGTTTGTATACTGCTAAATAAGAAATCATATCAAGTATCCCTGATTATGGGAGGAGTTTTCCTCCTGTTGTTTTTATTTTTCCAGTCTTCCTACTTATTATTTGTTGATCAATATGGGAATAGTCTGGGTACCTGGACAAGAGCCTTGAAGGGACTTGCCTTTGCGGGAGGCGCCTTTGCCGTTGCTGGATCTTACTCTGATGAAAATATTCAATTACCCTCAAGCATTAAATGGTTGGAAAAACTCATCCCGTTTGCCGGTGCTTTCTTTTCTACCACCATGATACTGTTTGGCATCGAACATTTTTTATACGCTCAGTTTGTAGC
>JABDGP010000008.1:0-654 GCA_013285945.1 Bacteroidota bacterium | reverse complement strand
TTTGTTTAGGACGACATCTCCGCCAAATAGCATTTTACGCCTGTGCAGATAAACAAATACATCGCTCGCAGTATGCACGTATCGGTCAAGGTTTAATATCGTCACTGTGTCGTCTCCCATTTTAATATCCATTTTCCCTTTGAGCCATTGTGTAGGCACGGTCGCTTCGCCAGCATCCTTAACCCAATTCTCCCTGGTATAGTTGCCACCGGCTAAAATCGTTTGGCCCTGATAATATTTGTTCCCCTCGCTGTGATCTTTATGCACGTGGGTATTGATCACTAAAATTGGTTTGCTTCCGGCCAGTTCTTTCACCGTTTTAGAGAGCTGCTCTGCTGCATCACTCATTTTCGAGTCGATAACAATGACAAGGCTGTCTGAAACCAATATTCCGGTATTGCCTCCGCCACCTAATATGATTGTTAGGTTTTTATCGTAGTTAATGATGCTCGTTTGCTCCATGTGTTTCATCACCGGACGCAAGTAAATCAGGTACAGGGTAAAGGCTACGGCAGCGAGCACTACGATTATAATGCCAAACCATTTGAGGATATTCTTAAGAGTTTTCATTTTTTCAATTTTAATTAATGCGAAACTAATATTCTTGAGAATTTATTGTCGCAATTAAGTGATGTGAGGTATTGAAAATCACCG
>JABDGP010000007.1 GCA_013285945.1 Bacteroidota bacterium | reverse complement strand
TTTTCCCCTGACGGTTCAATTCCAGGATTTCATTTACGCGGTCTACTTTCAAAGCATACCAGTTATTTTCATCTTTATAGGCAAACCACATGAGCTTTCTAAAAATGTCAGTTTTTTGAAGTTTGGCCTCACCTTTCTCAGTAAGCAGTGGCGCTTCTATTTCTGGGATGAACTTCAGTTCCTGAATATAAGTCTCCAGTTCGTAGTTGAGACAGCACTTCAATCGCCCGCACTGGCCCGAAAGTTTGCTGGGGTTGAGCGAAAGATTTTGATAACGTGCTGCACTTGTGGCAACGTTTTTAAAATCACTTAACCAGGTAGAGCAGCAGAGCTCGCGTCCACAAACACCAACGCCACCGAGGCGTCCTGCTTCCTGGCGCAAACTGATTTGCCTCATTTCTACGCGGACTTTAAACTCGCTTGCCAATACTTTGATGAGTTCGCGAAAATCAACGCGTTCATCGGCAGAATAATAAAACACTGCTTTTGTGTTGTCGGCTTGAAACTCTACATCCGAAAGTTTCATTCCTAAATTCATTTTTCGAATGACTTCCCGTGCATGATAAATTGCAGGCATCTCGCGCTTTTTCACGTCTTCGTGCTTCTCAAGATCTTTGGTATGTGCCATCCGGTAAATCTTGTGAATCTCATCATCGTTGGCGACTTTCTTCTTTTGCATTTGTAACCGCACGAGCTCGCCCTGAAGAGAAACATATCCGATATGATGCCCAGTTTGAGTCTCTACTACTACGGCATCACCTGTGTGCAACATCAGATGTTCGGTATTGCGGTAAAAATCTTTCCGTCCATTTTTAAAGCGTACTTCAGCAACGTCAAACCGGTCTTGGCTGGGCATATCCATGTTGCTGAGCCAGTCAAACACGTTCATCTTATTGCAGCCGCCGGTACCGCAAGCGCCATTATTGTTGCAGCCGCCTACCTTGCCATCTTTTTTCGTACCGCACGCACAGCCCATATTATTTCGAAGAATTAAGGTATAAAGTTAGTTTGTTAGCACGGCTTGAACAAATATCGATTAAGCAGGAAGATTACCGAAGATATGACGATCAAAGATCTAACAAGTCTTTACCAATGTCCTTGCGATATTGGGCGCCTTCCCAGCTGATTTTTTTTACTGAATTGTAGCTGTTGAGCATAGCTTCGCTTATCGTTTTCCCTTTTCCTGTCACTGCCAAAACCCGGCCTCCGTCAGTTATGATTTTGCCGTCATTAATTTTGGTCCCTGCGTGAAAGACCTGTGCAGTGTCGGTATTTTCAAGCCCTGAAATTATTTCCCCTTTCTGATAATGATCAGGATATCCACCTGCTGCCATCACCACAGTTGACACAAAAGAGGGATCTGTGACCAAAGACTTTCCTTTAAGTTCTGCTTTGGCGCAGGCCGTTAGCAATTCAAGGAAATCGCCTTTGATGCGCATCATTACCGATTGCGTTTCGGGGTCGCCCATGCGCGCATTATACTCAATCACGTAAGGCTCGCCGCCTACGTTCATCAGTCCAATAAAAATGAAACCATTGTAGTTAATACCTTCTTTTTTGAGTCCGTCAACTGTGGGTTTTATAACTCTTTCTTCCACCTTTTTCATGAACGATGGGCTCGCAAAAGGCACCGGAGAAATAGAACCCATGCCACCGGTATTGGGCCCGGTATCTCCGTCGCCGATTCGTTTGTAGTCTTTGGCTTCGGGCAAAATCACATAATCGTTGCCATCAGTTAGGATAAAGACAGAGAGTTCAATTCCATTTAGAAATTCTTCGATCAAAACTTTTCCGCTGGCATCACCAAATTTTTTTTCTTCCAGCATTTCGCGAATAGCGACTTTAGCTTCGGCAACAGATTGCGCAATTACAACTCCTTTTCCGGCAGCTAAGCCATCGGCCTTAAGTACGATGGGCGGTTGAATAGTGTTGACATATTGTTGAGCTTCCTCTGACTGGCTGCTAAAAAAAGTTTTAGCTCCTGCTGTTGGAACATTGTGGCGTAGCATGAATTGCTTGGAGAAATCCTTGCTGCCTTCCAGTTGCGCTCCAACTTTTCCAGGACCCACCATGAGGATGCCTGAGAGGGCTTTATCAGCTTCAAAGTAATCTCGAATACCTTTAACCAAAGGCACTTCGGGGCCGACGACAACCAAGTCTATTTTTTGATCGATGCAAAACGAACCTAGCTCTTTAAAATCATCTACAGCAATAGCCACGTTGGTTGCTACCGAGGCTGTGCCTGCATTGCCGGGCGCAACAAATAATTTATCACAATCAGGACTTTGTCTGATTTTCCAGGCGAAGGCGTGCTCGCGACCTCCGTTGCCGATAATAAGAATATTCATAAAGGATACTTGCGGCAAATATATCCTTAAATCAAGATTTAAAAATGCTGGAAAATTGGGAGGATTTAAAGAAGAAAGCGAAGACTACCGCAGTAGGAAGCCTTCGCTTTGAAATTATTCAACGATGAACTTGTAGGGAATGCCCTGCACCAATAAGATATACAATCCTGGTGTGAGACCACGTGGTTCAACAGCAGCTATAAGGGTACCTTCTGAGTCGGTACTTACAGTTGTGCCGCTCAGTTTATTTCCTTGAAGGTTTATGATTTGAACTTCGGCCTGGATGTTAGCCTGGAGCCCATTGATCTCTACATTCAAAACCTGCTGTTGCGCTACAGGATTAGGATAGATTTTTACCAGAGGGTCGAGGTTTACGACTGTTACCGAGATGACTTCACCTGAGGTAGATTTTCCATCGAAATCGGTCTGCTTCAGTTGGTAGTAATTTTTCCCAATTGCAGGTTTTAAATCTGTAAGAGTATAATTGTTAGTTGCATTTGTAGTTCCATGCCCTTTCACAGTTCCAATCGACTCAAAATTTGCACCTGAAGCAGAATGATAAACTGTGAAGTAGTCGTTGTTTACTTCAGACGCTGTGGTCCACGACAATACTACGCCATACGGTTTAGGCTCGCCAGAAAAATCAACAAGCTCAATGGGTAATCCGGAAGCCAAATCAGTTGATCCGAAAGTAAAAGGGCTAAAGCTGGTTACATTAGTTACTGTTGCAGTGCCTGCGGTAGTGCTGCCAGATACCGAAACCGTACCTCCTCCAGGCGGAAGATCCCACCGCGAATTAGTGTTGTCCCAATGTGCTATGAATAACTGTGAAGTATTTCCAATGTTTCCACTGTAGCTTCCTGTGTTGTATGCAAGCGTAAGGTCGGCGAATGTAGTAGCAAGAGCTGGTGAGATTGTCCAGTATTCAAATTGACTAACTTTTACCAAATTGGCTAAATTAAGACTCAAGTGCGAGAACCCGCCCAAGGTTGGGTCTTGCGCGAAATATTGTGTACTCCAGGTATCAGATGCGGTGGTATTGGCTACTGTAGCTGGCCGATAATAGTTTGCAGTTACATTCCCCAAAGGAAAATTAAAGGTAGAACCAGAACCTACCACAGCGGTCATTGGGCCCGACACATAGCTCGCCGACGAGCCGCCGCTAATTGAACCTGTAGATGAAATTGTCAACAGATTTCCAGCACTTGAAACGATACTACCACCGCTCAGCGAAAGTATTCCATTTACAGTAGTGGGACCGGTACCTGTTAAGGTTACATTGGCAGAAGATGCCATTGACAAATTATTAAAAGCGGTAGATCCTGTAATATTTTGGGCCGACGTATTTGCAAAAGTAACTGTACCTGTGCCGGCAGAAAATGTTCCCCCGCTATTTGTCCAGCCCCCTGAAAGAGTAATGTTTTTGTTGTTAACACTGTTATCCAATGTCACACCCGCACCTATGGTCAATCCTCCATTCAAGGTCAGATCAGTACTTGTCATTGTCAATGTTCCTGCTCCGGTACTGCTCAGGTTATTGTATGTATTACGATTGTTCATTGTCATTGGAGCAACGTACTGAATAGTACCACCAGTGCTGGAAACAAAAGCATTGTAATTACCTGCCGGGAATGTATTAGTCGCAGTCTGAAGAGTCCCTGTTCCGCTGATGATTCCAAGATTATGTCTTGTGAAAGTACCGAGCGCAAGTGTACCGTTGATCTGAGTAGTATATGCCGTACGGCCAAGGGTATTCATTGTGATCGTTGCACCTGGTAAGATTACAACAGGTACACCTGTAGGAGGTGAGGATACCGCTGCACCAGTGCCAGAGCTATTTGTTGTCCAACTATTAACGTTACTCCAGTTTCCACCTGTTAATCGACTATAATAAGGCTGAACAGGATTTGGCAATGAGGCATTAGTTCCATCAATTAAATAGCCGGTTCCAGCAGAATAGTCGAAGTTTTCCCCAGCAGTAGGCATGTTTGTTGTTAAATTATTGGTGAAAACCATTTGGGTAGTAGTGGCACTACCAGGACTCCCAGGTACCCATCCCAAAGTCGCAGCATTAGGATCGAAATAACAGGCAACTAACGTCCCGCCAGCGCCCGACATTAAACTTGACGGATAGCTATAGGTTTGTGTTCCTGTTGCTGTGTACGAAATGATATTATCACGAGTAAGAGTCCAATAATAATTAAGCAATTGCTCACCGGCTTTCGATGTCGGGTGTGCTGAGTTAACAGCAACTACTGTGATATTGCCTCCGCTTACTGAGTTGACTGCCAAACTTAACTTAACTGGTGTGTAGTTATTCCCGGTACCAAGCTCATAAGTAAAATCAGAACTGGCACTCCCAGGCCACGACCTCACGATACCCAAGTCGCTTGTTACGCCATTGGTCCTGATGAACGATGTACTCCCAGTGCCCGAAACTATATTAGCTGACGCAGTAGCTGCCGAAGTAAAAGTAAGCTGGTTGCTACCGATACTAAAGTAACGGTTGCTGTTGCTCGGGCTAAACGTAAGTTTGCCGCTGATTGTAAGATTTCCACTCAGGGTTACATTCTTAGTTGCAGAGCCGGTACTAATTGTGAGATTACCGAAAGTGCCGCCCGAACTGGTAATCGCGTGTGCGGTGTTCGTCCCTCCTAAAGCTATTGATCCGCCACCTGTATTTATCTGTGTACTATTGTTAATGATATTTCCACTAACGGTGACGTTCAAATTTGATACATCCAATGTACCGTTGAGTATGTTTAAGTTAGTAATGTTAGGTGATGACCCCGAAAATGTTACCGTGTTTGATGTATTACTAATGGTAACATTTTGAAAAGTGACATTCGCTCCAATGGAAGCCGACTGTGCTAACGATCCATTAAATGTAGTGGTATTGGAAGATCCACTATAAGTTCCCGTAGAATTGACAACCAGGTTACCGCCAATGTTAACGTTTAGCGACCCAGGGCTTAATACGCAAGTAGAACAAATGGTTACGTTTCCTGCGGCTGTCATTGCATCCGAGGATAAAGTCACGGTAGTATTACCCCCTACTACGGTAAAGTTTCCAATCAACCCTACACCATTGTAGGTCATCGTTTGCGTGGTAGCAGCAAGGCCCATTTGTATAGTACTTGTTGCGCTTATAGAATTGGTTACCGGATTTAAATAGAGGTCTGCATAACTACTTCCGGTTGTTGTCTTTTGAATAATCAGGTTCGCTGAGCCGCCCAAGATGAAACTACTTCCAGTGTTGCTTTCGATTTCAAAAACACCACGGACATTGTTTGCAGCAATACTGCAATTTGTTCCCAGAACTGTAGTGGTTGATGTTCCGCTTTGATTATACACTAAAGCTCCGGCTAATGTTGTTAAATTCCTCCGTATAGCCCCAATCACAAAGAGCGTACCGCTTCCCGAAACTATGATAGTCGGAGTTCCTGCAGAAGCATATTCGATATCATTATTGTTGACACCCCCGCTCGAAGGCCCAACATATAAAGTCCCCCCAGCTACTTCTAATTTCCCATTTAGCTTAAGGTCGTAGGTGTCATTGTTGCCAGCACAGATGTTTACAGTACCTGAAGAAACTTTTAAGTCAGCTGTAGCTGGAATAGTAAAAGAGTTAGCATTTTCAATAGTGACTGTGCCCGAGGTATTGAAATTGGTTGTGCCGTTTAACAGACTAAGCCAATTGGTAGACAAGAAATTGTATGTACCAGTTCCACCGATCGTTAATACTGGAGTTTGAGAAGTCCCGAGATTTACAGTAAGCTTGTCAAGCGTTGTTACTCCGGGGCTTGTTGTAGTGAAAGACTGGGAATTTGAACCAAAAAAAGTGATATCTACCTTAGATGATCCGTTGGCAAATATTATGTGACCAGTGTTTGTTATAGACCCCGAGGTAAGTAAAGTATGCGTTACAGTACCACCGCTTGTTTGTAATTGGCCTGTAATTGAACTGTTTCCAACGACAGTTAGACTTGTTATAGCGGTGTTTCCAGCGTTGGTGAGGAAACTAAATGTTCCAGAATTAAGGTTAAAATTACCATTGACAGTTATTGTCCTAGTAGTTGCAGTAGTAACATCTGTGTTAATAGTTCCGGAAGCTGTGGTTAAATTATTATAGATAGTGAGATTAGAAGTGGGCAATGTTATTGCACCCGTTGGCGTAATACTCAAATTATAATAGGTTCCAAGAGTTAATGTGGGAATTGTATAACCACCACTCGTATAAAGCACCGTTCCACCTGAAGGTCCGAGAAAACTGTTAAAATCGCCAGATGGGAAAGTAGCGGAACCTACCTGCAAAGTCCCTGGTGTGGTCCCATCATTTCTTTGCGAATACACGCCGAAATTCAGACCTGTGGCAGTAGAGCCGCAATTTAACGTTGAGCCCTGAGCAATAGAAATACTTCCGGCCGTTTGATTGTTTGCATCATTTGTTATTACGTGATTATGCGTTGCATCTCCTATAACTACCGGACAAGTACTGCAAGGTGCGGACGCAGCTGCTGATCCTCCCACTGATAGTGTACTCCAAGTTGTACTAGCGCTCCAATTTCCGGGAGTTAGGCGACTGTAATACACCACAACGGTTCCGTTAAATGCTGAAGTATTCCCTGCCGTATATTCTCCATCAATGTATACGGCATTTGCTGACCAGCCCGAATTGGTATTGAACCACCCATTATTCGCGCCGATAACTGTATTGATTGTTGTTGTTCCAGCACCTGTTGTTGAATTGTATGGTGTAGCCGTTGGGCCGTATGTCCAGGTAAATGTTGACGCATCGTAACGTGCAGCAACGTAGGAAGTCGTGGTGCCATTGCGCACGGCAGTACTGTATGTATAATTCTTATTTATCACGGCAGTTGTGCCGGCAAAACCACTGCTCGTGACGCGCCAATAGTAGGCTACGCTCTGGCTTCCAGTCGTTACATTGGGATGAACAGAAGCTACTGGCCGTACGGTAACTGTACCCAATGTTGTAGCAGTGATATTCATCGTCATCGGCGTATATATCAGGATCGTTGGAGGAGGGGCACTTGGGTTAGGGATAAATGCGCCAACTGGAAAAGTTAAATCGCTGGCGGAAGCGCTGGGTTTCATCGTAAGGCCTAAATCATTCCTATTGCCATTGGTAATAATGAGTTTCGTCGTACTGAAGGCAACGCCGCTGGCTGCGTCTGTAAAGATGTTACCTAAAACAGTAAGATTGTTAGACGCAATGTTCAAAGCTGAATTAGTGTTAAGCAAGCGCAAATTACCGTTAACAGTCTGATTGCCACTTGTCGTAACCGTTCCATTGTTATTGATGGTCAGGTTACCAAAAGTACCAGCGCTCCCGGTGATGGAAGTTCCGTTAAACTGAATTGCTCCGCTCCCAGTGCTGGTATGAGTTGCACTATTGCTTAATGTTGTTAATACGGTTAGCACGTTACCACCGTCAGCAAGTGTGCCAGAGGTAAGCGTGAGGCCGAGCATGCTGCTTCCCAAAGCATTAGGTATAGTTAAGATTCCCGATTTGTTGACGACTACACTTACATTGGCCAACGTGGAGACGGTTCCACTGTTAGTCCAGCTTTGAGCAGCCGAACCATTAAAGGTCAACGTATTCGTTCCCGAAGTAAAAACTGTTCCCGTGTTGACTATTAGATTTCCACCCACGGCAAGGTTTTTACTATTACAATCAAAAGTGGGTGTGTTGCCGTTTATTAATGTAAGGTTATTTAAAACTATGAGAGATGCTTGTAACTGGGCTGTTAGAGCACTTGTGGTTCCATCTCTGTAAATATTTAAGTTATAAAGCGAAGCCGTTGAATTGATGGTAAAATTACTTCCTGTAGAAGGAATATATGCATTGATTGTTCCTCCGGTCACCGAGTAGTTACTGGTTGAGGAAGCGATTTCGATCCCGCCTGGGGAATTTGACGTGGGCTGACCAATATTCAAAATACCCCCTGACATCTGGAATGAGCTGGTTGCCACAGGAATAGAAATCCGCCCATAGCCGGTATTAACCACACCATTTAAAGATGGTGTACCATTGGTTCCGGTGGTTCCTACATTGACAGTTCCACCAGATTGAATATATGAGAAAGCTTGTGTCGCACTTGCCGCACGAGGTCGGATTTGATAAACACTCATTGTACCACCCTGGATATTTACAGTTCCGGCATCTCCTGACCCAAGCCCTTTTGAATAACCAAAGCTTATTGAGCCGTTGGTAACTTGAAGAAGCCCATTGAGCATAAGTCGTTGATCACCATTTCCAGCAGAGTTGCTGGCCACAGTTACATTAACTCCAGCGCCATTTATCCAAAGGGCGGCTGTTTGTGGAATTGCGAAATAATCATTCGCTGCGCCACCGGTCTGATCAAGGATGGGAATAGTAAGTGTCCCGGTAATCTCAAGTGTCCCATTCACTATAGATAGTGCGTTGTCAGATTTTTCAGTAGCTGCCGTCGCTCCTGAACTTCCCAAAGCTGCAGGGCCATACAACCGCATATAATTTGATTTGGCCGAGTTCAAGATAAGAATGGTTTGCTGACCAGTTCCTTTGCTTACGATAAACCTGTAGAAATCAGTATGGTTGTTACAAGTAACAGTGGCGTTTGTTCCTCCACTAAAAGTGACGTTCACGGCATTACCCTGAAGAGCAGCACCATAAATACTACCATTGTTGTATTGGGTAATGTTATAATCCTGTGTGCCGGTACCCGTTGAGTCAAAAAATTGTACGACCCCACTATTTGTAAAATTGCCAAACAATGTTAGTGCATGAGGTGTGGTTGATGTAGAGTTTCCTGTACCTACTTTGATTATACCTCCAGATGAAACCGTAAGGTCACCTGCAATGCTCAGGGTTCGGCTGGTATTCGTATTGTCATTAATCTGCCACGCTACAGTTCCTGTACCTGAAGACTGAGTAATTTTCATGGCACTGTTTACAGTTAGATTGCTGGCCATTACATAACTGATTGCAGTGTTGGTTGTATTGGTGAGCGATAAGTTATTGTAGGTAGTCTGAGTAGTTGAAAGATTCCCTCCTGAATTATAATACTCAACTGTGCCTCCAGATGAAGAAACAAAAGAAGCATACGTTCCGGTAGGCAAACCCACGCCATTTACTCTCAACAAGCCTGAACCTGATACAGTACCTAAGGAATTGCCTGTGGTTGCCATCATATCTAGCGTAGCGCCACTATTTATGGTAGCAGCGTAGAGATTAATATTGTTGACATCCGCAGTAATTGTAAACCCATTAAGAATGATGGCAACATCGCCATCGGAGGGTGGTGTTGAAAAAGGGTTAACAAACGTAGTACCTGACGGATCTTGTGTCCAGTTGCTATAGTCCGAAAAATTTCCCGTCGAATAAGAATACCAGGTTTGGTATGATGTAGCTGCTCCGATAGTAAAATAATAAGAACCGGTGCTTAGCATTTGCCCTGTAGTTGAGCCGGAGAAAAACCCAGAAGCACCCGGTGCGGTTCCCGGCACCGCGGCCCATGTACCGGTATTGATATTCAGAAACCAGATCGTATTGTAATTTGCTAATACATCACTTGTCGAAATATCGGGGGTCGTGGGTGAAGCATAGTAGAAATTCGCCCCAGTAAATGTGGTGGCGTTTGAGTTTCCGGTTACTACCATCCTAAAACTTCTGCGCAAGTGGCCAGTCACACTAGCGGTGTAAATTGCTTTTACTGCAAGCGAACTGCCATTGGTTGGAGCAGTGGAGACAGTTGAAGCTGACATATCCAAAGGTGTATAACCTCCGGTGCTCGTACCTATTTCAAATTTGTATTGCCAACCTGCCGTTGTTCCTGCGTTGTTGCGTATCAACTGGCTATTGCTTCCTTGTGTACCGTCCAGTTGAATGTATTTTGTAGAGCTAGCTCCGGATATGGCAGGTGCATTACTGCCTAGAGTGACATTCGAAGAAGAGTTGACAACCAGTAATCCGGTGGCTGAAAAAGTCAAAGTATTATTGATCGTGATACTGCTATTGACATTCACATTGTTGGACCCCGTGGTGCCCATCGTAAAATTGTAGAATGTGTTTGTGCCAGTTCCACTGATAGTTTGGCCTGAGCCAATAAATGAAGCGGTTGATCCTTCGGTGGCGTTTGCCAAATTCAAAGTGCCATTATTGGTAATGTTTCCATCAAAAGCGATTGTGAAAGTCCCGCCACCATCGCCAACGGTCTGAAAAGTCCCCGCATTGGTCAACGTATTAGAAATAGTTACCACCGAATTGCTGTTTCCGGTGTTTCCAAGATCAAAAGTACTTAATGCATCAGTTGAAATACTGGAGGCAGAAAGGGTATTAGTTGTTCCAGCCGCAGTGCCGCCCACCTGCACAGTTGACCCTGCAACTGCCGAGCCGGTTATGGTTAGATTTCCCGTTATTGTCAATGATGAGGCCGTGGCAGTTCCATTACCAATTATTAGAGAACTGGCAGAAGCATCGTCTCCTACATTTACAGTAGCTACGCTAACCAAAAGGTTATTTAATGTTACAGTTTTTCCTCCGCCTATGTTTACAGTAGAGCCTGCTGTGGGAGTACATCCACAACTTCCTCCGGCATGACTTGTTGTGGACCATGCGGTTGTTGTAGACCAGTTAACATTATTCTGACTAGTTCTGTTATAGTATGTCTGTGCTGAAACCGCACCAAAAGCGAGCAGAAAGACAAAGCTTAACAGCAAAGTCTTACCAATGGACAATGTTGTTTTGGGGACTCCATTTCGCGTCTCAAATTTAGTATTTGAGCTAATTTTCGTTGAAGTCGTCGGCACGGGGTAAAGCATTTTCATGGTCATTTTAGATTATCAGCAGACTTAACCGAATAACTGACAGTAATTCAGTTCCTTAAGTTAAGAGTTGCAACTACCTTAATAGGATTAACAATACTTATTAAACAGCACAATTCACTTATTATACTGAATAACAGATTTATCCAAAGGTAACAAGCTAATTCCAGTCCAAGCTTAAAATAAAGCCGGAAATTATCACTAGACCCAATCCATGTACCAAAACAGGAAAGAAAGTCTCTGTCTGGGAAACTTTGAAATTTTACTTCCTGCTGTAGTTAGGTGCTTCACGAGTTATGGATACATCGTGAGGATGGCTTTCAACAGAACCTGCCGAAGTGATCTTTACAAACTTCGCATTCTTCAGTTTTTCAAGGTTTTTGGCTCCGCAATAACCCATGCCTGCACGTAAACCGCCAACAAGCTGATAGAGTACTTCCGAAACCGAACCTTTATAGGGCACGCGACCAGAAATTCCTTCTGGCACCAATTTTTTGATATCATCTTCTACATCCTGGAAGTAACGGTCTTTCGACCCGTCTTCCATGGCTTCGATTGAGCCCATACCTCTATAAGATTTGAATCTTCGTCCTTCGTAAATAATTACTTCCCCCGGCGCTTCTTCTGTACCCGCTAACAAAGATCCGATCATTACACTGTCCGCACCAGCCGCCAATGCTTTTACTACATCACCCGAGAAACGAATGCCTCCATCGGCAATAGTTTTAGTGCCTGATCCTTTTAGCGCCTTCGCAGCTTCATAAACTGCTGAAAGCTGTGGCAATCCAACTCCAGCAACAACACGAGTGGTACAAATACTACCCGGACCAACGCCAACTTTTACTGCATCTGCACCTATTTTCGCAAGGGCTCTCGCTGCCTCGCCTGTGGCAATGTTTCCAACGACTAATTCAATCTCAGGGAATTTCTTCTTCATTCGCTTTGCGGCATCCATTACACCTTTGGAATGACCGTGAGCGGTATCAATGCTGATAACATCTACACCGGCATTTTTCAGAGCTTCGATCCGCTCAGAAACATCGGGCGTCACCCCCACAGCCGCACCTACGCGCAGTCTTCCAAACTCGTCTTTGCAGGCGTTTGGTTTGTTTTTCTTTTTTAGAATGTCTTTGTAAGTAACAAGGCCAGTGAGTTTCCCTTTTTTATTAACGACCGGAAGTTTTTCTATTTTATAGTTCTGCAGGATCACTTCTGCCTTTTCAAGCGTGATTCCTTCGGGGGCTGTGATGAGATTTTCCTTAGTCATAATCTTTTCAATAGCCATCGACATGTCTTTTTGAAATCGAAGGTCGCGGTTGGTGATTATTCCTACTAATTTCCCATTTCCATCTACTACAGGTATACCACCAATTTTATTCTCGCGCATGATTTTTTCGGCATCGCGCACGGTAGAATTTATTTGAAGGGTTATCGGGTCAAGAATCATTCCGCTTTGCGATCGTTTGACCTTGCGCACATGCTCAGCCTGCGCTTCGATCGACATATTTTTATGAATAAACCCGAGTCCGCCTTCCAATGCCATACCAATAGCCAAATCTGCTTCGGTAACCGTATCCATTGCTGCCGAGATGATCGGTATATTTAGTTTGATTTTTTTGGTAAGATGACCTGCTGTATCAGTGGTGCGGGGCAAAACCTCGCTATAAGCGGGAACCAGCAGTACATCATCGTAAGTAAGTGCTTCAAAAAGAAACTTGGAAGGATCGAGTGGCATGGCAAATAATTTAGGAGTGATTATTTGCCGGGCAAAGTTAAACTAATTAGTGGATATGCTAATTCATTAATTTGTTAATTTGATTAATCAGGTAATAATGTAAGTTTTGAAACGAATTTCTATCCCCGTTTTATGAGTCTGTTAATGCTTTTGTCATGAGGTATTTCTTTGAGATCAGCTACAACGGTTCACGTTACAGCGGCTGGCAGAATCAGGCCAATGCTGTTGGCGTACAACAAGTTGTGGAAGATGCACTCACTAAACTGATGCGCGAGAAAATAGCTATCGTCGGCAGTGGTCGTACCGATGCTGGCGTGCACTGTGAGCAGCAGTTTTTTCATGCTGATTTTAAAAACGAGCTAGATACTGATGATTTATTGCACCGACTTAATTCATTCCTTCCCAGGGATATTGCCATCCGCTCAATAGTCAAAGTCAGGGATGACGCTCATGCGCGTTACGATGCCCGCCAGCGCTCCTACAGATACTGCGTCACCACTGTAAAAGACCCTTTACTTATGGGGTATTCGTATTATTTCTTTAAGCCACTTAACGTGAAAGCCATGGATCAGGCAGCGGGATTATTAATTGGCGAGCATGACTTTACAAGTTTTAGCAAGGTAAAGACGGACGTGAACCATTTTGTGTGCACAATAAAAAAAGCGCGGTGGACAAAGAAAAAGAATCTGTTGGTCTTTGAAATCACGGCCAACCGTTTTTTGCGTGGTATGGTGCGCGCCATTGTAGGCACCCTGCTTGATGTGGGTACCGAAAAGATTTCGTTGAAAGACTTCCAGGAAATCATTAAAGGAAAGGATAGAAAAAAAGCCGGCATGAATGTACCGGCTGAAGGTTTGTTTTTGGCGGAGGTGAAGTATTCAAAGGGCTTAGTCTAAAGGTTCGGTTGGCATTTCCTGCCTTTCCGGGGTCACTTCAGGCTTTCCGCCCAATCGGTTAAAGCTTTGGATTGCTCGGGTGTAAGTACTGCCTCATGATGCATGAATGTATACGTTCCCAAAGGCATTCCTCCTTCTTTCACTTCGTCTACAATCTCTTCAAATTTACGCTTGGCTCTCTTCTCAGGGTAGCCGGCATATTCTGAAAAATTCAAGTGCTTTTTGCCATCATTGATATGTGTGTATTGAATCCACCAGCCAACGGGCTGCACATTGGCGTACCATGGATAATTGGTGTTGTTGCTATGACAGTCGTAGCACGATTGTTTTAAGATGGATTGCACTTCGGTGGGTACGGTATACTTCTTTGAAATTTCATTTGGGCCATCCAGATTAGAAATATTGCGCGTAGGCCGGATGAATTGAATGACAATCAGGACGACCAATAGAGCTATCAGAATTTTTTTAGTTCGTGACATAGATCAGAGTGATTAAATAGGTTAATTGAGACAAATGTTGCTATTAAAACTACATCAGTTTTTTGAAAAAATTATCAACGGCGCGGTCGGGCAATAAACGGGGCAATGTCCAGTTCTGAAATTTGTTTTGCACGAGAGCATACCTTGTTTTAGGTTTTTGAGTTTCAAAAATATCTACAACCTGTTTCGAGAATTCTTCCAGTGGCAATCCCTTTTTACCTTCGCTTACAAACTTGCCAAAAAATTTTGCCATCGAGCCAATGTAGGCAGTGTCTTTGTACTCATCTACTGAGCCTTTATCCCAAATAGGAGTTTGAACTGCACCAGGGCCGATGATGATTACCTCAATACCATAACGCATCAACTCCCGGCGCAAAGTGTGGGAAATTCCTTCCACAGCATGTTTGCTTCCTACATAAGGTGCCATAAAAGGAGGGGCCATCTTGCCAGCCACGGAGCTGATATTAAGGATTCTGCCAGGTGCTGAAGGATGATTCTTTTGCGTGCCAAGCAATGGAAGAAAAGCTTTTGTAGCACGGATGAGCCCGAAAACGTTCACTTCAAAATTTTGAGCTATTTTTTCTATGGGAAGGTGTTCGATCGGGCCACTTATTGAAATGCCCGAGTTGTTAATCAAGCCACCAAGGCCTTGTCCGTTCAAGAGCTTTTGCACCTCTGTCACGGCACGATCTACAGCGGCTTGGTCGGTAACATCGAATATCAATGGAAAGAAGTTCTCACCCAGTTCATTTTTCAGACGTTTGGCATCCTCGTCTTTGCGTACGCTGCCGAAGACCTTGTAACCTCGCCTGATAAACTCTTTAGCCGTGCCATTGCCGATACCCGAAGACGCGCCTGTGATTAGAATCGATTTCGCTTTTTGCATTGTCTCAGAATTTTAAAGAATGGTAATAAACTGATAGCGAATTTAATAGACTTGATAGTCAGGATTAAATCGATATCAACTTTTAAATTCCTTAAACCTTCGTACCATGGCCATGCCAAAGCCTACCATAAGCACGCATGTGCCTAGCCAAAGTACATTGATAAAAGGTTTTTCCAATGCTTTGATTACCACCCAGTCTTTTTGGCGGGCGTTGGTACCAAGGGAAAACTCATTGGTTTGCGGATGAATGTTGAGCAAAGCGATGCGAATGCCAAGGTCGTTGATTTCTGCGGGGATACGGCCGACTTCATTTTTGTTACGGATCAGAAATACAGGCTCTGCGTAAAACGACTCATGTTCTCCTTCAATTTTTATTTTAGCCTTCACAGCTACATCTTCTGCATTTAAGGTAACTCCTCCCAGCTGATCAATCCGTTTGATCTCTTCAAGTATGGCCACATAATCATTGATGAAAAACTGTTGACCAATTTTTACTTTCACTTCTTCAGTCTTACTCCAGTTGGGTTCTTCCTCTCGACTCATCATAGCAGATACGTGAGCATAAATATCACGATCAAAATTCTTTTTAATATCGGGTGAGGCAAGAAATCCACCCATGGCCGGATTGATTTGAATGCGTGGGTAAAGCGTGGCAGCTAACTTTCCGTTCTTGCGCATTTCGATTTCGTAAAACGTGTTCTCCGGATAAATTTCAAAAGTATCGCGGGCGCTGTAAAGTTTCTCGCCTTTGTAAACGATGTCTTTGATTGCCACAACACGATAAGGATCAGAGGTAGGGTCGATATCATTTTTTCTGACATAACCTCTTTTATTTCTCAGCTCTAAATTTTCACTGCGATACTCGATGTCATATCCCGCCATCGATTTTGCTTCATTGATAAACAACAAAAGATTGTCGCGGTTGAAGTCTGTGCCCATCTCTTTGTTAACGATCATTCCACTGTTATTCAGTGAAACCACGTTAGAGTAGCCGGCAGAAAAAAGAATTCCGATTAGCACAAGTCCAACGCCAATATGAGCCACGGCTCCTCCCGAAAGATTTGGATTTACTTTCGTTACCGATAAAAGTACTTTAACATTTGATACAATTAGATAAACACCAGCCAGTGTAAGCACGAGGTAAACGGGACTGTAAACTTTGGCGACGGAAATAATTATAGCAAAGATGACGAGAGAGAAAAGTACTGGTGTAAGCAACTCCTTTTTCAGTTTCCCTTTATCCATTTTCTTCCACCAGAAAAATTGGCCTGTACCGGATATCAACGCCACGGCAACACCAAACCATAATTGAAACTTTGAATAAAATTCGATCTGGTTGGCCGGAGGTGCTAAATTCGAATGCCCTCCAAAGAGCTCAATAATTTTATTATAAACAGGGATGGACGTAGGCATTAGCACTTGAAAACCCATAAGACAGAGTGCGGTGGCTCCCAAAAAAACCCAGAACTCACGAGAGTAAACGGAGACTTCTTTTTCAGATGACGGAATTTCTTTCCATCGGCTGATACAAAGAATAATGGCGGCAACAGTAAAGAATAAAAGGTAAAGAAGCAGCTGCCCCGAAAGTCCAAGATCGGTAAATGAATGTACGGAAGTGTCGCCCAAAATACCGCTTCGGGTGAGGAACGTTGAGTACAAAATCAAGATGAAAACTGAAATTGCCAGAATGATTGAAGTCTTAAGCGCAGTGTTGCTGTTTTTATACGTCATCATCACATGGATTGACGCGATGAGTATCAGCCAAGGCACATAGACCGCATTCTCTACAGGGTCCCAGTTCCAGTAGCCGCCAAAGCTAAGTGTTTCGTAGGCCCAGTAACCGCCCATTAAAATGCCGAGGCCAAGAACAGCGCCACCCAAAAGCGCCCATGGCAGAGCGGGTTTGATCCACTCGGAATATTTTTTTTGCCAAAGCCCCGCAATGCAAAATGCAAATGGTGGAAGTGTAAGCGCAAAGCCAAGAAAAAGTGTAGGCGGGTGGATGACCATCCAATAATTTTGAAGAAGCGCATTTAATCCGTGGCCGTCTTTGGGAATAAAGTTGGGGTCGATTTTGAATATCGGATCACTCATTGCATCACGCAACAAAATGAAAGGTGAGCTTCCGATTTTAATATTGATCGCAGGAATGACAACTCCCAATATCATGGAAGCAAGAAATGCCTGCACCAGTGCAAACACAATCATTACGGGCGCTTCCCACGCACGTTGTGTGCGAATCAGGATCACACCGAGTACAGCTTGCCAAAACATCCATAGCAAAAAGCTTCCTTCCTGACCTTCCCAAAAACAGGAGATCATATACTGGCCTGGCAAATGCAACGACGAGTGACTATAGGCGTAGTGATATTCGAAGTAGTGTCTATAAATGATCACAAACAAGCTGGCAATTATTCCAAGTACGGAGATAGAGTGAAAATAGAATGCAAATCGCGCGTTGTTCACCCATTTACCTTTTTCAAGGTTATTAGCGGAATAGAAACTTTTCCAGTAAGCGAAAGCACAAACCAAAGACGCAACAAACGAAGCTATAACGAACAGGTGGCCAAGATTGCCGATGAGAAAATGCATGGGTGAATGGTTAATCGTTATTGGTCAATAGCATCTCCGATTAACGCTTAGCTATTAACGGGTAACAAGCTTTTGTTCCTGATACTTGCTTGGGCACTTAAGCAAAATTTTCTTAGCAACGAATTGACTGTTTTGATAGCCACCGACGACAACTACCTTTTCGCTTCGTAGGAAATCCGGAGGCATTGGTTCATTGTAAAAAACTTTTTGTTCTTGATGATTATCGTCTACTAATACAAACGAAAATGAGAGTTTGTCAACGCTGTTCTCCAGCCCGATGATGTGGCCACTCTGGTCTTTTTTCAAACTACCCACTACATGAATAGGGGTGGAATTACCTGCGTCAGACATTTGTTGTGCCTGATCAAAATTTACATAGGTGCTGGCATCACCAGCCGTGGTAATAATAATGCCAATGGCAGCAGCTACGATGATGATTGCAATGATGTGTGAACGTTTCATATTTGACAGACCTGCAAAGGTAATCGTTATTAGTTATTTGGCATACCCGATAATTGCTATGATACCGAGTAGCTATTTCGGAAGTCTCTTCTCAAGCCTGGAAACTTTGCGATCGGTATATATTAATAATGCAATGAGTCCAAGAAAAATCACCAGAATGATAGCTACCACTACAAAGATCTTCCCTTCAGATCGCAGCGTGTCGGCCATTTCTGCATCTTGTGCAGCCAAAGCTGAATTTATTAATAGGAATAAACCCAACAGTAGGTATTTATTATGCGTTTTCATTTTCTGATTCTATAATTTTTTCCTCTGCTATTCTCATCCGAATACGTAATGACGCAATCCAAACTCCCAATAAAATCCAACCGATTACGGCAGGATAAAAGACCATCCGCATCTTACTGTCCAGATCATACATATTAAATCCAGGATTCCCACCGCTGCCGGGGTGCATGCTGCTCGTCATACGTGGGATTATAAAGATTAACGGTACCATCGCAACAAATGCAAAAATATTGTAGACAGCACTCAATCGGGCACGCTGCTCTTCATTGTTTACTGATCCTCGCAAAATAAAATAAGCAAGGTAAACGAGCAGCGCTATGGCTGCACCATTTTGTTTTGGGTCACCATGCCAGGGCGAGCCCCATGTGTAGTTAGCCCAAATCATCCCTGTAAAAATGCCAAGCAGCCCAAACACCAGACCTACATTGGCAAACTCTACAGAGTAGGTATCGTTTTGAAAGTTTGGATTCCTCAAATATTTTATTGCATAAATAGTTGAGGCGAGGAAAAGAACTACCATGCCAAACCACATCGGCACATGAAAATAGAGCGCTCGTATTGTTTCATTCACGATATTCAGGCGAGGCACTGCAAAGAGCAGCCCGCCAATGATCGAGTAGACCAGCAAAATTATACTTAGTATTTTCCACCAATTGGATTTCATCAGAGCATTGAAATAATGGTCAAATTTATTCCATAAACATCAGAAGTCCTCTACTATTTTAAAGTCCGTTAACTTTTCCAGGTAAATGGAAATAGTAAGTAGGAGATAGCGGCAACCAAAGCATTGATGGCCAGCAATGAGAGGAGCCTGTCGTAACTCACACTTGGGTCCAATCCGTCCATACAATTTTTGGTGATCCTTATGACGATTAGAAGAATTGAAATTATGACTGGGAAACTCAGTACCGCCATAAGGATGTTGCTGTTACTGGCTTTTGAGGCAATGCCTGAGAGCAGTGTGAGCGAAGATGCAAAGCCGCCGGAAGCCAAAATGAGCGTAACTACAAAAGTCAATTTATCCTGAATCGGGTCATTTAGAAAAAGAACAAACAACAAATATCCTGTCAGCGAAAGCAAAAGGCATAGCAGGAAATTGTATATGATTTTTGAGAGCAAAACCTCTACCGGACTTGCGATAGAGTAGAAATAAATATCGAGACCACGTTTTTCGCCTATAAAGCTTTTGGCAATCGTATTAATAGCGGTGAATAAGATGGTGATCCAAAAAAGCGCACTCCACACTAACGGAGTTATTAGGTTTTGACGAAGAGCAAATGCAAGGTAGCTGATAAAAATCGTGCTGAATAAATAGAGAGCCAGTCCCGAAACTACAGCCTTGCGCCTCAGTTCTAGTTTGAATTCTTTTAATATAAGTTGCCCGATTGCTTTCAAGCCTCGTTGTTAGCCAATTTGAATAACTGAAGTAAGGTCAACAGGCCAATTGCAAACAGAAATCCGATGGTAAAACCAGCCACTAGGAATATGGAAAGTTTTGGAGAAGCCGGCTTTTCAAAAACGGTAAACCCTTCTACTAATTGAATGCTGTCTACCAGCTCAAGGGCGTTTTTATAACCTATTTGTTCTTTGCTTAGTTCGATAATCTTAGAGTAGATGCTAGTAGGATCAATCAACAGCATTTCGGCACTTTTGGAATAAACAGGCTTGCCCAAAAATAAGCGCCTTTTTAGGCTATCTAAAGAGCTGATTTCAGTACCAATTTTATCAACCAGGCTCTGATACATTTCCTTTCTTTGTCGAACTCTGATTTTGACAAATTCATTATTCCTCAAAAACTGAATCATACCATCCTGAAGTTTTGAAAGTATTGCCCGGTCTCTAATGTCGACTGTTACAAGAAAGATGCTGGCGTCACTCTTATCTTTATCTTTTTTGACGCTTTCAATTTCGATGAGGTCAATTAGTTCAGCTTCTTCTTCAGTGAGAGTTAAGCGTAACGATAATCCCTTCTTGTTTTTCTCCCTTATCAAATTATTTAAACTTTCTGTGATTTGTTTGCTATACGGTTCTGTGAGGATATCCGAGAGTAAAAGCATCTTACTTTCAAACACTTTGGGAGACAGAGAATAAACCACTATTGAAAGTGCAATTCCAACCGATGACGAGATCAGAACAAATTTCAAGTGTTTTCTAAAGTATTGAATTACTTTCACCCCAAGCTCCTGAAGGTCAATCTCATCGGTAGATCTATTTTCCATTTTTATTTTTTTTGCAAATCTCATCAAAATACAGGGAATCGTAAAAATAAAAAAACGATCCAAGCCGCTTTACTGAACGGAAAGATATAGATGCGGGGTTTTGCAGCTACCTGAGGGAATCCATTGGACAGCGGAAATTTCTATCTTTGCCTGGAATTAAATTTTTGAATGAAAAAAGCCCTTATCACAGGTATTACCGGCCAAGATGGTGCCTATTTAGCAGAATTACTGCTCTCAAAGGGGTATGAAGTTCATGGATTGAAGAGGAGAAGCTCTTTATTCAATACCGATCGCATTGATCATCTGTATCAGGATCCACATGAAGAAAACGTAAATCTCCGACTTCATTATGGTGACCTGACAGACTCCGTCAATGTGATCCGGATTATCCAGGAAGTTAAACCTGATGAAATTTACAACCTTGGGGCAATGTCTCATGTGAAGGTAAGTTTTGATATGCCAGAATACACAGCAAATGCTGATGGTATCGGTGCCCTGCGAATACTTGAGGCAATTCGGATTTTGGGCTTGACAAAAAAAACGAAATTTTATCAGGCGTCAACATCAGAACTCTATGGATTGGTACAGGCAGTACCACAAAGCGAAACAACACCGTTCTACCCTCGCTCCCCTTATGCAGTAGCAAAGCTATACAGCTATTGGATCACAGTGAACTACAGGGAGGCTTATAACCTGTTTGCATGCAATGGAATTTTATTTAATCATGAGTCGCCTTTGCGTGGTGAAACGTTTGTCACACGGAAAATAACAAGGGCAGCCTGCCGCATTGCCTTGGGGCTTCAAAAGACTGTATTTATGGGTAATATAGACGCGAAGCGTGATTGGGGACATGCCAAAGACTACGTTCAGGCGATGTGGTTAATGCTTCAGCAAGATAAGGCTGATGATTTTGTAATAGCCACAGGGGTTACAACTACAGTAAGAGAGTTTATCATCAAGGCGTTCCAAAGATTGGGAATTGATATTGAGTTTAAAGGAAAAGGAATTGATGAAATAGGATATGTTTCTAAAATCTCAAATACCGATGTTAAAGTACGGGTGGGAGAAGTTGTCGTAAAGATTGATCCAAAATACTTTAGGCCAACGGAGGTTGAGTTATTAATTGGTGATCCAACTAAAGCAAAACGCGATTTGAAATGGGAATTGAAATACAATTTGGATTCTTTGATTGATGATATGGTAAAGAGCGACCTTGAACTCTTCAAGCGTGATCATTACTTGAAAGAAGGAGGACATAAAATTTTCCAGTATCACGAATAATGGAAAAATCATCTAAGATTTACGTAGCTGGCCATAATGGTATGGTCGGGTCTGCGATTGTGAGAAAATTAACTAGTGAAGGCTACACTAATTTGGTGCTGAGATCTTCATCCGAACTTGATCTGAGAAATCAGGCAGCAGTTGAAAGTTTCTTTTCCACGGAAAAGCCTGAATATGTTTTTTTGGCTGCAGCAAAAGTTGGGGGTATACTGGCCAACAATACGTACCGGGCGGATTTTCTTTATGAAAATCTCATGATCGAGAGTAACGTGATCCAACAGAGTTATGTTCATAAAGTTAAAAAGCTCTTGTTTCTCGGTTCATCTTGCATTTACCCCAAGTTGGCGCACCAGCCTTTAAAAGAAGAGTATCTGCTTTCAGGATTTCTTGAGGAAACCAATGAACCCTATGCAATAGCTAAGATTGCGGGTATAAAACTATGTGAGAGCTACCGAAGGCAATACGGATGTGATTTTATCAGCGCAATGCCAACTAATCTTTACGGGCCTAATGACAATTATAATTTGAACAACTCGCACGTAATACCTGCTTTGCTAAAGAAATTTATTAATGCAAAAATAAACGGGTTGCCCTTTGTAGAAGTTTGGGGGTCGGGAGCTCCAATGCGAGAATTTTTACATGTGAATGATTTGGCTGATGCGTGCCTATTCTTGATGACGTACTACAAAGAGACTGGGTTCATAAATGTTGGTACCGGGAAAGATCTTTCGATTGCTGAACTGGCACAATTGATAAAAAAAATAACCGGATTTAATGGCGACATTAAATTTGACCCCTCCAAACCTGATGGAACTTTCCGTAAACTTATGGATGTAAGTAAGTTAACAAGCTTAGGTTGGAAATACAGAATTGACCTCGAATCTGGGCTCAGGAATTTAGTTGAAACGGATAAGAATATTGCATCTTAGAGATAAAATTTATGCTTAACAATAAAAGTGTATTGATAACCGGAGGTACCGGTTCTTTTGGTAAGATGTTTACCAAATTAATTTTTAAAAGATTTCCTGAGGTAAAACGACTTGTCATCCTATCCAGAGATGAGCAAAAACATTATCAAATGGCCATTGAATACCCCGAAGATAAATATCCAGCCATCCGTTATTTCATTGGCGATGTAAGAGAAGAAAGCAGATTAATAAGCGCATTTGAAGGAATAGACATTGTCATACACGCTGCGGCGATGAAGCACGTTCATTTGGCAGAATATAACCCTATGGAATGTGTTAAAACAAATATACTTGGCGCTGAAAATGTTATTAACGCTGCTCTTAAATGTGGAATAAAAAAAGTTGTGGCACTATCTACAGATAAGGCTGCTGCTCCGATTAATCTTTATGGTGCTACTAAATTGGCGTCAGATAAGTTGTTTATCGCTGCGAATAATATTAGGGGAAAAAGAGACATCACTTTCTCGGTCGTTCGCTATGGAAATGTGATGGGATCTAATGGCTCTGTAATGCCATTTTTTTTAAAGAAGAGAAAAGAAGGGGTACTTCCTATCACCGACAATCGCATGACTCGTTTTAATATTTCACTGGAAGATGGATGTGAAATGGTTTTCAATGCTATCGAAAATGCCTGGGGGGGCGAAATTTTTGTACCTAAAATTCCATCCTATAAAATCGTAGACGTTGCAACGGCAATTGGGCCAGAATGCAGACAGGAGTTGGTGGGAATGAGGCCAGGAGAAAAACTACATGAAGAAATGATTACCGCTTCTGACTCCATTAATACAATTGACCTTGGAAAATACTATTGCATCTTGCCACAACAACCAATTTTTGACATAAAGGAATACAAAAATCATTTTAAGGGTGTAAATGTTCCGGCGGGGTTTAGTTATGATTCAGGTAGCAATGCTCAATGGGAAACGGTTGATAGTTTGCGGCAATTAATAAAAAAATTTGTCGATTCAAATTTTGAAGCTTGAACTCAGTCCAAAGCAGCAGGAAATTGATTCTGGGAACCGTACAGTTGGGTCTCCCTTACGGAATCAATAATAGTTTGGGAAAGCCTGATCAAATGGAGGCTTTTAAGATTCTTGGAAAAGCACGGAGTTATAACATTGAAATCTTAGATTCGGCGGACGCCTACGGAGATTCTTTAGAAATAATAGGACGCTATCATAAAGAGAATAAACAGAATCAGTTTAAAAAAGTAATAAGCAAATTTATCCACGATGATACCCCTCTGACCCAAAAGGTTCAAAAGACACTGGAGGGGCTTGCTATTGATAGATTATATGTTTACATGTATCATAGATATTTAGATTATGTATCAGGAAGGAATCATAAGGAATTGATTGATTTGAAAAAGAATAATAAAATTGAACAAATCGGATTGTCTGTTTATCATCTTCAGGAGTTTATGAAGGCTATCGATGATGAGACGATTTCGGTGATTCAGATTCCTTATAATCCATTTGATGCATCCTCTCAAAAAAGAGACTTGCTCAAACGGGCAAAGCAGAAGGGTAAAGAAATACACGTGCGCTCAATTTTCTTGCAAGGCCTCTTTTTTAAAAACCCCGAAGATCTTTTAGGAAATTTAACGGAGTTGAGAAACCCACTACACAACTTTCATCAGATAAGAACAGACTATAATCTTAGCGTGATGCAGGCTTGCCTGAATTTTGCCCTTGGTGAAAACCACATTGACTATGTACTCATTGGAGTAGAAACTGAGCTGCAATTGGATCAAAATATAGACTCAATTCTTCCCGTTTTTCCGGAAGACGCGATGGAAAGATTAAGCAAACTGCAAGTCGAAAATACTTCACTGCTCAATCCTTCAAATTGGAAACTGTGAAATCGGCACTTAATACTTTTGTAATAATTGAAATAACATAATCAATGGATGGGATGAAAATAATTCCTTACGGCAAACAAAATATTACACCCGAAGATATCCTCGCAGTTACTGAGTCTCTTACCTCTGAGTATTTGACTCAAGGCCCCAGGGTCAACGAGTTTGAACAAAAATTTGCCAGCTATGTAGGGGCTAAATATGCTGTAGCTGTAGCAAACGGGACAGCGGCACTTCATTTGGCCGCACTGGCTTTGGAGGTCAACAAAAGCTCCAAAATTATTACTACGCCAATCACGTTTGCTGCTTCAGCAAACTGTATTCGGTATTGCGGCGGAGAGGTGGTGTTCAGCGATGTTGATCCTGAAACAATTCTTCTTGACTTTAAAAAGGTCAAGCACCTTTTGGAATCATCGCCCAAGGGAACTTATCAAGGAATTATACCGGTAGACTTTGCAGGGTATCCTGTCAATCTTGAGCCTTTCAAAAACTTAGCCGACGAACACGGTCTTTGGATTATCGAAGATGCTTGCCATGCTCCCGGAGGTTTTTTTATGAATAGCCATGGCCAAAAGCAAATGTGTGGTAATGGTGTTTATGCCGATTTATCAATTTTCTCGTTTCATCCGGTTAAACACATTGCCTGTGGTGAAGGAGGAATGGTAACGACTAATAATAAAGGCCTGTACGAAAAACTTTTGTTGTTGCGCACCCATGGTATTACCCGAGATTCGCATTTGATGAAAGAAAATCATGGAGGATGGTACTATGAAATGATTGACTTGGGGTATAACTATCGTTTAACCGACATGCAATGTGCATTGGGGATATCGCAACTAAGAAGAGCCAATGAGGGACTTTCAAAAAGATGGGAAATTGCAAGTAAATACGATAAAGCATTCAAGAACGCGGGTGTCAGAAGCTTGAAGCCCCCCGCATCGGGAAAGCATGCATATCATTTATACATCGTGTTGGTGAGTAATCGAAAGGCTGTGTATGATGAGCTTCGAAAAAATAGCATTTATGCTCAAATTCACTATGCCCCTGTTCATACCATGCCCTATTATCAGTCTCTGGGAAATAAAAAAGGTGACTTTCCTCAGGCTGAAAACTATTACGAACAGTGCCTTAGCCTGCCCATGTATCCAACCTTAACGGAAGAGGAACAGGATTATGTAATTAAATCAATTCTTGAAATTGCTAAATAAATACTTGATGAAAATCATAGCAATTACACAAGCCCGTACTGGATCAACACGATTGCCAGGGAAAGTTTTAAAAGAGATCAATGGAACGACACTTCTCGAATTGCATATTCGGAGAATTCTCAAATCAAAAATGATTGATGACTTGATAATTGCTACCACTGAAAAAGAAGAGGACAAAGTAATAACAGAAATCGCAAAGAAGCTAAATCAAAATTCTTATCGCGGATCTGTAGATGATGTACTCGATCGATTTTATCAATCTTTGAACGACAAGAACCCCGATTACGTGGTTAGATTAACATCAGACTGCCCCCTGATTGATGCAGAACTTATTGATAAAATAATTCAATTCACAATTGATCACAACCTGGATTATTGTTCAAATACATTATCTCCGACCTATCCTGATGGAGAAGATGTTGAAGTATTTCGATACGCGGCATTAGAAAAAGCATGGAAAGAAGCCCGACTTACTTCAGAGCGCGAACATGTGACTCCTTATATTTGGAAAAACTCAACCTTTAAAGGAGGTACCGAATTTATTTCAGATAATTTTGAAGAAGGATATTTATGCGGCCATTTAAGACTTACTGTTGATGAACCTGATGATTTTGTACTGATTAGTAACCTTGTGTCAGCGATTGGATCAGACAAAACCTGGCTTGATTATGCAAATTATCTCGAAGGAAACCGCGAAATAAAATCAATCAACAGTTCGATCACTAGAAATGAAGGATATAGTAAATCAATTAAAAAGGAAGATAAATGAGTAAACGTTATAAAAAATCCGAAGACTATTTGGCCCGAGCTTTAAAGACCATCCCTTTAGGTTCTCAAACATTTAGTAAGAGTAAAACTCAATTACCGATAGGGGTTTCTCCTTTCTTTGTAGAACGAGGGCAAGGTGCGTATATCTGGGATGTAGATGGAAATCAATACGTTGATTTTGTAAACAGCCTAGCCTCCATCACGTTGGGATATAATGATCCCGATGTTACTAAGGCTGTTACTGAACAACTCCAGAATGGAACCATCTATTCTCTTTCTCACGAATTGGAATTTAAAGTGGCCGAGAAAATCGTGGAGATGGTGCCCTGCGCTGAAATGGTGCGCTTTGGTAAGAATGGGTCTGATGCAACATCAGGCGCAATCAGGTTAGCTAGGGCTTACACCAAACGTGATCATGTTTTAGTTTGCGGATATCACGGATGGCAGGATTGGTATATCGGGTCTACTACTCGTGATTCTGGTGTCCCTAAGGCAGTTAAAGACCTTACACATAAATTCTTCTATAATGACATTGCCTCGTTGGAATCAAAATTAAATGAGTTAAAAGGAAAGGTTGCTGCAGTTATTTTAGAACCCGTAAATACAACTGCTCCCGAGAATGGATTTTTGCAAAAAGTAAAAGAGTTGACTCAGCTGCATGGAGCCGTTTTGATTTTTGATGAGACCATTACCGGCTTTCGGTATGCTAATGGAGGAGCACAAGAGTTTTTCGGCGTAACACCCGACTTGGCGACTTTTGGCAAAGGGTTAGCTAATGGGTATCCCGTGTCAGCCGTAGCAGGTAGCGCAGAAATCATGAAATTAATGGAAGAGATTTTCTTCTCATTTACTTTCGGTGGCGAGACTTTATCTCTGGCAGCTTCTTACGCTACACTCAATAAGCTTCAACGAGAGCCTGTTGTTGCCAAACTTTTTAAGACGGGAGAAGAAATCATGAAGAGCTTGAATCAACTTATTGCTGAATATAAACTCGGCCACGTATTTAGCGTTTCGGGTTATCCGGTCTGGTCGTTTTTTATTATTAAAGATAATGAGCAGTTTAATTCCTGGGAGTTAAAAACCCTCCTTCTGCAGGAAATGTTTGCCAATGGAATTTTTATGATTGGTACTCATAATATCAATTATGCCCATAGCGAGAAAGACGTTGAGAGTTTATTAAAAAGTTATCGCGGTTACTTTGAAAAAGTAGTCAATGCTTTTGAGAGTAATGACCTCAAAAAATTTCTACTATGTGAACCATTAAAGCCCTTGTTTAAAATACGGTAAATTGGTTGCGAAAACAAAGGTCTTTTTAAGAGCAGACGGGAATAGCAGGATTGGCCTCGGCCACATTCACCGCTTACTGGCATTAGGCGAAATTTTATCCCGGCATTTCACGTGTATATATCTGATTCGATCACCCTTACCCGGCATAAGTAAACTCATTCATGCCAGTGGGCATCAAATTATTGATGTTGAAGGAAACAACGATTTAGATGAACTTAAACGTCAGCTTACCGGACATGAAATAGTTGTTCTTGATGGTTATAATTTCAACACTGCCTATCAACAAGAGGTAAAAGAACATGGGTGTAAATTAGTGTGTATTGACGATATACATTCTTATCACTTCGTTTCAGATGTTTTGATTAATCCTGCCGGTGATGTTAGCCTTTCTGAATATTCAAAAGAGCCCTATACAAAGACTTTTTTTGGCCCAGCGTTTGCGATGCTCAAAAAACCATTTCGAGAAGCCTCAAAAGAGGCACCGATTAACAACCGGGAAACTAATTTGTTGATCTGTATGGGGGGAGCCGATCCCGAAAACCATACACTTTCAGCCCTAAAGATAGGACTGAATTTTTCTTTTAACACTTGTTATATTGTTCTTGGAGAAGCCTTTGCACATCGGCAGTCCCTTCAAAATATAGTTGATGTAGTTGATGAATCGTCATTTAAAATAGAGATACTAAGCAATCTCGAATCCTCTTCGCTTGCCGGAATCATGAAAAAGACGGGAGTTGCTATTTGTTCTGCCAGCGGGATTGCCTACGAATATCTAAGTGTTGGTGGAGAATTGTATCTCAGGCAAACAGCCGAAAATCAAAGCCATTTTTTTTCATTCTTAATACAGAACAACCTAGCTTTTAAACTTGAAAATTTTCGAGTTGAGCCCGAAAAAGTACAATCGGCAACCCAAAATCGACTGAGGATATTTGATGGAAATTCAGACCAGCGGATTTTAAAAATTTTTAATCGATTAGACTTTGAACTTAACTGCAAGGTTAGACGAGCAGTTCCTGACGATCTATTGATGCTGTTTGAATGGACTAATGAACCAGATCTGCGAAGGCAATCATACAATTCAAGGCCTATTGAACTTGAAGAACATACTTCTTGGTTTATGAAGAAGATATCTGACTCCTCCGATCTTCTTTTTATATTTGCCTTTAAAAATATCTTATTTGCACAGGTTCGTTTTGATGTAAATGAGTACGCGACGATAAGTTATTCCTTAGATAAAAATTACCGAGGGCGAGGTTGGGGTGAACTTGTCTTGCAGAAAGCAATCGAACTGTTTTATCAACAACGCGATAGTTCTATCGCAGTAGTTGGCTATGTAAAAAAAGAAAATGAGGGTTCAAAAAAAATATTTTTGAACCTGGGGTTCGCACAAATGGAGACGATCGATTATCCTAATTCGTATCGATATGAATATAAAAAAATATGAACGGAGTTGAAATAAAAATTGCTGACAGGTTAATCGGGGCAGATCACCAGCCTTTTATCATAGCCGAGATGAGCGGAAATCACAATCGCTCATTAGATAGAGCTATGGAAATATTAAAAATTGCCGCAACTACCGGAGCACATGCCGTAAAATTACAAACCTATACGGCCGACACCATGACTATAAACCACACCGGTGGGTTATTTGATATAACAGATAAGAAATCTCTATGGTACGGACGGAACTTATATGAGCTTTATCAGGAGGCTCACACGCCGTGGGAATGGCATAAACCGTTATTCGATTATGCCCTCGAACTTGGGCTAATTTGCTTTAGTACTCCGTTTGATGAAACAGCTGTCGATTTTCTGGAGACCTTAAATGTTCCGTGCTATAAAATTGCTTCATTTGAGAATACTGACCATCATCTTCTCAAAAAAGTAGCGCAGACAGGCAAGCCAGTAATTATGAGCACTGGAATTGCTAATCTGGCGGATATCATCGAATCGGTTCAGGTTCTTAAAGAAAATGGATGTAATAAGATCGTACTGCTCAAGTGTACGAGTACATACCCGTCTACTCCCGAAAATACAAACCTAGTAACCATACCGGTTCTCCAACAGATATTTCGTGATTGCATCATTGGCTTGAGCGACCATACGATGGGAGTTGGAGCAAGCATTGCATCAGTGGCATTAGGTGCCAGAGTAATTGAAAAGCATTTTACCATCAGAAGAGCAGATGGCGGAGTAGATAGTACATTTAGTATGGAGCCCGAGGAAATGAAACAATTGGTAATTGAAAGTGAAAGAGCCTATCTGGCAATGGGAAAGGTGCAACTCGATGTTCAAAAAGCCGAAGAAAAAAGTAAGATGTTCAAGAGGTCAATATATATAGTCAAAGATATCAGAGCAGGAGAGTTGCTGACAAAGGACAACATTCGAATAATTCGTCCAGGTGATGGATTACCCCCCAAGTATTATGATATGGCGCTTGGTAAAAGAGCTCGGTCTGATATAAAACGTGGCTCCCCTTTGGGTTTTGATTTTTTGAATCTTTCATGAGCAAGGTAAAGCACTTAATAAAACTGCTTTTAAAGTGTGTTTACATTAATAACATATTCCAATTTCATATTGGAAAAGGGTCGGGCATAGGTGCATTCTCTCGGATCATTTTTTCTTCCGAAGGAACAGCGAAGGCTAATCAATCAATCAGGATTGGAGACAATGCCGGGGTTGGAAGGAACTGCGAATTACATGTTTGGGAAAACAATCATATCCTCATCAAAGATAACTCAACCTTAAATGACGGATGTAAACTCTTGGGAGATGTAGTGATAGAGCGACACTGCTTGTTTTCGGCTAACATATTTGCTAGTTCCGGAAATCATTATGCCCAGTCTTACCCCTCATTGCTTATTAAAGATCAGGACGCCTTGATTCTTAGTTCAGAAAGTGGAAGAAAAGAGCATTCAAAACCAATCCGAGTCGAAGAGGACTGCTGGATTGGATATGGTGTATTTATCAAACAAGGTGTGTATATAGGGAGGGGTGCAGTGATTGGAGCAAACACTGTGATTACGAAAGATGTATCCCCATATAGTATTCAGGTGGGGTCACCTAATAGGGAAGTAAAGAGAAGGCTTGAATTCACCCCACTCCCCGCGATTTCGAGTAATTCCGATGAACACTTGCCGTATTTTTATCGCGGGTTTGATCAAAAAGCAGATGCATTAAAAATCTCAAGAAAGGAAAATGTTATTTTTGTACACGATGAGGCTCTAGTAGTATTGGCTGGTGATAGTTATGACACACTTAATTTTTCAGGACTTGTAAACAAAAATGTAAAAGATCTGGAAGTGGTAGTTTTATGGCAGGGAAAATATGAGTGGACCTTAAAGATTAATGCTGGTAATTTTGATTTTTCTTTACTAATAAGCACTTCTAATATAGCTCTGTCAGAACAAGCCCTTGCTTTGGTTGCCTCATTAGGAAATGAAATGAATAAGTATAATTTGATTTGTTTTTGTATTAAGAATCGTCCAAATGTTAGCAATTCACTTGGATTAAGTACAATTGCATTAACTAGATCCCGGACTTGAAAAATTCTGGAGATCAACAATTGATATAGCATCTAAATCCCAATCTTTAAATTATGAGAACCTATTTGATTTATTACCCTTTGTTCTGGTTGGGTTATTGGGTTTTTAAAATGACGAAAAAAACATACTGGTACCCTTATGTCAGTTTTAGGAGATTATTCGTACTTACAAAAGGTAAGTCCAATGATGTGGTTAGTCATCGAATAAGTAGACTCTATCCTCCATATTCTATTAGTGACGAATCTATTGGAATATTGGGAAGGCTGAGCAAGGATAAGATTCAATCAGTCGCGATGGATATAGCCAAGAACGGGTACTTCATCTTTGATTCAAAACTAGACGCCGATAAAGTTGAGGAACTGACTAAATTAGCGCTTTCGACAGAGGCAGAATTAATGCCCCCATCCAAAGATGGATTAAAAAGATCATTGTATCGTCGGGAAAATGTTCAGTCTCCACGGTATCAATTTAATGAACATACTGTTTTAAAGCATCCAACTGTTCAAAAGCTTACCGTAGACCCCACTTTATTTGCAGTTGCTCAAGCCTATTTAGGCTGCAAACCAATTCAAGATCTTACTGCCATGTGGTGGAGCGCAGCATTTTCGAAAGAAGCAAGTTCTGAGGCAGCTCAGTTATATCATTTTGATATGGACAGGATTAAGTTCATTAAATTTTTTATTTATTTGACAGATGTTAATCTCCAAAACGGCCCTCATTGTTATGTCCGGGGAAGTCACAAAAGATTACCTGAAAATCTTTGGAAGGATGGAAGAATTCAGGACAAGGAAATATTTGAAAATTTTTCCAAGGACGATATTTTAGAAATTACAGGCGTAAAAGGAACAATCCTCGCAGTAGATACAAGAGGGCTTCATAAAGGTAAAGTATTAGAAAGTGGTGAGCGTTTATTAATCCAATTTGAGTTCACAAATAGTTTATTCGGAGTAACATACGAAAATATAGATTTAAAAAATGACCTACAGCCAGAAGTTAAAATGTTTATGAAAGCACATCCCTATTCATTTCAACGATTTGAAATATAGGCTTTATTGAAGATATTAATTAAATCATTTTGAGCCCAATTCCTTTTAAGAGATTATTTGCTCAAACACTTATCTCTGCCTTTTTAAGCTTTTCCACATTTTTTATTGGATTTCTCAGGGTTTACTTTTTCTCCAAAAATCTTTCAATGGAGGAGTTTGGTGCTCTTTCCCTGCTTCTTACATTCTCAGCTTTTTTGATGTACGTGTTTACACTTGGTACTTACCAATTCTTATTTAAAAGTGTAAATGAAGGTATAGAGAGAACCAGCAGCGCATTTTGGGCATCATTGACTGTAACCATTTTGATTAGCCTTGTCTTCATAATTACCATCATCCTATTTAACAATTCGATTTCTAAATGGTTAAATCTCAGTTTGTTTAAAAGGGAACTTGTCCTTACAATAACGGGTACTGCCACAACAGCAGTAATGACCTTATTTCTTTTTTATCATTATGGATTGGGGAAAAACAACTTTCAGAATTTTCTTCAATTTCTTCGTGGCTCCTTATGGGTAATCATTTCAGTTTTTTTTTCTTTTTTTTTGAAGCTGACTCTGCTTCAAGTGTTAGTAGTATTTAATCTCTGTATGTGCATAATTCTTTTAATAGCTTTTCCATGGAAAGAATGGAATTTATTATTTCCATTCAAAGTTGATAAAGATGCATTTGGCAGACTCTTTAAATATTGTATTCCTTTATTGCCCTATTTCGCCGGTGTGTGGGGAATCCCATTAATTGTAAGAACTCAGCTTAATATTTATGATGGGGCAAAATATGTGGCTATATTTTCTGTAGCATACACGCTGATGGAGATTGTTTTTATGTTTATCTCCACCATTACCGCTACACTTTCTCCCTATTTTTTTGAAGAACAAACTGATGGTGATAAGCCTGCGTTATTTTATAACATAATGCTTAAATATTCCATCTTAGCTATCATATTTATTGTGCCATTTATTTTTATGTTAAGATACGATATCATTCAAATCGTAGCCTCCGAAAAGTACCTTGTTGCAGGCGACTATATTCCCCTACTCATCTTTTTTCCGCTCTTGCGAATCATTATTATCGTATTTGAGCAGCGTTTTTTAAAAGACGGTAAGACTCTATACTTGGGAATAATATACTCCGTTGGTATTTCGCTTTCATTTCTATTTGCTATTTTTTTGATTCCTTACTATTCGGTTTATGGCGCGATATATTCTTCACTGGGTTCTTATGCATTTATATTTATCTGCTTACTGATTAGGCAGAGGGGAATGATCGATTTTGTGTACCTTAATCTTTGGGGGCTTCTAAAAATTACTTTGATTCTCACTTTCACAGTGGTCATACTTAACTTCTTTGATTTCTCAAATTTCCTAAAAGTCATTCCATTAAGTATGGTAACATTGTTGAGCCTCTTTTTGTCTTCAGTATTAACTAAAAAGGAGAAGGAGAAAATATTTAGTTTGATTAAAATAAAGAATAGAAACTAGAAGCTAACGAGTTCTCATGATGAGTTCAAAAGGGATATTATTTTTACTACCCGAATGCGCCGGTTATTATACCGAATTGTGCTATAAAATGGGAGAAATGCTAAAAGAGAATGGCCATAGCATTTTTTTTGCTGTGACAACTCCGTTTTACGAGAGCTTTAAGAAAGTAAATCTTAGTAGAATTGGTAAGGTTTATTACCTCAATAATTTTTTGGAAAGAAAGATAGAAAAAGGGGAATATGAAGATTTGGATTTTAACAACTGGTCATATTATGCCAGCTTTTCAAGGCAATCGTACCAATTTGACAAGCCCCTGAATGGTGTAGATGTTTTTAAAAGAGTCAAGTTTTTCTTTCAAATAATTTTGAAGGAAAATGATGTTTCATTGGTTATTTCAGAAGGAGTATCAAACTCTTTCCTTTATCTGGCATATGAGCAAGCACGTGCCAATAATATTCCGTATTTCGGTTTTATGGCTGCACGAATTCCTTATCATTTCAATATACACACCGATATAACTGGTAACATGGTGTTAAGAAATAACCAAGCTCCTGAGGAATACTTGTTGCCGGATGCAATTCCTGATTATATGAAGAACTCTCAATTTGGAGGGTTATTTCAGCGAAAATATTTCCTTTTAACGATGTCGTTTTATAAAGAGATGATTCGCTTCCTTTTTCTAAGATCATTTCATTCATTAGAGGTTGGCAATACAAAATCCTATCTCTTCAAAGTTTATAAAATTGCAATTAGGAGAATTCTTTCAGACATCTATTATCGAAAAATATTGAAAGTATATCAAGCGGATATAAAATTCCAATCAGCCAAAGTTTATGTCGTCTATCCACTTCATTTCTACCCGGAAGCCTCAACGAGTATAATGGCAAAGTACTACGATGGAAATGAGATTAATCTAATTAAAAACTTGGCATTCTCATTGCCAGAAAATTGCATTCTCGTTGTAAAAGAACATAAGAGCAATGTCGGGAATAATAGCTTGCGATTTTATAAAAAAATAAAGCAGCTCCCCAACGTGGTCTTATTAGATCCATATTATAATTTAAAGGATAACCTGGAAAATTTTGATGCAGTCGTGACCCTAACAAGTACCGTCGGCTTTGAGGCTTTAACTAAGAAAGTCCCTGTATATGTATTAGGAGAAGTCTTTTTTCAAAATTATCCTGGTTGTGAAAAGGTAAATTCATATTTTGAGTTAGAAGAAAAAGTGAAATCACTTCAGAAGAAACAGGTAAGCGGCTCAAAAAATGAGACTTTTAATCTTTACTCAAAAATGTGTTTTGAGGGAAACTTTAACTACATGAGCATTAATTGCTTAAATAGGGAAAACATATCCCTCTTACTTAGTCCGGTGAATGAATATTTGAAAACCAGCAATTTAAATATACACCGCAATAATTAGGTCAGTTGTGTGGGAAGAATGACTCACTAAGTAAGGATGAAAAATATAGTTTTTGTTGGTCAGACACCTCCTCCTTACGGAGGGCAATCCATCATGATTGCAAAGATTTTGGAAGGGCAATATGATGGGATAAAATTATTTCATGTAAAGATGTCCTTCTCGAAGGAGATGGACGAAATCGGTCGCGTAAATTTTTATAAGATTATTCACCTTATACAAATCATTTTAAGAATTTACGTTATCAGAATATTTAAGAATGCTACAGTTTTATACTATCCTCCTGCAGGGCCTGATAGGGTACCCATTATTAGGGATTTAATCATTCTTGGAAGTACTCGGTGGCTGTTCAAGAAAGTCATTTTTCATTTTCATGCTGGCGGCCTCTCCGAATTTGTTTTTAAATCCCGACTGCCCCGCTTTTTTTATATGCTGGCATACTCAGATGTAGATTGTGCCATTCTGCTTTCTGAATTTAACCCCCACGATGGAAAAAACCTAAACGCAAAGAGAGAGGTGATAATACCTTATGGAATAGAGGATAATTTTAGGGGGAGTGCCACACTCCGACCAAATGATACCCTCGTGACGATTCTCTTTGTAGGGGTAATCAAGGAATCAAAGGGAGTATTAATTTTATTGGAGGCTTGTGAGAAATTAAAACTGTTTAGATTAAAATTTCAAATAGAGATAATGGGAAAATTCGAGTCTAAGGAATTCGAGAATAGAGTAAAGAACTTCATACAAGATCACCAATTGGAGGACTATGTCCTTTTTCTGGGCGTGCTTTCAGGCGATCCAAAATTTAGAATTTTCAGTGATACGGATATTTTTTGCTTCCCGACTTTTTTTGAGGCCGAGACCTTTGGAGTGGTATTATTGGAAGCAATGCAGTTTGCCTTACCTGTTGTAGCAACGACATGGAGAGGAATACCATCGGTTGTTAAAAATGGGGAAAGTGGTTTTTTAGTTAAGCCGAGAAATGTAGATGAGTTAGTAGACAAGCTGAAAATCTTGATCCTGGACTCATCGCTGCGACAAAAAATGGGTGAAGCTGGACGTAACCATTTTTTGGATAATTTCACACTAGTAAAATTCCAAAAGAATATGGAGGAGATTTTTAAAACGCCTTAAGACCTTGAGTGCTTCAGTATCAAACAATTATCGGAAAGCTTTTTTCGAGGTATTCATACTAGGTATAGTTACTATTTCGCTTCCCTCCAAAGTAATCGGCTACCTTGCTCCCTTTTTGTGCATAGCATGGTTCATTATTCGTGCTAATTCCGGGGCTACCTTAGTGAGACTACTCTTATATCTCTTTTGCTACTTCATAGTTGTTTGTCTTTATATCGGTTTTTACCAGTTTGTAAAAGAAGAATTTGTAATCCAAAACTCTATTTTGATTTTACTTACCTACAGTTCATTTATTTTCTTTCTCATACTACCGGCTAATCTGAACTTTCGGGAAGAAGATTTTTTGAAGTACATCAAGGTAATCCGCATAGTTATTGTAGTACAATCCCTGCTTGGCGTATTTCAGATTTTTATTTATCTCGTTTTAAATGGTGGTAATTTTGATTCTGCCACAGGGGATATTGTCCAGGGCACTTTAAATCCATTGTCATTTTTAAATCCCTTAGGCAATTTTAATAATCAGATATATACCACCAATCTACTTTTGCTACTGTTATTTTATACGCCGTATGCGGTTTATAAGAAAAATGGATTAGGGGTATGCCTCCTTGGTTTTACAGCCTTAGTTCTGGCCTCTATTTGGCATCTGTTCATAGCATTTCTCTTGGCTATAATTCTGGTGTCAATCTATTTTGGCTTGCTCTTAAAAGGACTGAGTATCTCAAGGGTACTAATTGTCTTCCTTTTGACCATTGTGATTTCATTGACAATATTCACGCAGCCTAAAAACTTTAGCCTGATTTCACATTATTTTGAAAAATTGACTTCTGGTGAATCACCCAAAGCTACTGTAGCTTTAAATTCAGTCATTGAATTGCCAAAAGACTTCCCATGGGTGATCTTGATAGGGTTGGGACCTGGCCAATACTCCAGCAGAGCAGGATTAATTGGAACGGGTAAATACTTCGGTGATTTTAATGACCCACAGAAGTTGCCGCTTTTGGAAGAGCGTTCATCATTGGCGTTTGCAAAATATGTTTACCCCTATTGGGAAGAGGTTGCCACAAATGTTCCAAAGTACGGTAACTCAACAATGGCAAGGCCTTTTTTTTCGATTTTGTCAATTATAACTGAGTTTGGCTGGATTCTATTCTTGATTTTGTTCGCAGTAATAATCTTCTTTATAAAGGGGATTAAAAGGATATTTCAAAAAAGGACAACAGAGAGCAATTCATTAAAGGCGTCATACGCTTACGCATGTGCTATTTTGGTTTTGTTTTTTGTGATATTTTCTTTTTTTGAAAATTATTTGGAAGTGCCTCAGGCAATTTTCTTAGGCTTCTTGATGTTTAAATATTTTTTTGAATACTCAAAAAATGAAAGTGCTATTTCCGAGAGAACTTGACAATAATTTTATGTTTGTACTCTATTAAACTATTTATTTAAAATGGGTTCTTACTTGTTTCAAGATTGGTCAGCTAACAGAGGAAATATAAAAGGACGCATTATTACGTCAGCGTTTAGATTGGCCTATTTCGTTAGACAAATGAAATTTCCAATATGGCTGATCGGAATTCCCATTTTAGTTTCATACCGAATTTGTGTTGAATGGATTTTGGGTGTGGAATTGCCCTTTAAGACCAAGGTAGGCAGGGGTCTAATTATTCAGCATGGTCAGGGCTTGGTAATAAACGATGCGACGATAATAGGTCAGAATTGCACTTTGCGTAATAACTGTACGATTGGTATTAAGGTTGATTCTCGTGGAAATAAATCGAATGCGCCAACGCTAGGCAATAATGTAAACCTTGGTGCACATGTGATCATTATTGGCCCGGTAAATATTGGAGATAATGTAATAATTGGTGCAGGGGCTGTGGTTGTTAAAGATGTACCATCAAATTCAGTCGCCGCAGGAAATCCGGCAAGAGTTTTAAGGAAATTGTAAATTTTCATTTAAATAAGATGCGGATATTAATTACGGGAGGATCGGGTTTTATTGGCACCAATTTGATTGAAAAATTGGCCCTAATGGAGGAGCATACGGTTTTAAATCTGGATATATCAAAACCAAATGTTAGCGATCATAGTCGGCTTTGGGAAAAATGTGACATATTGGATATCAATCAGGTTACCGAGAAATTTGAATTATTTAAGCCGGAAGTGGTAATTCATTTGGCTGCCCGAACTGACACTGATGCGCGTAATTTGCTTGATGATTATAAAGTAAACACTGAAGGATCTCGAAATATTTTAGATGCAATTAAGCAGAGACCATATATCAAAAGAGCAATCATTACTTCAACTCAGTTTGTAAATCAGTACCATGGATTCCCTAAAGATGATGAAGACTATGCTCCGCACACGGTGTATGGGGAAAGCAAAGTCATAATGGAACAAATGACGAGAGCGGTTGGCTTATCCTGCATTTGGACTATCATTCGGCCAACCAATATCTGGGGCCCCTGGCATTTGAGGTATCCATACGAATTTTGGAGAGTTGTGAGTAAGGGACTGTATTTCCATCCTGGTCATCAGCCGGTTATCCGTTCATATGGTTACGTTGGAAACGTTGTGTTTCAGATTATTTCTATTTTAAATACTTTGCCAGAAAAAATTAATGGAAAAGTTTTTTACGTAGGAGATATGCCAACTGATATTTATAACTGGGTAAATGGGTTTTCAATTCAACAAACTGGAAAAAAAGTGAAAGTAGTTCCTAGAATTGTTGTGAGAACCCTGGGTCTGGTTGGAGATGCACTGACGCTGATTGGACTTAAATTTCCGATTACAACTTCGAGGTATAAAAGTATGACTACAAGTAATATGGCCCCTATGCAACCGTCGTTTGACGTTTTAGGTAAACCGCCTTATAGCCTTGAGCAGGGTATCGACGAAACAATAAGGTGGATGAAATTATATCATCCTAAACTTATTAAATAGAGTTAATTTTTACAACCGAAAACTTATGTGGACATGAAATCTCTTAATATAATAGTTTATATAGATCCGGCGAGTGGCAGCATAATTTTTCAAGTAATCCTAGCCTCCGTTCTTGGTATCCTGGTATATATAAAGAAAATAAAATTCTTTATTCTACGGATATTCAACAAGAAGCATAAAGAAGAGAATTAGGTGATGAAAATTCACAAAAGCTCTTTCAAAGATCCAAACGGATCAGTTATCGAATTTAAAGGCGCTATTGTCAGAGTGATTAAAAATAATTATGTTAAAGAATATGATCACTTAATGTCATCAGGACTTTTCCATGATTTAAGAAGCAGTAATTTAATAATTGATCATCAGGAAATTGGTGAAGAAATCAAAAGCGAATTGAAAAGCGATTTCTACAAAGCGATCAAACCCTCTGTTGTCACGATCTCGTACCCAAGCGAATGGACATTTAGCCAGCTGAAGGATGCTGCTATAGCAACTCTCAAAATACAACAAATTGCTATTAAGTATAAAATGATACTTAAAGACTGCAGCGCTTATAATATTCAATTTTATAAAGGGAGGGCTGTTCTGATAGACACGCTGTCATTTCGATTTTACATTGAAGGGGAGCCTTGGATGGCCTATCGGCAGTTTTGTGAGCATTTCTTCGGTCCATTGCTTTTGATCTCAAAAGTAGATGCTGGCTTATCAGCACTTTTTAATGCCTTCATCGATGGCATCCCTCTTGAACTTGTCAACAAATTATTGAAGAGAAGGAACAAGGTTTCCCTGGGAGTTTTGCTTCATATTGTTCTACATACGAGATCCAAGATCAAATACAAAAGTAAGGGGCATCACGCAACCTACAAATCATTTAATGCCGACTACATTAAGCGTCTGACTGAAGACCTGCTTAGTCAGGTACTTAAGATCGAATGGAATGCTGTTTCTAATTGGTCTTTATATTATAAAGAGGATGTATCCGATGCTTATTTGCATTTCAAGATAAAAACCGTAAGTGACCTTTTACTTATACACAATGCAAAGAAGATTTTAGATTTTGGAGCAAACGACGGAACGATAAGCAGGCATTTGGGAGGCTTGGGATTTGAAGTGATAGCAACTGACAGCGACCAGGTTTCCGTTGAAAGAAATTATTTGATGTGTAAAAGGGAAGGATTGACTTCTATTCTGCCTTTAGTAATTGATGCAATAAATCCAACGCCTTCATTTGGATGGGCAAATTCTGAGCGACAGTCTTTTTTTGAAAGGATTGAGGTGGACACTGTTCTTGCGTTGGCTTTGATACATCATTTGGTTATTTTTTATAATATCCCTTTTTACAAAATTGCTATTCATTTTGCATCCGTCACGAGTAACCTTATAATTGAATTTGTCCCAAAATCTGATCCAATGGTTCAAACGCTCCTTCAGAGCAAAGAAGACATTTACGATGATTATACCAGGGATAATTTTGAACTGGAGTTTAGCCGTCACTTTAAACTGATCAAAAAAGTTGAAATGACAAATTCGGAAAGGCTTATTTATCTGTTTACAAAATGAGTAAAAGATGGGACTCGCTCTTTGAGCTGGCCAGAGACCGATCATTCCATTACAGTGTTTGCGGGATATTTTTTCTTTTTTATAATATAAATGAATTGAATGGCGAAATGGAGTTCGATGAGACTCTGATTCCATTTGTTGTTTTGCTCACCCTTCCCGTTTCGTTAAAGTTGCTATTAACCAGCATTACAAATAAAAGCATACCGTCAGCGATTTTTACAACCACAGTAATGTTGACAACTTTGTTCTATGCCCATTTATTTTTCCTTTTTACTTCTTCCTCGGCCTTTATTAAGAACTTTTTAAAAGAGGGTTATTTTATATTATTGATAGTCTTTTTCATTGCCGGAATCGCGCTGTTTCTATTTACTACCAAACGAGGGCTTAAGACCTTAAACCTCTACCTTAACGTTTTACTCTTAGTGTATCTGGCGATGGAGGTGGTTATTCTAACAGTGACCGTAGGCAGAGTGAGTGAAGGAAGGGCTTTAATGGAGTACCTTGATAAGAGCCGCGTAAGTGGGCAGGGGCGACCAGACGTTTATTTTATAGTAACGGATGCATATGCAAATGCCGACAATCTGAAAAAATACTGGAACTACAACAATAATAAGTTTATAAATGCTCTTAAGGAAAAGGGCTTTTATTACATTCCACATTCCCGAAGTAATTACAATAATACTGGGAGCAGCATGGCTTCCATGCTAAACAATGAGTTTTTAACAGAGGATTTAAATTTAAATTCAACTAACCGGTATATTGAAACTCAAAAAAAAATAATTAGTAAGATCAAGAATAGTAGAGTTTTTCAGGAGTTTTATCTAAAGGGTTATGATATATATAATCTTTCAATTTTTGACATTTTAAATACGAAGCCTTTCTATTTTGATCGATTTCTCTATCCGAATTTTAATAATTACCTGTTATCAAAGACTCTTCCTATGAGAATCATTTACAGGTATACTTATATGGATCATTTAAGTGTATTGAATGAACTAGAGCGGATATCTAAGGAAAAGCAAGACCGACCGAAGATTGTTTATTGTCATCTTTTGCTTCCCCACCATCCCTATATTTACGATAGTACTGGGGCACTGAGGCCATCGACAAACCCAAGCTTTAGCCGAAGTGAGCCTTATTTGGACCAGCTAAAATATACGAATAAGCTCTTGGAGAAATCAATTGATACAATTTTGAGATATAACCCCAAATCATTCATAATTCTAACCAGTGATCATGGATACAGGTTATTAAAAAATGAGCCTGATAAAACGAAGGAATCGTTTGAGAACTTTGTTTGCCTTTACTTTCCGGACGGCGACTACAGCGAATTGTATCCAACCATGACTTCAATAAACATATTTAATCCAATATTTGATAAATTACATTTTGAAAGATTAAGACGTGAAACAGATACAGTTAATTTTTTTGTAAACAAGGCTTTTTAAATAGTGTGCATCAAGTAAGAAGCTAAAGGCCTTTCTAAATGAATCAAACCTCTTTTGCAAGTAAAATACATTATGTATTGATATTATGTTTTGTATTTACAATGCCATTTTCTTTTGGCGATGTGCAGTTAAATAATTTTATAATAATCTTACTTGGAATTAACTGGGTTTGGTACCTAATCATCTCAAAGCGTGAAGGGAAATCACGTTTTAGCGGTATGATGGTCTTATTTATTTCAGTCTTCCTAATGAATCTTTTGGGAATGGTTAGAACCGATAATTGGCACCAGGCATTTTTTGACCTTGAGAAAAAAGTGAGTTTATTGATTTTCCCGATTATGCTCTATTATTCAGCTAAACCAGACAAGACTAAGGTTAATATTATCCTGATTGTTTTTGTTATTAGTTGCTTGTTGACAGCGTTGACGTGCCTCACAATTGCTACGTATCACTATTTGCTGCGGGGCGACTCCTCTTTCTATTTCTATCATAAACTGAGTGGAATCGCAGGAATGCACGCGGCTTATCTTGCTATGTATTTTTGCTTCTCACTTGCCATCCTCGCGAATTTTCGTTTTGAAGGGCTAAGTCAATTGATCATAAGAAATTCGGTTTTGTATTATTGCTCTCTGGCACTTTTGATTGTCTCGGTATTTCTTCTTGCAGGAAGAACTCATATAGTCTTAGTTATCCTTGGAGGTGTTGGATACTTCGCATTTAAAATTAATCAAAAGTTTGGCATTTGGCGATCAATGGCTGCTGCTACGGCTCTCGGAGTTCTTTTTATTGGCATTGTAATGTTGTTCCCGGTCAATCGGGAACGGTTTAGGGAAGCGTTTAATTATGGAGACGAGTTTGATGCAGGTAAGAGGTGGGGGGAGCGACAAATGCGATTATTAATATGGGATTGTGCATTCAAACTTTTCATGGCTCACCCTGTTATAGGAGTTGGAACAGGAGATACTCAGGATGAACTTCAGGATTGTTATATCGAAAATGAATACACGCCACTGACTTACTCTGATAGCACAAGATTTAATGCACATAATCAGTTTTTAGAGACTGTAATTGAATTTGGATGTGTTGGGCTTATCATTTTTTTAACGAACTTTTATTTTTCAATTAAGCTGGCATTTAAAGAAAGAAACAGCCTTTACCTTATTTTTGTCGTGCTCTTTATTCTCTCATGTATAACGGAATCATTATTGGAGCGAAGGAGTGGGATTGTTTTTTTTGCTTTCTTTAACTCCTTTTTATTTTTCACTCATACCGATGACAGTAAGGTGAATAAACCGACAAAATGATTGAGCCAATAGTTAGAAACTAATTGTAGCATGATTTTACGGGAAAAAAGGCTGATTGAAAAAATCATTTCATTAAATATAGATTTGATTGGCTATAAAGATGCCTTAGCAGTAATAATCGATTTAGCGCTAAGAAGACAAGCAAGTTATATTTGCTTTGCCAATGTTCACATGACTATTGAAGCTTATGAAGACAATGAGTTTACCCATCAAGTCAATAATGCCTCTCTTGTACTGGCCGATGGCGTACCAATTGTCAAGTCACTAAAATTTATTCATGGGAAATCACAGGAACGTATCGCCGGAATGGACGTATTTCCTGACCTGTTAAAGTTATTAGAGAAGGAGTGTTTAAAAGTCTTTTTTTTCGGGTCAACGGCTGAGACCTTGGAGAGGATACGAGCCAGAGCAGTAAGGGAATTCCCTCAGTTGAAAATTGCTGGTCTGTATTCCCCTCCTTTTAACAGATCTTTGGACGATGAAGCTTATATTACACTTATCAAAGAGTCCGGAGCGAATTTGGTATTCGTAGCCTTGGGATGCCCTAAACAAGAAAAATGGATGGCCTGTCACTCAAGAAAGATTGATGCTCCGTTGCTGGGAGTTGGTGGTGCGTTTCCAGTCTATGCAGGAATAGCCTCGAGGGCTCCTTTCTTTATGCAAAACATGGGATTGGAGTGGCTATATCGACTTATTCAAGAGCCAAGAAGACTCTTTAAGCGGTACTTTAAAACGAATACTTTATTTATTTATCTTATTTTAAAAGTAAAAGCGCAAATATTTTGAATAGGATAAACAAATTGATGGGTCAAAATTATCAAAAGGCTATCGCGCGAATAGGGCTGAATAAAACACTTGCGTTTCTAATCCTTGTTTTTGCTTTCACAATTCCAATTTCTCAGTTTTTTAGCGTGAGGTTGTTGTTTTGTATTTGTCTGTTATCTGTTTCGTTTCAGGACCTTGGACGGAGTTCACTTAGTTTATTGAAAAATGCGTGGGATATAGGATTGTACCTGATAGTGTTGACGATCGGGCTTCTATATTCTGAAGACATCAGCATGGGATTAAAAGTTTTGGAAACAAGCTTTAGCTTATTTGCAATTCCTATTATTTTCAGTAGAACTTCTCAATCTGAAAAAGACCAATTTTATAATATCCTCCTTAGCTTTTGTTTGGGCTTGGTATTAATTAGTCTCCTGTGTTTAGCAGCTGCTTCCTTGTCATTCTATCATTACGGAGACAGCAAAGCCTTCTTTTTTTATCAACTTGTACAGCAAAGCGATTTGCAGCCGACATATTTAGCATATTACCTTTGTTTTGCCATCACATTAGGCTTGTATTTTTTGTACTATGAAATAACCCGACTTCCACCGTGGATTCTCGTGTCGAGCATCATTCTTCTCTTTATTGTGCTCATGCTGACCGCAGGCAGAACATCATACATTAGTATGCTGCTAACCTTTTCATTTTTTATTTTGAAATTCTTTTTTGAAGAGAAGGCCAACGCCGCCAAGACAAAGACCTTTTTTATTTCAATTATCCTTTTGATAGGGATGTTGGCAGTGAATCATTTCGACCTTAATACTAGAAGCTATGCGCCTTCGGAAAATAATGACTACTGGGAAAGATTGATTCTCTGGAAGGCTGCTTTAAAAGCTAACCCCGACTTTTTATTTGGGGTCGGGACAGGAGATTACAAAAAGGTGCTCAACGAATACTTTCTATCACATGGACTTATACAGTACGCAAAGTCAAGTTACAATTCCCATAATCAATTTATAGAATCACTTTTTTCAAATGGCTTAATAGGATTACTCTCCCTTATATTCCTTATTGGGCGGCCACTGTACCTGGCGGTCAGGCATCAAAATGTTTTAGGTATACTTGTTTTTTTTCCATTTTTAATCTACGGAGTCACCGAGGTCTTTTTAGGACGATATCAGGGAGTTGTTTTTTTTTCCCTATTGCATCAGTGCTTTATAAGCCGGTACAATTCAAAAGAAATCTGATTTTTTGCCATCTTTGAGGGGAAAATCAAGTTTCATGCCCCCTTTTTCGCAGCTAATTTTCTTTATCGGCGATTTGATTGTATTGAATGTTTCAATCATACTGTCTTATTCTCTTTTTGGCGATTCAGTTTTTGGCACAGAACTCTCAAACAGCCTTTACCTTTTTATTTTCAGCAATCTTTCATGGCTCTTTTTAGCTCTTGTCTCGAGCCCGTACAATTTCTCGCGAACCGTTGGTATTATTAGAGTCTTTAAAAGTCAACTTAGTTTTATCTTTGTGCACGTTCTTGTAGTAGCCTCTCTTATTTTTTTCTTCAAAAAGAATTATTTCCCTCTTCAGATTGGATTGATGTATTTGCTCTTTACCCCGTTCTTCTTCTTGTGGAAAATGGTTGTGCTGTATTTCTTCAATCTTTTCGTAAAGCAGGCGATGCAGCAGAAAAATATAATAATTCTCGGAACAGGACAGCAGGCAAGGGACATCAGGAAATATTTTCTCATGCATTGGAAATTAAATTATAGATTTCTTGGATATATTGACAGAGCTCCGAATAAGTCAGTGGTTGAACAAATAAGATCTTTTTGCAGAGACAGGGTAGTACATGAAATCTATTGTTGCATTCAAGATATGGACGGAGAAGAGTTGAAGGCTATCGTTGAACTTGGTTTGAATAGATTAATAAAAATTAGATTAATTGCCGATTCTTTCTCTATCCAACAAAAGCCCCTTGCTCTGGACAGAAACGACTATGTCCCTACACTTGGCAAGACTACAATTAATTTAGATGAAAGAAGAAACAGGTTGTATAAGAGGCTTTTTGATATTCTCTTTTCGTCTTTTGTAATTTTAACCATACTTTCGTGGCTAGTGCCAATTATTGGCTTGGCAATAAAGTCGGATTCTCCCGGTCCTATTTTTTTTAGGCAGAAGCGAACGGGCAGAGATAATAAGCCCTTTACTTGTTTAAAATTCAGAACAATGATTGTCAATCGCGAAGCTGATACCAGGCAGGCAACTAAGGAGGACAATAGAATTACTAAACTCGGAAAGTTCCTTCGCAAAAGCAGCCTTGACGAAGTCCCGCAATTTTTTAACGTCTTAACAGGGGATATGTCTGTGATAGGACCACGGCCGCATCCATTGAAACTGAATGAACAATTTTCGCTTAGAATTGAACGATTAATGTCACGGCATTATGTGAAGCCTGGTATCACGGGGCTTGCTCAATGCATGGGCTATCGAGGTGAGACAAAAAACCTTCATGATATGAGAAATAGAATTAAATTGGATAGATTTTACATTCAAAACTGGTCATTCTATTTTGACATCAAAATTATTGTTCAAACGATAGTCAGTTTGTTGAGGGGAAACGAAAAGGCATTTTAAAATAAGATCAAAATAGATATTTGAATAACGACAGTCAGCAATTCATACTATTATTATAATGTCAAAAATCAGTGCTATTGTAATCACCTTTAATGAAGAAAAAAGCATAGGGCGATGCATTGACTCCCTCGCGCAAGTTGCGGATGAAATTGTGGTTATTGACTCCTTTTCCAAAGATCTTACCAGAATTATTTCTGAAAATAAAGGAGCTCGTTTTATTGAACATCCGTTCAATGGTCATATAGAGCAAAAGAATTTTGCCCTTTCACAAACCAAGCATGATTATGTGATCTCACTGGATGCTGATGAATATTTATCTGATGAGTTAATTGAATCAATACTGATTATAAAAGAATCCTGGCCATATGAAGCGTACCGAATGAATCGCCTCTCTACTTATGGCAATAAATGGATAAGACGAGGTAATTGGTATCCTGATAAAAAGGTCAGACTCTGGAATAAGAGCCTGGGGAAATGGGGGGGAAAGAACCCGCATGACCGCGTCATTTTAAAAAAGGGAGTAGAGTTTCTTCATTTGAAAGGCGATATTCTCCATCGAGCTTATGAAGATTCATCTGAAACGCTTAAAAAAATACAAGCGTACTCTGATATTTATGCAAACCAGAATGGGGGACGCGAGGCAAGTTCTGTCCTTAAAATAATCCTTCGGGCAAGCTTCACTTTTTTCAAAAGCTACATTATTAAAAGAGGAATTTTCGACGGCTTTGAGGGCCTAATGGTGGCGATGGCGGAATCTAATCATACTTTCTATAAGTACGCCAAATTGTATGAAGCCAATAGGAAAATCACCCGGGATAATAAGCGCAGTGATGAGATAATTGCAGTTAAAGATGAGGCCGTTAATGTGGTGTAAGTTCCCATCATTAATTTGTTTTACTTACTTTGCTGTCTCATAAAGACCAATGCCCTCCAAAACAGTTTTCGTCTCCGGATCAGCTGGCTTCATAGGATTTCACCTTTCCAAAAGACTATTGGATCAAGGCTACAGGGTGATAGGCTTTGATAATGTAAACGATTACTATGATGTGTCTTTAAAAAATTCACGGCTTGCTCTGTTGGAGAGAAAGCCTGAGTTTACTTTTATTAAAGGTGATTTAAAGAACCTTACCCTTCTTCAAGAAACATTTCAACTTCATAAGTTTGATTACGTTGTCAACCTTGCTGCACAAGCGGGAGTGCGCTACTCTATCGAAAATCCACAGGCTTATTTAGAAAGCAATATTCAGGGATTCTTAAATGTGCTCGAGGCATGCAGACACCACAAACCTGAGCACCTGATTTATGCCTCATCCAGTTCGGTTTACGGTGCAAATAAACAAATGCCATTTTCGGTTATGCATAATGTAGATCATCCGCTTTCCCTTTATGCTGCTTCCAAAAAGTCGAACGAACTAATGGCACATGCCTACTCTGTGTTATATAAATTGCCAACGACTGGCCTTCGTTTCTTCAGCGCTTATGGTCCGTATGGAAGACCCGACATGGCTCTGTTTATTTTTACTAAATCTATTTTAGAGGGCAAGCCAATTAATGTTTATAATAATGGTAAAATGAAGCGGGATTTCACCTATGTTGATGACATTGTAGAGGGCGTGGCACGCCTACTTCCTAAAGTCCCAAAGCCAGATCCCGACTGGAGCGGCTATCAACCTGATCCGGCGAGTAGTTTTGCTCCCTACAAACTTTATAACATTGGTAACCATCAGCAAGTTGAGTTACTCTATTTCATTGAGACCATTGAAAAGAAATTAAATAAAAAGGCAATTAAGAATTTCATGCCTATTCAGGAAGGCGATGTTCCTGAATCGCTGGCCGATATTGATGAACTGATGCGGGATGTTGACTTTATGCCGAACACTTCTATTGAAAAAGGTGTTTCTGATTTTATTGATTGGTATTTAGAATACTATAACATTAAAAGTTAAAATGGAAAAAATCGGGGTCATCGGATTGGGCTATGTCGGGTTGCCATTGGCTGTTGAGTTTGGAAAAATAACAGATGTCATTGGTTTTGATATCAACAGCTCCCGTATTGAAGAATTGAACAAAGGAATTGATCATACGCTTGAAGTAGAGAGCGAAGAACTAAAGAGTGTAACGCGTCTTATTTTTTCGTCGCAAGTCGGTGATTTGAAGTCTGTCAATTATTTCATTATAACCGTACCTACTCCGGTTGATGAATACCATGTTCCTGATTTGAACCCGTTACGGTCAGCAAGTAAGACCGTAGGGTCGGTTTTGAAAAAAAATGATATTGTTATTTATGAGTCAACGGTATATCCTGGATGTACAGAGGAGGTTTGTGTTCCGATTTTGGAGTCTACGAGCGGTCTGAAATTCAATAAGGATTTTTTTGTAGGATATTCTCCGGAACGGATCAACCCAGGAGACAAACAGCATCGCTTGCCGAACATTAAAAAAGTTACCAGTGGCAGCACTCCAGAAGTTGCAGAGAAGGTAGATCAACTTTATAAAAAAATTATCAAAGCAGGAACACACAAAGCCTCTTCGCTGAAGGTGGCTGAAGCTGCCAAAGTAATTGAAAACTCTCAACGCGATCTGAACATTGCCTTTGTAAATGAGCTTGCTCTCATTTTTGAACGTATTGGTATTGATACTCAGGAAGTGTTGGAGGCAGCGGGTACAAAATGGAATTTTCTTCCATTTCGGCCAGGTCTTGTGGGCGGACATTGCATTGGCGTGGATCCTTACTACCTCACATATAAGGCTGAAAGTCTGGGTTATCATCCCGAAGTGATTTTATCGGGCCGAAAAATCAATGACAATATGGCTATTTACATTGCCAACAGTGTAATTAAACTTATGGCCAGGAATCAGTTGCCGATATTTGGTGGCAAAATTTTGGTGCTTGGGTTGACCTTTAAAGAAAATTGCCCTGACATACGCAATAGCAAAGTTGTTGATGTAGTGCGTGAACTCTCAGGATTTGGAACGCAGATTGATATTTATGATCCGCATGCCGATGCTGATGAGGTGAGGCATGAGTATCATCTTGAATTGACTAAAGATCTTTCAAGAAAGTATCATGCCATCATTCTCGCCGTTGGTCACAAGGAGTTTTCTTCTATTGATTGGAAGGCATTAAAAGAACCCAACACTGTAGTTTACGATGTAAAAGGTTTTCTTGATAAGTCATTGGTTACATCGCGTTTATAACTTGCAAATGAAAAAAAGAATATTGCTTACAGGTGGTGCTGGGTACATTGGTGCGCATACTGCTGTAGAATTAATTCTTCAGGGTTATGATATCCTGCTCATCGATGATTTTTCGAAAAGCAACAAGGCACTTTTAACGGGTATAGAAAAGATCACTAATAAATGCCCTTCGTTTCAGGAAGGAGACTGTAAAGATTCAAAATTCCTGGAGAGTATTTTTAGTAAAAATAAATTTGATACGGTCATTCATTTTGCTGCTTATAAATCGGTGAAGGAATCGGTGCAAGAGCCGTTGTTATATTACGATAACAATTTGCGCTCGATGACAGAGCTATTGAGAGCGATGAATAATTTTGCAGTAAATGAATTGATTTTCTCATCATCATGCACTGTTTACGGACAGCCGGATGTAATTCCAGTAGACGAAACAGCACCTTTCAAAAGAGCTGAATCTCCATACGGTGCTACTAAGCAGATGTGTGAGCGACTGCTTGAAGACGTTGTTTTGGCCGGTGAGAAATTGAAGGTCATTTCACTTCGTTATTTTAACCCAATTGGTGCGCACCCGTCGGCTTTGATTGGCGAGCTCCCGATTGGAGTACCGGATAACCTCGTTCCTTACGTGACGCAAACAGCTGCAGGTTTACGCGAAAAACTTACGATTTTCGGAGACGATTATTCAACACCGGATGGCAGTTGCCTGCGGGATTTTATTCATGTAATGGATCTGGCTCAAGCCCACGTAAGTGCCGTCGAGAAAATCGACTCGATGCCAAGTCGAAATGAAGCTTTTAATTTGGGTACTGGAGAGGGCGTTTCTGTTTTAGGACTAGCTAGGAAATTTATCGAAGTGACCGGCGTGAAACTCAATTATGAAGTCGGCCCACGCAGACCGGGTGATATTGAAAAAGTCTACGCCAATCCAGCCAAAGCAAAAAAACTTTTGGGCTGGCAAACAAAACTTACACTCGAAACTGCCTTGGCTGATGCATGGCGCTGGCAAAAGCAATTAGCTTAGGTGACGAATCGCGATTCGATGAGAAAAATAAAAATGGTTGACTTGCAAGGACAATACCTGCACATCAAGCGTGAGGTGGATGAAGCTATTCAGGAGGTGTTGATGTCGACCGAATTTATTCAGGGATCACAAGTAAAATCTTTTGCTGAGGCATTATCGAAATATAATCGTGGTGTGAATGTTACCCCTTGCGCCAATGGAACCGATGCGCTCCAGATTGCGATGATGGCGCTTGACTTGAAGCCTGGAGATGAAATCATTTTGCCCGTGCACACCTATGTGGCCACAGCCGAAGTGATTGCCCTTCTTGGACTGACTCCTGTTTTTGCTGACGTAGACGAGCGTACTTTTAATATTGATGTAGCTCAAATAACCAGCAAAATTACTTCCCGCACCAAGGCGATCGTGCCGGTGCATTTGTATGGTCAGTGTGCTGACATGGAACCAATTATGAAAATAGCCTATCAACATAAACTTCATGTTATTGAAGACTTGGCGCAGGCTATGGGTGCTGACTACACCTATGCTGACGGAATTGTGAAAAGAGCCGGGACAATGGGTATCATAGGAACTACGTCATTTTTCCCTTCTAAAAATCTGGGTTGCTATGGCGATGGCGGTGCCATTTTTACTATTGATCAGGTTTTAGGAGAAAAAATAAAAATGATCGCCAATCACGGCCAAAAAGTGAAATATCAACACGACATTATTGGCGTCAATAGCAGGCTTGATACATTACAAGCAGCAATCCTTCTTGTGAAATTGAAATACCTTGATGAGTATACGCGCAAAAGAAATGAAGCAGCCAATTATTATGACAAGAATTTATCTGGCGTGCCTTTTATAGAAACACCTTTTCGTGCCGTGAACTCCACGCATGTGTTTCATCAGTACACTATAAAAATTAGAACGATCGATCGCAATCATTTTAAAAAATATCTGGAAGACAAGGGTATTCCTACAATGATTTATTATCACATCCCGTTGCATTTACAGAAGGCTTACCGACGGGAAGGCTTCAATGAGGGATCATTTCCGGTAGCTGAAAGGCTTTCCAAAACGGTGCTCTCCCTGCCTATCCACACGGAGATGACCGAAGATGAATTGTCTTACATTTGTCAGACTATTAAAGAGTTTCATGCCTGACGAAAAAAAATATTTTGCGCACGCAACGGCTGTAATTGATGAAGGCTGCGAAATTGGAGTCGGCACAAAAATTTGGCACTTTTCTCATATTATGCCCAACTGCAAAATCGGCGAACAATGTAACATTGGGCAGAACGTGGTCATTTCATCTGAAGTGATTCTCGGCAAGAATGTTAAAGTGCAAAACAATGTTTCAATATATACGGGTGTGATTTGTGAGAATGATGTTTTTCTGGGGCCGTCAATGGTTTTCACGAATGTGACTAACCCTCGTAGTGCAGTCAACCGAAAAAATCAGTATGCCAAAACATTGGTGAAGGAAGGCGCATCTATTGGCGCTAATGCAACCATAGTGTGTGGCCATGATATTGGGCGCTATGCATTCATTGGTGCCGGGGCAGTGGTTACTAAAGATGTTCCTGATTATGCGTTAGTTATTGGAAATCCGGCAAAACAGTCGGGGTGGATGAGTGAGTATGGACACAAATTAAATTTTAACAAGACTGGAGAAGCATTTTGTGACGAAAGTGGAGAAAAATATATATTGAAGGACGGATTAGTTAGAAAACTACAGTGAAAAATTTTGCCCTCATAGGCGCTGCAGGCTACATAGCCCCGCGTCACCTACAAGCGATCAAGGAAACAGGTAATAACCTAGTTGCTGCTCTTGATAAATTTGATAGCGTGGGTATCATGGATTCCTATTTTCCGGCGGCCGATTTTTTTACTGAATTTGAACGCTTTGACAGACACATTGATAAGTTAAAGCGTCTTGGTCAAAAAATCGATTATGTGAGCATCTGTTCACCAAACTATCTTCACGATTCACACATACGTTTTGCATTGCGTCATCATGCCGATGCTATTTGTGAGAAACCTCTTGTCCTCAACCCGTGGAATGTAGAAGCACTAGAAGAAATTGAAAAGGAAACGGGGAAGAAAGTTTTTACAATTTTGCAATTGCGACTTCATCCGAGTATAATTCAATTGAAAAAGGAAATTGAATCTTCGCCGGCAGATCAGGTTTTTGATGTGGAACTTACCTACATCACTTCTCGCGGCAAATGGTATCATCATAGCTGGAAAGGGGATGAGGCTAAATCAGGCGGGATAGCTACCAACATCGGAATTCATTTTTTTGATATGTTGCTTTGGGTTTTTGGTGATGTAAAGAGTTTAAAAATTGATAATACAGACCCTGACAAAGCCTCAGGATATCTTCAACTGAAGCAAGCCCGGGTTAAATGGATGTTGAGCATTAATGAGAACGACCTGCCAGCGGATGTAAGGGCGAAAGGCAAGCGTACGTTTCGTTCCCTGAAAATGAGTGGAAAGGAAGTAGAGTTTAGTGATGGCTTCACCGACCTGCACACCAAAAGTTATAATGAGATTTTGGCTGGCCGTGGATTTGGGTTAATAGATGCAAAGCCTTCGATTGAACTGGCGCATGAAATCAGACCTAAAAGAAATTGAGATTGTAAAATTTGATTGCTCACCTCGTATTATTAAATAATGAAAGGAATAGTTTTAGCTGGAGGATCAGGCACACGACTTTACCCTCTCACCAAGTCGGTATCCAAACAATTGTTGCCAGTGTATGACAAACCAATGATTTATTACCCATTGTCGGTGCTGATGCTCGCCAACATTCGTGACATTTTAATTATCACCACTCCTCACGAAAAAAGATTGTTTCAGGATTTATTAGGAGACGGAAGTCAATTTGGATTGAAACTTGAGTATCGGGAGCAGCCATCACCTGATGGATTAGCCCAGGCATTTATTATAGGAGAAACTTTTGTAGGTAATGATACAGCGTGCCTTGTATTGGGCGATAACATTTTTTATGGCTACAATTTTTCATCAATGCTGGAAGATGTAGGTCAATTGAAAAGTGGCGCTGCCGTGTTTGGTTATTATGTGAATGACCCCGAGCGCTATGGTGTAGTAGAATTTGATGCGGCCGGCAAAGTTATTTCCATTGAAGAAAAACCCCAAACCCCCAAATCGAACTATGCAGTTACCGGCTTATATTTTTACGACAACAGTGTAATCGCCAGGGCGAAGACCATTAAGCCATCTTTGCGTGGCGAACTTGAAATTACAGACTTAAATAAAAGCTACCTGAACGATGGCGAACTTCAGGTTAAATTATTAGGTAGAGGTATGGCTTGGCTCGATACAGGAACTCATGAATCACTATTGCGAGCCTCTACTTTTGTTGAATCTATCGAAGAACGCCAGGGACTAAAAATTGCCTGCCTGGAAGAAATCGCTTTTCATAAAAAATACATTTCCAAAGAGCAGTTATTGGAATTAGCCAAACCGTTGAGCAAGAATCAATATGGACAATACCTGGTGAAGATTGCTAACGAAAAATTTCTTGCATGAGCCGGATAAAATTAACTGAAACAGGATTTGAGGGTTTGACTATAATTGAAACAACAAGACTTGGCGATGCCCGCGGTTATTTTATGGAAACGTATAACTATCGCGATCTGAAATCGGTTGGTATTGACATTCGGTTTGTACAAGATAATCAGTCGAGATCAATGCTCGGGGTGATGCGAGGTCTTCATTTTCAGAATGCGCCATATGCACAAACGAAAATGGTGCGGGTTCTATCGGGAAAGATACTTGATGTAGTGCTGGATTTGCGTAAGGAGAAAAGCACATTTGGCAAGACTTTTCAATTTGAAATGTCATCTGAACGGGGTGAGCAGCTTTTGGTACCCAAAGGTTTTGCGCATGGGTTCATTGTATTAAGTGAGAGCGTTGAGTTGTTGTATAAGACCGACGAATTTCATTATCCTGCATCCGAAGGCGGTATTCTATTTAATGACCCAGCCTTGAAGATTGATTGGAAAATTGCGGAGCCCGAGATGATAATTTCTGAACGCGACAAAAAGCACCCTCGATTGGCAGACGCCCAATTTAATTTTTGAAATATGAAATCGATTTTGGTTACGGGAGGAGCAGGTTTTATAGGGTCTAATTTCGTCACTCACATTCTTCATCAGTACAAAGATTACCAAGTGATAAATCTGGATGCCCTTACTTATGCTGGTGACTTAAGCAATTTGAAAGAAGTAGATGCTAATCCTCATCATATTTTTATTAAAGGAGATATTCTGGACCGCTCATTAATAGAACGCATTTTCAATCAATATAATATTTCGGGGGTTGTGCATTTTGCAGCTGAGTCACACGTGGATAATTCCATAGCTGGACCAGAGGCTTTCATTCGTACCAATGTGTTAGGAACGTTCACTGTATTAGATGTCGCTCGAAAAAACTGGATGAAGGCTCCTTTTCAATTCAACTATAACAAAGCGAACAATCGTTTCCTTCATATTTCTACAGACGAAGTATATGGAACCCTTGGCGAAACTGGACTTTTTACTGAAGAAACTCCTCACGCTCCCAATAGCCCTTACTCAGCATCAAAAGCTGGTAGCGATATGATTGTAAGAAGTTATTTTCACACTTATGGAATGAACGTAGTGACAACAAACTGTTCTAACAATTATGGACCTAAACAAAACAACGAGAAGTTAATCCCAACCATCATTCGTACAGCTCTCGCAGAAAAACCTATTCCCATATATGGTGACGGAAAAAACGTGCGCGATTGGTTGTATGTAATGGATCATGTGAAAGGAATAGATTTGGCGTTTCAACATGGACGTGCCGGCGAAACCTACAATATTGGCGGTAGAAATGAGCGTAACAATAACCAGATTGCTCAAACCGTCTGCTCCATCCTTGATCAGCTAAAGCCGCGCAAAAGCGGAAAACCTTATAGTGAATTGATCACTTATGTGCAGGACCGTGCGGGTCACGACAAGCGATATGCCATTGATGCTTCAAAGATTGAGACTGAACTGAAATGGAAAGCCAATGAGAACTTTGACAGCGGAATACAGAAAACCGTGAAGTGGTATTTGGAGAAATAGTGCTCTGGCCCTAAAAATGGCCATGACACCACTTGTCAAAAGGTCATTTGTTACCAGCCTATAACCTATTATCATTACTTGATTAACCCTAAAATCATGAAGCATACTTCAATAGCAGTCTGTGTTGGCTTGTTTCTTTTTTCTGCATGCAATCAATCGCCAAAAGTTGAAAAGAATTTTCAGTACCCGGCTTCTCAGAAAGTAGATACTGTAAATGAATTTTTTGGCGTGAAAGTTTCCGATCCATATCGTTGGATGGAAAATGACACAGCCAAAGTCACTGCCGAATGGGTGAAAAACCAAAATGATGTCACCTTCGGATTCCTCAATAAAATTCCTTACAGGGATGTAATTAAAAAAAGACTTGAAACTCTTTACAGTTACGAGCGCTTGAGTGCACCATTTAAGGAAGGGGAATACTATTATTTCTATAAGAATGACGGGTTGCAAAACCACAGTGTTCTGTATCGCAAAAAGGGTGAGCAAGGTACTCCCAAAGTGTTCCTTGACCCAAATACTTTTTCAAAGGATGGAACAACTCGCATGGCCGGCGTCTCCTTTTCAAAGGATGGATCACGCGCAGGTTTTCAAATTTCGAAAGGCGGCGCAGACTGGACAGAAGCAATTATTATTAATGCAGCCGACAAGACCATTCTGGAAGATACACTTCGTAATATCAAATTCAGTGGTATCGCATGGAAGGGAAATGACGGATTCTATTTCAGCACGTATGAGAAACCCAAGGGAAGCCAACTTTCTGCCAAGACTCAAAACCATAAACTGTTTTATCATAAAGTAGGGACACCACGAAGTCAGGATAAATTGATTTTTGGTGATGATAAAAATCCTCGCAGGTATGTGGGCGGATATCTCACGGAAGATGAACGCTTCCTTGTTATTTCGGCGGCTACAAGCACTACTGGTAACGAGCTCTATATTCAGGACTTGAAAAACCCTTCAGCGAAGTTGATCACGATCGTGAATAATTTTGATAACAACCATAGTGTAATAGATAATGAAGGAGATCGACTGATCATTCAAACAAATCTTGGCGCACCTAATGGCAGAGTTGTGGGAGTTAATTTCATGAAATCTACTCCCGAAAATTGGAAAGACATTATCCCCGAGAATGAAAATGTGTTAAATGCAGGCACTGCAGGCCACAAAATTTTTGCAAACTACCTTGTAGATGTAAAGACTCAAGTGAAACAATATGATTTCAAAGGGAAGCTTGAACGCGAAATTGAATTACCGGGAATTGGTACAGCTAATGGATTTGGCGGCAAAGTGGATGATAAAGAACTTTATTACTCATTCACTTCGTTCACGTACCCTCCAACAATTTTTAAATATGATATAGCCAGCGGTAAATCTTCATTATTTGAAAAACCAAAAGTGGATTTCAATTCTGAGGATTATGAAACCAAACAGGTCTTTTATCACAGCAAGGATAGCACACGTATTCCCATGTTCATTACTTATAAGAAGGGCACAAAGCTGGACGGAAAAAACCCGACGTTACTCTATGCCTACGGTGGATTTAATATCAGCCTTACGCCAAGTTTCAATACGTCACGAATTGTTTGGCTGGAAAACGGAGGCGTTTATGCGCAACCTAATTTGCGCGGTGGTGGCGAGTATGGAGAGAAGTGGCACCTGGCCGGCACCAAGATGAATAAGCAAAATGTGTTTGATGATTTCATTGCTGCCGGAGAGTATTTGATTAAAGAGAAATATACGTCTAATGAATACTTAGCCATTCAAGGTGGTTCCAATGGCGGCCTGCTAGTGGGAGCGACGATGACACAACGCCCCGACTTGATGCGCGTGGCATTGCCGGCAGTGGGTGTAATGGATATGCTTCGGTATCACAAATTTACCGCGGGTGCAGGTTGGGCTTACGATTACGGGACTGCCGATGACTCGAAGGAAATGTTTGAATACCTCAGAAAATATTCTCCGGTCCATGCATTGAAACCAGGCACATCCTATCCGGCAACGTTAGTTACAACAGCCGATCATGATGACAGAGTAGTGCCTGCTCACTCTTTCAAGTTTGCAGCAACATTGCAGGAGTCGCAGAGCGGGGTAGCTCCGGTATTAATTCGAATTGATACAAAATCTGGACACGGTTCATCAAATCTTTCAAAAGCACTGGATGTAACTGCAGATCAGTATGCTTTCACATGGTATAATATGGGCGTGATTCCCCCGTTAGCAAAAAAGGATATGTAATAGTAAGAGTAGAAAGTTTGGTGCGCGAAGTGTCAACGCCAGACTTTCTGCTTTACGTTTCACTCTCTATCTGTTTGATTTTTTCGGCGGAGTTCTTTCCAATTAAAACAGTAAGCTCTTCGAGGGATGCTTCTTTGATTTTCTTAAAAGACTTGAAATGCCTGAGTAGCTTATCTGCTGTCTTTTTCCCGATGCCCGGAATATTTTCTATTTCCGTTATGAAAGTATTTTTGCTTCGCTTCAGCCGGTGAAATTCAATGGCAAAGCGGTGGGCTTCATCACGTATTTGTTGCATGAGTTGAAGTCCTGGAGATTTTTTACTTATGAGAAGAGGTAGCGGGTCCTCGGGATAATAGATCTCTTCAAGTTTTTTTGCAATGCCCACGATAGGAATTTTTCCGTACAAGCCCAGCTCTTTCAATGCTTCACAGGCACTACTGAGCTGTCCCTTGCCGCCATCGACAATAATTAATTGAGGGTATTCGCCTTGCTCCTCCATGATACGCTTATATCTGCGTGTGACGATTTCTTTCATCGATGCGAAATCGTCGGGGCCTATTACAGTTTTGATATTAAAATGACGGTAACCTTTTTTGTCAGCCTTGCCATCAACAAAACGTACCATGCTTGCTACCGGCGAGGTGCCCTGAAAGTTTGAGTTGTCAAAGCATTCGATAATTCGAGGCAGCTGCAGAAGTCGTAAATTTTTCTGTAGGATAGAAAGGACTTCATTTTTCTTCGACTGTCGTGTTTCTTTGGCAAGCTCTTTTTCGCGTTTCATGTAAAACGCATTTTTCAACGACATGTCCACCAATTTTTTCTTGTCTCCAATTAACGGAACCACATTTTCAAACTCATCCGACTTTAAGGACAAAGGAATATTGGTATACACTTCGGGGTTGTCGCTTCGATAAGTCGCGCGAAGTTCGGCTACAGCCATATTTAAAATGTCTTCATCGGTTTCGTTCAATTTCTTTTTGACTTCCAAATTCTTGGAGAAAATGATTGACCCCTCTTTTACTTTTAGATAATTAATAAATGCACCATTTTCGTTGCCGGTGATTGTAATTACATCGATGTTGGTAATCTTGGGGTTAACTACCAGCGACTTCACCTGGAAATTTTCGAGAAGACCCAACTTTTGCTTGTATTCATCTGCTTTTTCAAATTCCAACTTTTCAGCAGCTTCGTTCATGCGCGCAGCAAACGTATTTTTGACCACACTCAAGTCACCCTTCAAAATATTTCTTGCTTGTGCGATATCGTCAAGGTAATTTTTCAATTCTTGAAACCCCTCACAAGGACCTTTACAATTTCCAATATGGTATTCAAGACAAACTTTGAACTTCTTTTGTTGAATATTAGCTTCTGATAACAGAAGCGAGCATGTGCGAATAGAATATAATTGACGAACCAATTCCAGAATATTTTTCATGGCAAGTACACCAGCATATGGGCCAAAATATTCGCCCCACTTCGGAATAAATTTGCGTGTGGCAATAATGCGAGGAAATGGTTCTTTGATAATGCAGAGATATGGGAAAGTCTTATCGTCTTTTAACAGAATGTTGTACTTGGGCTGGTTTTGCTTGATGAGATTGTTTTCGAGAAGCAATGCATCAAATTCCGTGTTTGCTAACGTATATTCTATCTTTCGTATTTCCGATACCAGCTTTTCTGTCTTGCGGCTATATTGTGATTGTTTGTTGAAGTAACTACTGACTCTTTTTTTCAGACTCTTGGCTTTACCAACATAGATCAGAACGTCTTCCTCATTATAATAACGGTACACTCCCGGTGAATCAGGGAGATTGGAGACAATAGCTTTTAGTGATTCGTTAACTTTCAAAGTCGGGCAATTTACAACGGACTCCCAATTTTTTATTCAACATCAAAATTAAACCTATTTGTGGAGTGTAAAGTTTTCCATAAGAAACTTAAATTACATGGTTGATTCCTTCCATGCGTTACACATTTTCTTTCTTTCTGTTTATTTTTTTAGTAGCGGCGATTCAAATTGTCGCACAGACTCACGGCGATCGTTTGGTGCTATACTCACTCAGTGACCAGAACGGTTTATCCGACAATCGAGTTACCTGTTTTTTTCAAGATAGCTATGGGTTTATGTGGATCGGAACACAAGACGGGCTTAACCGGTATGACGGCTCGGTTATAAAAAAATATAGAAGCAAAAAGGATGATACCACAACACTTCGCAGCAATTATATCAGTGCCATAACTGAAGACGCAAATCACGATTATTGGATTGCTACACTTGATGGGCTGTCGAAATTTGATGCTGAGTTAAACACTTTTACTACTTATCACATTAAAACCAACAGAGGTAATGGCAACCTGATGTGGGATCTTCGTGCCGACGCTATTGGGAATATCTGGTTGGCTTCCGAAGTAGGATTGCTTCAGTTCATAATTAAGGAGCATCGGTTTGTAATTCATTATAATGAAACACATGACGAATCCCCTTTACGCAGAGCTGACAACCACATCGTTCAGGTTCATCAAGATAAGAAGGGGAGATTGTGGCTGTCTACTTTCAATGGTCTTTGGCAATTTCATTTCGGTGAAAATAAATTTGAACAAGTAACGGATCACGAAGCTTTTGATCTCATTAACACTATTGCCGAAGACCATACAGGTAACCTCTGGCTTGGATACTGGGGCAAGGGCATTCGCGTATATGACCCTGAAAAAAAAACAACACGCGCTGTATCAGGTCAAAATGTTCCTTTGAATGTATATGGAATTGCAGAGGCAAAAAATCTCCGAGGCAAATTCAATATTTGGTGCTCAAACCTCGTGGCCATTGATGAAGAGGGAAATGCGAAGCGATATTTTCCTACAGTGGATGAAACCGAAAGTAATTTTATTCAGTCGAAATTATATGTTTCGCAAGATGGCCTGCTTTGGATAAGTGATTTACAGGGCGTGAAGATCATGGACCCTGGCAGACAATTCTTTATCCATCATTATCTTACTCCTAATAAAATTACCCCGCAAAGTATTGCATTGTTGCAAAAAGGAAAGCAATTGTATGTTGGTGGAAATGGTACTGAATTCCTTACTCTTTATGATTCTGCATTTAAGGTTATCAAAAAGACTGGAAGCGGGGTTGAGTCGATTGCCACACTGAATATTGTACGCGAAGACGCAACTCATATTTGGTTATGTACAGAATCAGGGCTCGTATTACTAAATGAAGTTACCGGAGAACAAAAAGATTTTCACCTTACACAAAAGGAAAGTAACACACCCGCGCGGAATTTTTTTACCAACATGTTTATTGATAGTCGCGGCAAGCATTGGGTGTTTCCATGGAGGAGCGGAATATGGCAAGTTGATATCAACGGGAAATTCAAAAAAATAATGGCAGGGTTTCCGACACGAGAAGAGGAAATCAAAAAACTTGTTGTTTCTAGTGCACTAGAAGATGAAGTTGGAAATGTTTGGTTTGCCGATCTTGACGAAGGACTGATCTTGTTTAATCGCTCGGACAGCACTTTTACAAAGCCGACAGCGCAAGTGCTCGGCGCCGGATATCGGCTATTAAATATAGAATATGAGAAACCATACCTCTGGTTTGTAATCTCCGGCGAAGTAATTCGAATTCACACTACCACGAGAGCAATTGAACAGTGGCATGTACCGGAAGAATTGAATAAAACCGTGTCCGGCTTTTGCAGCGATCTTCAGGGACGATTATGGATAACCACCAGCAGCGGTTTGTTATCATTCAATAAAAAGACCCATGAATTTAATCGTTTTACATCAAATGACGGATTGATAAACAATGACATGATGGATGGCGTAATTACTTGTCTTGGCACAGGAAAAATTCTATACGCTGATGAAAACTATATAACAGAATTTGATCCTACAGTGATGCTTAAATCAGCGATGACTCCAACAATAACCATCACCGAGCTGTTTTCGCAAAACAAAGAAATTCAGGTGCAACGCGGTGATGATGGAAAAAAATATATTTATCTCGATTATAGTTATAACAACTTTACATTTCACTGGGCATTGCTGAACTACAGTAATCCGTTACAAAACCATTACTATTGCAAACTCGACGAAGTAGATAAGGAATGGAGGTATGTTGGCAATACCGGCCAGGCGCAGTATGCAAGTTTAGCCCCAGGCCATTATGTTTTCAGAGCACGTGGCGCCACAAGTGATGGTGTTGCAAATAAATCAGATGACTTGCTTTTTATTACAATTCGCCCACCGTTTTGGAAGACTTGGTGGTTTGTTTTGCTTAGTTCGTTTGTAATCTCAGTGACAGTTTATATTGGGTATCGTTACCGGCTGAATCAGGTACTTATGCAGGAGAGATTACGAAGTAAGATATCAACAGATTTGCATGATGATATCGGTTCTACACTCAGTTCTATTTCTATACTTGGTGACCTTGCCCTGCATCGGATGTCTCATCAAAATACTTCGGGTATGATAAGAGAGATCCGCGACAATGCCCAGATGTTGATGGAAAAAATGGATGACATTGTTTGGGGTATTAACCCCGATAATGATTCTCTTGAAAAACTTTTGTTGCGGGTGAAACGATTTGCTGCGCAGCTTTTTGAAGCGAAGAACATCGAATATTCGATCGATGTACAAAACAATATTCAGCAACTTACCTTAACGATGGAATACCGTCAGCATATTTTTTTGATTCTGAAAGAATCAATCAATAACATTATAAAGCATGCTGATTGCACGATAGCCTCCATTGCTGTGAATTATGAGCAAAACCATTTGAAGGTGATAATTACCGACAATGGAAAAGTTTTCGATCCCAACTTTTCGTATGAAGGCAATGGGTTGAGTAGCATGAAAAAAAGAGCAGAGTCAATGAAAGCGATCCTTAAAATAGAATCCGATCTAAAACACGGAAACTGTGTGTCGCTACAAGTGAAAATCAAATAAACATCTGACAGAATAATCTCGACAGATTAAGCAACTTTACCTGAATAGATCATTATGCATGATTAAAGTAGCCATTGTTGAAGATAACACTGCATTGAGGAGCAGCTTGGCGAATTTATTGAACAATTCGGAGGGTATGCAATGTGTAGCGGTTATGGGCAATCTTCAGAATATTGTAAGTGAATTGAACAAGGCCAAGCCCGATATTATTTTGATGGATATTGGCTTACCCGAAATTTCGGGAATAGAAGGTGTGCGCACGGTGAAGTCCAATTTTCCTTTGATGCAGATTTTAATGTTTACTGTATTCGAAGATGACGAAAAAATATTTGAAGCCATTCGCAACGGTGCATCCGGATATATTTTAAAAAAGACACCGCCAACACAAATTATAGAAGCTGTGCGTGAACTCTCTGGTGGCGGAGCACCGATGAGCGATACCATAGCGAGAAAGATAATTCAATCCTTTCAGTCAAAATCAGTCTCTCCTGTAGATGACTACTCACTTACTGTGCGAGAAAAGGAAATACTTTATTCTCTCGTTGATGGGTTGAGTTATAAAAAAATAGCCGACAAGTATTTCATCAGCATCTCTACGGTGCGCACCCACATTTCGAGCATTTACGAAAAGTTGCATGTGCACAGTAAAGCACAGGCTGTAGCAAAAGTGCTGCGAAAGAGTTAATCAGAACTATTCTCTATCCTATTAAAATCAGATATTCATCCGATGTGAGGAAGTGAGTTTAATGGGGAAATTTGATTAGCCTAAAATCAAACCCATGAAAGCTAAAACGAACTTCTGGATTTTTGTATTGCTTATTGGTGCAATACATGCCAATGCAACTATTCGTACGGTGAGCAACGACCTCAACAAGCCCGCGCAATATCCCGACATCCCGCAGGCGATCGCTGCTGCAAGTGCAGGCGATACAATTTATGTGAATGGCACACAGTACACGTATTCGGATATCAACATCACCAAAAAGTTAGTATTGATTGGCGCTGGCTTCAGCGTAGCCAATCAGTTTAACCTGATCACTGCGGTAAATAATATTAATTTCTTTAAAGATGCTGGTGTGAATGACGGTTCAGGAACTGTGATCTCGGGATTCAAAGTCGCAAATGTCGGGTTAACAAGCGGCTCCCTAAGCATAAATAACATCAAAATGTTCAGGAATCAAATCGGTCAGATTAACCTGCAAATGATTAATTGGGCAATTTATAACAATGTCATGACGGGTCAATTCCCTGGCGGGTCAATCAATGGAAATAACAATTCCAGCAATGTCGTCATCCAGAACAACCTTTTTTATAATTCAAGTCAAAATTGTATAAGCAACTTCAATCAGCCCTCAGTAGTAATCGACCACAATCTGTTTATTAATTTAAATGGAAATGGTAACGGCGCGATAGGCGCTATTTCTTCTATCCAATTTGCAATCGTAACCAACAATATTTTTACAAGCTCTTCTGGAACTATAGTTATGGGGAATATTACCCAGTGCACTTTTAATAACAATATTTCTGTTTCATCGAATATTAGTTCAGCAACGCCAACCAATAGTTTTTTAGCTAACAATAATACGGGTGGCAATAATCAAGTTGGTGTCAACCCGCTGTTTACTAATGTTACTGATTTGAATAATTATAATGCCACTTTCAACTATAGACTTCAAACGGGTTCAACTGGACACAATGCCGGCACAGACGGCACGGACATTGGCATTTATGGAGGTTCGTATCCATTTCCAAGCGGAGGCGCCATTGGCGGTGGGTATGACACGAGCCCGCTTCCGCCTATCCCACAAATTAACAGTGTAAATATCCAGAATGCCTCCGTGCTGCCGGGTACGCAGCTACAGGTAAATGTTTCTGCTACGGTGAATAACTGATCTGCTCAATTTTCCCAATGAGTCGGCTCGTCAGTGGTCAGTGGTCAATGGTCAATTGCAGATCGTCTGCA
>JABDGP010000006.1 GCA_013285945.1 Bacteroidota bacterium | reverse complement strand
CTCGAAAGTCAATTTTAGCGAAGGCTTTCCGTCGAGTTGAGTCTTAAAATTTAATAAGCTGAAATTAATTTCGCCACTCAACATTGATGTTCCTAAATCGATTAAACCAATATTTCGCTCGCGACAATACTGGTATTCATTATCAATTAAAAAAACCAAAGGGCTGAGCGAATTGGTTTTCTTAGCATGCGCAGGATAAAAATTATATACGATACGTTCGTTCACCCTTACAGAAATTGAAGCCGCCACTAATTCGTCCTGTTGATATACACCAAAAAGAATAAAGTCATCTTTGCAGTAATCAATAGTCTGCCGCAATTGCGCCAGCGACATACTCAAAGTCACTCCACGCTCTCGCCTGCAGTTTTCGATAAACTGATAAATTTCACTTAGCCTTTCTATTCCTAAACACCGGAACTCCAATTTCTCTTTTCTGCATCGTTTCAGGTTTCTCAGTTTTGCCTGAGGTATTTTATTTTCCCAATCGACTGCATCAACAACAATAGCAGAGTTTATCTCGTGACCACGAATAGTAAATCCGTGATTTAAAAGTAAGACGCTAAGCAAAGTCGATTGGTGAGGCCGGTATTGGTGTGGAGTATCTTTTATTGCAATCTTCTTTACACCGATCGCTTTTAGTCTTTTTTCTACTTCATTCAGAAAGAATGCGAAAGACTCAGGATCTAACTCTTCAGCGAATTCAATTGAACCAAAAGGCGCGTTACAAGGACTTAAAGCTATTCCATCAACAATACAGAAATGAATTTGAGCTACAATTTGTCCGGCATGCTCATCAATAAACGAAAAGGTATTCCAATTTTTTTCGGACTGTGAGCTCCGATGACGATCTTCATTAAAAAGAAAGCGCTCGAAAACTGATTTGTATGGTTTGGCCGGAAGGCCTTCAATAAATGTATACTTGTTCAATCAATAGGGAATTCCAATCTTCTTATAAATGAAGTGCATCAGCCAGGCAGGGCCAATCAGTAAAAATTGGAGGTCTTTTAAAAACGAAGGTTTCTTTCCCTCGATTTTGTGCCCGTAAAATTGCCCGATCCACGCAAGAACAAAAATGCCAATACTCACCAGCCATAGCGGAGCAATGCCCGAAGCGGAAATAATTTTTGCCAGATAAAGACAGACCAACGCAAACAAAGCCATGCCGATAGTAAGCGAGATCGATAACGAGATGTAATAAATAAGAATGAGTACCAACGTCACCAAAGCCCAATTGGCATACGGACTGGAAGTACCCAACAGGTTTTGAACAACCTGCGACGGAATTGATGCAATCAACCCGACAACACTAAAAAAAATAAGCGGAACACAAATCCAGTGAATGGCTTTGTTGGTTTCGTTTTTATGGCTTTCCCCATATTCTGAAAGCAGCATATCTATTTTTCTCATGGCAGAAACATTTAAATTCTTCAGGTATACAAATTTATCAAAACTTGTTAAGCTTTGGTCTTTACCTTTTTCCAATCCTTCAATTGCCAATGTGCAACTGCAGTAGTGAGGTGATTTCCTTTTGAGTCGCTGATTTTTACAGTGCAAGGCACCACCACCGAATCTTGTGATTGAAGTGGCTTATAAATTTTCTCCTCCAGCCATTCATTGCTAATTGAGAATTGGCCGATGCCATCCATTTTTCCCTGATAGAGAAAATCAATCTCGAGCCGTTGAAGTATAAGTCTATAGCGATTCATATCCAGCCTGCTAATCAAAAGGAAACCTGTAGTAAACTCGCTTAAGGTTGCTAAGGCGCAGGCATGAAGGCCCTTGATATGGTTGAGATTCTTGCGCTTATACGGCAGCCTGGTCTCCATGTGAGAGTCCGCAATATGGGTGATCTCAAACCCATGAGGTAAGTTGAACGGGATCATTCGGCTAAGCATAAAATTCAATAGCCAAAGATAAAATCGTGAGTGTTTGGCTTTTTCAATTAACTTGGCGGGGTTCATAGAGTCGCGTGTTAGATAGTAAATAGTGATTAGAGAAACAGGGTGTTATAGAAGACAGGACAATTTACAAATAACGAATAACCGATAACTTTTAATAGAATGCTAATGAAGAAAATAATTGTACTGGGTGCAGGTTTGGTAGGACACGTAATGGCTAAAGATCTTGCTAAAAGCTTCGATGTCACTTCCTTAGATGTCAACGAGGAGGCTCTGAGAGCCTTGGAGGGTCACGGCATTAAAACTGTAAAGGCCGATCTCTCAGACCATAATAATCTGACCTCGCTGCTCCAGCCATTTGATCTGGTTGTTGGCTCTGTACCTGGGTTTATGGGATTTAAAAATGCCCAGACGGTTATCGCGGCAGGTAAAAACATGGTCGATATTTCCTTTTTTCCTGAAGATCCTTTTCTGCTTGATGATGCAGCTAAAAATAAAAATGTCACGATCGTCACCGACTGCGGTGTAGCACCCGGCATGGGAAATATTATCCTTGGATACCACAATCATCGGATGAAAATTGATTCCTATGAATGTCTTGTTGGCGGCTTGCCTAAAGTACGTGAGTGGCCTTATGAATATAAAGCCGTATTCTCTCCTATTGATGTGATCGAAGAATATATTCGCCCGGCGAGGTATGTACAAAACAAGGTGATGGTAACCAAAGAGGCACTCTCCGATCCTGAACTCGTGCATTTTGATGGAGTCGGGACATTGGAGTCTTGGAATTCAGACGGGCTTCGTTCACTGATCAAGACCATGCCCAATATTCCCAACATGATTGAAAAAACACTACGCTATCCAGGGTGCATAGAATACCTCCGTGTATTGCGCGAAACTGGTTTCTTCTCACATGAAGAGGTCGAAGTGAAAGGAGTCAAAATCAAACCGGTAGATGTAACAGCTAAACTTCTGTTCCCCAAATGGAAATTAAAACCCGGCGAAGAAGAGTTCACCGTGATGCGGATTCGTATTGCCGGTGAAGAAAATGGCACTCCAAGAAAATATGAATATACGCTGCTTGACCACACCGAGAAATCGAGCGGCACGCTATCGATGGCGCGTACTACCGGCTACACTTGCACAGCAGCGGCTCATCTGGTTTCCGATGGGAAATTCAATCGCAAAGGAATTTGCCCGCCAGAGTATTTGGGAGAAAAGGGAGAAGATTTTGATTTCATTGTCAATTATCTCAAAGACAGAAATGTGAATTACCAGGTGAAGAAAAGTTAGTTAAAAGCCACATGTCTCAACAACCTCATTTTCAAAAGACGACAATTACTTCGGAAGAAATTAATGCTTTGCCGCTAGGCGCTTATAAAGGGAAAATCGTTGTAATTTCAGAAGCCTCTAACCTGTCAGAGGTTTTTTCTGAAATAAATCGGCATTCAATAGTAGGCTTTGATACCGAGACAAAACCCGTATTTGTAAGTGGTCATCAAAACAAAGTTGCGCTCCTGCAGATAGCACTTGAGGAGAAAGTCTTCCTGATTCGGCTTAACCATACTGGGCTTCAGTCTGAAGTAATTGATTTCCTTGAAAATCCAAACATATTGAAAGCCGGAGTTGCATTGCGCGATGATATCAAGGCGCTGCAACGATTAAAAAAATTTACTCCGCAGGGAGTTATTGAACTCGCTGACCTGGCCAAGAATGCCGGGCTTCAGGTGGAGGGCGTGAAAAAACTTACCGGACTTCTGCTGGGGTTTCGGGTTTCAAAGACAGCCCAAACGAGCAACTGGGAGGCTTCTACCTTAAATGACAAGCAAATCAGCTATGCGGCCACCGATGCCTGGACATGCCTTGAAATCTATAAGAGATTAGCTAAGGCATCTGCTTAATTGCTATTTCTTTTTCCTGATGGGCTTGCCAAATTTCTTAAATCCGCGCTCCACAATCAGATCAATGGTGCGTTCAGAATCCTTACCAATGATATCGGCAAACGAATTGATGCGCCATACCAAAGAATTATTCCGGCTATTCAAATCAATGATCAGACTCGTCTGCTGATAATTACGTGACCAGCTTGTTGCTGTAGAGCCTGGCGTCTGCCCGAGCGGACCAATAGGTTGTGAATCTGAGCGGGCCATCGTCCCAACAGCGTAGGTAACAACCAAGTCAGCCAATGAATCGACTCTCTTTAGTCCTTTAAATTCCAATTCACTTGAAACACTATTCTTAATCCACTTATCGATAACAGCGTCGCTAATTTGTTTCTGGTCTTGAGGAGTTATGACCTGGCTTTCGCCAAAGGAAAAGGTTTTGTATTTGGAAAAATCGTGGGTCTTGTCGTACTCCACGCTAATACCCTGACCAAAAGTGCAAGTACTGATAACAAAAAGTAAACCGGTTAAAAATCTCATATTCAAATTTAATTAAAACTAAGGCAATTATTTATTTTAATCTCAAAGTTAAGCCCGTGGGTGAAACTCCTGAACAACTTGCCGCAAATAATCGCGATCCAAATGAGTGTATATTTCAGTTGTCGTTATCGACTCATGCCCCAGCATCTCTTGCACAGCTCGCAAGTCGGCCCCGCCTTCAATCAAATGTGTTGCAAATGAATGGCGGAACGTGTGGGGGCTGATCGTTTTCTTTAGACCAATCTTTGCAGCCAGGCCTTTGACGATAAGCAAGATCATAACACGCGTGAGTCTGCGGCCTCGCCTATTGAGGAACACATAACTTTCAAACCCCTTCTGCACAGGCACATGCACACGAACTTCGTCACAATAAATTTTCAGGTATTTCATAGCATCGCGCCCGATAGGCACCAGCCTCTCCTTATTTCCTTTGCCTACCACCCGAAGAAATCCGATATCAAAATAAATATTGGCAAGTCTTAAATCTACAAGCTCACTCACACGCAGGCCCGAGCTATATAATGTTTCCATCATAGCGCGGTTCCGGGCTCCCTCGGGCGTAGAAAGATCTATCGCCTCTAGGAGTTTAACAATTTCAAGATATTCAAGCGTATCGGGCAACTTACGGCCAAGTTTCGGGCCTTCAAGTTGTGCAGCCGGATTGTTTTCAATCAATTCCTCAAAAACCAAATACTTATAGAAAGCCTTGAGCCCCGACAGAATTCTTGCCTGACTGTGAGCACTCATGTTGAGCTCATTAATATAATGAATGAACTTTTGAAGGTCTTTAGGCGTAATTTTTAGAGCATCCTTTTTTGTGCCCTCCAATTCATTAAATTGTTTTAGTTTCTCAACATCATGCACATAAGCGTCAATTGAGTTTTGAGATAATGAGCGCTCAAGCTTCAGGTATTGACCAAACTGTTTGATGTAGACGTCCCAATTCAAAGTAGAATCCGTTGATGAATCAATATGTTCCTGTTAATTTGCAAATTACAACTTCGATTCCATCAAACCTTCACCCACAGGCGAACCGATTTAACTTATGAAAATTCAGATCATCAATGGCCCCAACTTAAACTTGCTGGGCAAACGCGAACCGGATATTTACGGGAACGAAGCTTTCGACACCGTTTTTGAAAAGTTAAAGCAACGATTCAAGTCCGCAGAGTTATTTTACTTTCAATCGAATGTAGAAGGTGAGATTATTAACAAGTTGCATGAAGTCGGGTTCGACTATCAGGGTGTAGTATTGAATGCCGGTGCTTACACACATACCTCCATAGCTATTCATGACGCTATCGGTGCCATCAAGACTCCAGTGGTAGAGGTCCATATCAGCAACATATATGCTCGCGAAGAATTTCGTCATAAAAGCCTGATCACATCAAAATGTGCCGGCCTGATAACCGGATTTGGACTTGAAGGCTATGCAATGGCAATTGGTTACTTGATTAACCACAAATAGAAAGGCCCTGTCAGTCTTTTTACGAAGACCGGTAAGCCATTTCGTACATCGATTTTGCGTGAGGCCCCAGGAACACTCGAGCATAAATTCGAATGATCGCAATTCCATCGATGATAAAACTCAAAGAAGTAAAGAATGCCAATAGCGCCTGATCTTCATGGATGTGAGTGAAAATCAAATCTTCGCCAATAAATGTGGGCGAAATAGGAAAGCCTGTGGCACCCAAACAGCAGAGAAAAAAGAAAAAGGCGAGCTTGGGATGCTTAAACGAGTGTCCGTGAAACTGATCAAGATCAATATTGCCCTCAATCGAACGTAGCCTATAAAGACAAATGAGTCCAAGTGCGCCAGCTACAATAATCCCACTTAGGTAAATAACCGGTTGGCCGTATTTAAAATGTTCGTTGAAGGAAATTGCCAATGCTACCCACAGGTGATTCATGATGATCAATATCCAACTAAGCCTTGCCACCTTCCTTTCGGTGAATGACTTCAACACCATAACCAAGCCTATCAGCGAGAAAAATATTGGAAGTTTACTAACGACGAAGTCGGGTAAATTATCGGAAATACCCAGACAAAGTACTCCAATCAGGTAGGCAGGTATGAAAAAGATAACCGTCCGGTTCAGTGTCAGGAAGTCTAATTTATTCCCCAGCCATTTGAGCGGGTTCCACAAATAGCGATACATAAACGAATCGAGGTTCCACTCCTTTATGCACAGAATGTATAATGTGTAGGCCATCTTTTTAGGAAACGACTCTTCAATGGAGCGTGCATGCGGAGAGAAATTATAAAACTGCTCACGGATTAAATAGCTTACCACCGAAGGTGAAACCAACAACTGATAGGTTCGCAAAAACGCATTACCAGCAAAATGGAACAATGCCAAATTATCAAATCCTGCTGCTACTTCAATAAAGATTAGTCCGATCTGTGCCACCGAGGCATAGGCAATCTGACTTTTCACAGAAGACTGCACGCGGGCAATGCCTGTGGCAATAATGGCTGTGAGCAAACCAAGCAAAGCAATCAACACACGAACTGAAATCTGCTGTTCCCAAAACGGAAACGTGCGAAGCAATAGAAAAACTCCCAAATGCACGGAAAGCGATCCGTAGAAAATAGCACTCGATGGCGTGGGGCCTTCCATAGCGCGAGGAAGCCATGAAGAAAAAGGAAGTTGTGCCGACTTGGCAGCAGCGGAGATCAGAAACATCATAGCAATGAACACTCCGATTACCGTATGACTTTGCAATTGATGGTGAACAAGCTCAAAATTATTAAGTTTTGAAAAGGTAATGTTCTCGTGCCACAAATGATGACTCATCCACATGGCCAGGATCAGCCCGACATCGGCCACACGATAAACGGAAAAAACTTTCACTGCGTTTTTTACAGGCAAGTAACGATCTCTGTAAAAAGCTATCAATAAGAATGAAGATATCCCAAGAATCTCCCAACCAATGAACATCGTTTCGAGGTTACCCGAAGCAACGGCTATGTTGTAACCCAAAAAGAAAAAAAGTATCGTGTTGAAAAATCGTTTGTAGCCCGCCTCACGATGTAAATAATAGCGACTGTATATCGTTACCAAAAACGTAAGAAAAGAACCTACAAAAAGATAAACCGCAGTGATTTTATCAAAATAGAAATCAATGAAAAAATCGTAATCAGTAGTTTGATAAAGTGTGACATAATCATGGTCCAACACAGTATGCCCATCGAAGAACCAATAAATGGTAAACAAAGTAACCCCAGCCCAGTGAATGCCGGCAGTCAGATAAGACGTAATCGAAAGCAGGCCTTCATTCTTTGCAGGAATCAATAAGCTGATAATAAATCCTGCAAACGGAAGGAGAATAAAAAACGGAAGTAGTGTGGTCATAATTATGCGATGGCGTAAACCGGCAAATTGTCAATATTAGTTTCGAATAGGGGTGCGAGATTTAAGACCGTCTCAATTTTCTTCTGCAATGGTTCGTACGGATAGAACTGCCCTTCTTTAAAAAGTGATAGTTCGAAAGTTTCAGGATTAACTACTACAAGCTTAACCCAGTCATTGATAAACCACTCGTAGGTTTCAGGTGAGCGAAGAATAGTTTCAAGCACTACTTTCGGGAAGTGCTCTACAATGATCATCAACCGAATAGGGTCATGTACTTCGATCATCTGACTCGGCAAGCCCGGCCGCAAATCCCCGTCAATACCATTCGCCACACCAAAGAGTCCCATGACGTTGTGAGGCAATTTGGTTCCTGCGCCAAGCTTTTGGTTGTCTACACGTGAAAAGAAATACTCTAAATTGATGCCACCGCAAACGGGCGCAGCAGGCCGAAGTATGTTCAATAAATATTTACCATCGGGATCAATGGCATAATTATATGAATTATGAAATGCGCGCCTATCCAGAAACAAATTCTTAGACAACGATCTCCTTGCCACCACACAAAGCGTGTTAGTCGCATGATTCAGCTCAGGCCGAGGCTCAAATAAGGAAACGGACCTCTTACGAACTTCATCATGAATTTTTTCCGGGGTCAATTTTGAATTTACAAGCTCAAACCTGCGTGATCTTTCTTTGGCATTATTATCTAATGCCTTCGCAAATACCTTTTCATTAATCGTGTGATTTTCGCGGTTGGTAACAGTTAATGAGTTCTCATCAAAGAAAGCGATCTCGTCGCGCGTGGTATCGTGCAGGGCGCCAAGAAATTGCGTTGATGTCGGAATTGCAATCCCACGTTCAGCAAGAATTTTTCGCACCTCAGGGTGGTTAGCCATATAGCAGGCAACTCGGGCATTTACCGAGCCGGGACGGCCAGAACAGGCCCCGCAGTCGTAGGCCGCATAATGTGGGTTGTTAACACTACTGGAACCGTGACCAACGATATAAACTATCGGAGCAAAATCTTTCACCAAGCCAATACTCATCAGCATCCCTTCAAGACGCTGCGCCATCTCTGCAACTGTAAAACCAATCTGCAAACCGTTTTCTGTGCTCTTAGGGTCTTTATTTTCAATAGTCAGTTGAGAGTGCCTGTCCATGTGCTGGAACGAGGAAGCCGTAGCCGGGCTGATCGACGGTCTGAAAATATTAACAAACAATTTCAAAGCCGACCAGAAACCGAGAGTCTGTGAGATCAACCAGCCGGAATAAAATGAGGTCGTATGTTTTGAGAAATGAACATCCTGTTCTCGCTTTTCTTTGTTATTCGATCCTTTAATTAAATATTTTGGCGTGACGGGCGCCGGACAAACTTTGGTATAGAATTTCCCATCTTCAGGCTGATAGAAAAATTCCATGCTAAAGAAACCCGGAGTAGCAAAGGTCTCACATTTAGGGTCTGCTTTCTCAAGATATCTTCTAAAGGAATCTTCACGATCGTCTATGCAGAATAAAGACTGGAAAGTTTTGGATTGCACCTGTTGATGATTGGTGGCTTTGGATGTTGAAACAATTCCTGCCAACACCTGATCATAATAACTCCACTCAAATGCTTCTTGCCAGATGATTAATACTTCGCGCAATTCCGTTAGATGAACATCGGCAAACAAGTCAATAGGGCGCTCACTAATCTTTGTACTGAGTGGCATCCAGTCTTTGCCAAAGTTGTAGTCCATGATATCGATCTCCATGAGAAGCTCAAATACCACGAGATCATGCACTGAAATCTTTTTCGTATCCAAAAGTGTTGACGGGCTGGTTTCGACAACTGAAACCATACCCGACCATCCCATATGCGAAAACTGCTGGTCGAACAAATACTGTTTGTAGAGCGACTCATCGCCAATTAGTATTTCCAATAAATCAGCAATCTCACAATTATCATCCAACAGGTATTTTTTTGCTCGCTTTGTTCTAAAAAAACTAGACAGGCCGACTTTCTCTATTTCCCTCATTGACTCCAGAAAGCTTTTTCCCTTTACCGGAAAATTCCATATCGAAATTCCCTGATCAAGATAACTACACAGGATTCTGAAAAGAACGGGTTGCACCAGCGAATCCATATCAATATGATATTGACGCTTCCAGTTCGATCGCAGCGCTCCTATACGCGGAGGGCTGTGCATACTATATTTCCCAGAACACACCTTTTCTTTCCATTCCTTAAGAGCGCTTGCTCCCTTTCGTTCAATAATTACTTTTTCAAGAATGTCTTCTCTGATTTTTTTGGAATCGTAAAGGGATCGGAATTCGCTTAACTTAAGTGAAACCTTATACCCAAACATTTCAGAAGCTCGATGAAGCGCGTCGTGGAATTTCAATTTCTGAAATGCCTGCAACGTGTTCTGATGAATAAAATCTTTGAGCGATGCCTGCTCAGGCAGGTAGTGCTTCAGCTCATGGAGCACTTCATGTTCATCAAAAGAAGAATTCTGCATAACTATTAATATTACCTTAGGATTGTCCGTTGAAGAAACAGTTTGAGCTGCAGGTCTGCCTGCTGATTATAACCGCACCGGTACCGGTGGGCGGATATTTTTTCAATTCAGATTCGAAGAGAGCGGTCGGCCAGATACAATGGGATGTCTGAAATAGTACCTATTGCGAGTGGCGCACTATGAATCAATTCGCACCATGCTCCGGCGATCAAGACTGGAGCAGAGACACCAAACTGGCAAACAAAAAAGAAATCCTGTTGAGGGTCGTCATCCTTTTCAATCTCTCTTTCTTCGTAAGGAAGTTGATTATCAGACTTGGAAGGAAGGCTACTGCTTTTGGAAACATTATACCCTTGTTCCTTTGGGTAATCTGTCCAGAAATTAACGGATAGTGAAACAATAAAAGTGTATAAGAAGATAACCACGAATGTGTAAGACAACACGCTAATATGGTTTATATTCTTCATAAACTGCGCAAATGTAAAAAAATCCATGACATTCGCGGTTCAAATTTACTCAGGGCAGCCTATTAAACCACGGACGGTTATTTTATACAACTCAACTTTAAAGTTAACCCGGGTTGCTTTCCACTTATATAAAAATTTTGAAATGTGACGCAATTCTTATAACCTTTACATTTCGCAGAGATAATCATGCATCGAAATTTACATCAGTTTATAAAATTTTTTGCGCTTATTATCTTCTCAGTGGAGTTGCTGGCTCCTGTAATATTACCCGCCGGCCCCTCTGATAAAACTGAAAATGCCGGTACTCAATTAGTGAATTCATCAAGTGCCAGTCAAACACAGCTTTTCTGCATCTTCGCTGAAGAACTGGATGCAAATGAGGAAGACGGATTAGGTCACAAAGAATTTACTTCCCTCTTTGACTTTAATCTGATTTCAGTTTTTTATCGTCATCATGAATTAATAAAGTCTTCGCAGGTCTTTATCCAACACTCATACCAGCACATTGCTGCGCAGCCACCGCTGTTTCTCCTCAACTGCCATCTCCTTATCTGATAAATTTCTCCTGCATAATTAGGCAGGCTTGAAATGCCAATGATGCTATTTACTGGCACGATCAGTGAAATCAATCGTATCGTATAAAAAGTGTCCGAGGAAAATGATTTTCACATGATTTGCACCCGGACTGAAAACAACAAAACATGGAAGTCGATTTTAAACTTAAAAGTAAAAAATGAAAACTCTTGAAATTCCTAAAGATGGACTTGAAGGGCTGAAGCAAAATTGGACTGCAGATGCTTTATCCGGGTTCCTCGTATTTTTATTAGCCTTGCCGCTAAGCCTTGGTATCGCCAGCGCCAGCAAATTCCCTGCAGCTATGGGCGTGCTTACAGCCATGGTTGGGGGAATTGTTGTGAGCTTCTTTATGGGCGGACGAATGACTATCAAAGGCCCTGCTGCCGGTTTGATCACGGTTTGCTCAGGTGCAGTTCTGGCATTAGATGCCTTGAAGATTGAAGGAGCCAGTGGCGTACAACTCGCCTGTGGTGCAATTGTTATCATGGCTATCATTCAAGTAGTACTTGGCTTTTTAAAATTCGGATCGTACAGCGATTTCTTTCCGCACTCAGCTGTGCATGGAATGTTGGCAGCCATCGGTGTTTTAATTTTCGCTAAACAATTTCCAATTCTGCTTGGTGTTGATGCATCTCTTTTAAAAGATGCAGCAGGGAAAGGACTAAGTCCAATCGGTCTGTATACTCACATACCTACATTCATTGCAAATGCTAAACCTGAAATTGCAATTATTGGTATAGGCAGCTTAATTATCCTTTTCGGATTGCCTGCTATTGGTGGGATCTTTAAAAAGATACCCGCACCAATGTTGGTACTGCTGGTGATGATTCCACTTGGTATCTACCTAAACCTGGGAACACTTGTTGACTCGGGCAACAAACATTTTGCATTAGTGCACGTTGGCGATTTCTGGAAGGAAGTGAAATTCAATGCGAGCTTTGCTGCCATTAGCACAGGCACATTTTGGTATTATGTGTTTATGTTTCTTTTTGTAAACAGCCTGGAGTCATTGCTCACGGTAAAGGCTCTTGATGGTCTTGATCCATGGAAGCGTAAATCAGATTATAATAAAGACTTAAGTGCACTTGCGCTTGGCAACGGAGTATCCGGTGCTTTGGGCGGGCTGCCCATGATATCTGAAGTAGCGCGTAGCTCAGCCAATGTTGGATTTGGTGGCCGTACCCGTTGGGCTAATTTCTTTCACGGATTATTTCTGCTAGTGTCAATGCTGCTGCTGATCCCAGTGATTGAGATGATTCCAAATGCTGCTCTTGCAGGTATGCTGATTATGGTGGCTTATCGTTTGGCTTCTCCTAAAGAATTTATAAGTACATATAAAATAGGAGCAGAACAGCTGGTTATTTTCCTGGTAACCATTTTCGTTACCGTAGCTGAGGACTTGTTGATGGGTGTTGCTGCCGGTATAGTTGTAAAGTTTATTTTCCACCTGATCAATGGTGCGCCGATCACTAGCTTGTTCAAAGCAAATTATGAAGTGAAAGAAACCACTGAAGGCTATACTGTAAATGTGAAGCAGTCTGCCATCTTCTCAAACCTGATGGGCTTCCAAAAAATGTGGACCAAGTTAAAGCCCGGCAAGAAAATCAAATTCAATTTTGCCGAAGCCAAATTGGTGGACCATACTTTCCAGGAAGCTCTACACCACTTTGAAGAGGATTATCATAGCGCCGGCGGGCATGTAACTCTCACCGGTTTAGATAAGCACAAAGGTTTGTCAAGTCATCCGTTGGCTACAAAGAAATTGTCGTAATCAATCATTAATAAGTCATGCTTAAATTTATAATCGATGAAAAAAAGTATTCTACTATTTGTCGTGTTGGCCGGGCTTAAGGGCTTTGCACAAGAGCAGCCTAAAGAAGAACCGAAAAAGGAAACCAAGAAAGCTATTGAAGAATTGCGGCTTAGTCTCAATGACGATGGTACTCATTATATCAAAGCTACTTTTCTTAACCAAGCCTGGTTCCGTTATGCAGACTACAATCCGGGCACTACTGTTTTAGGGGCTCCAAAGTCAAACGGGTTTGACATAGGGCTTCGCAGAACCCGCTTCCAGCTATATGGCCAGTTAACTGACCACGTGACATTCTATTTTCAGATGGGTCAAAATAATTTCGATTTCCTATCGGGAAATGGCGGCTCACCTGACAACGGCTCTCCTTATGTAAATAGAAAAACCCAATTCTTTATTCATGACGCCCTTGCCGATTACAGAATCAAAAAAGGAAGTGATATCCTCTTTCTTGGTGGAGGCTTAACAATTGCCAATGGTCTTTCGCGCTTTAGTCAGCCTAGCATTGGCACGATCATGAGTCTGGATGTGCCCGTATTTGCACAAGCTACTGTCGACCAAACCGATGAGTTCTCGCGCAAGCTGAGTATGTACGCCCGCGGGCAGCTCGGAAGATTGGATTATCGATTGGTTCTCACTGATCCATTTCCAGTAAATACCAACGGTACAGTTGCTACGCCACTCACCTTTGCACCCAACAGCCCCAATGCAACTTTTGCACAAGTCGGTCACAACAAACAATATCAGGGTTTCTTCATGTGGAATTTCTTCGACAAAGAATCTCACGTGACACCTTATATGACTGGAACTTATTTAGGCAAGAAGAAAGTGCTGAATCTCGAAGGTGGATTTATTCACCAAACAAATGCCACCTGGACAGGCGATGGAACATTGGCTGGCACAAAGTATCACGATATGGACCTTTGGTCGGTTGCAGTATTCTATGATGCTCCGCTTAACACAGAGAAAGGAACAGCATTCAATGCCTATGCAGGTTATTTCCATACAGATTATGGTCAAGGATATCTTCGTTATAATGCAAGTATGAATCCAGCCAACGGTATTGTCTCACCCCCTACTGGCACCGCTCAGGCGAATAGCCAGGGCACTGCATTCCCTATGTTTGGCACAGGCAATGTAATTTATGCGCAAGCGGGATACTTATTAAAGAAGGATCTTTTGGGTGAAGGCAACGGCACGTTAATGCCTTACGTAACTCTGCAAAGTGCTAAGTACGATCGCCTTGATAAACAAATGAATGTGTATGATTTTGGGATGAATTGGTTGATCAAGGGTCATACCGCAAAAATCACTTTGGATTATCAGATTCGTCCGACTTATACACCGAATGGCACGGCTCTTAATCTCAATAGCAGTACCAAGCGCCAGCTTAACATGCAATACCAGTTCTTTTTCTAAAAGCAGTTTAGTTTAGTTTGCAAATGGGCGCCTCGCAAGGGCGCCTGTTTCTTTTTTTATTCAATTGAATTTTTAAAAGAGCTAACATTGATTCAGATTTCAGTTCTCATCACTCACAAATACTCAGCTACTTATTGAGTACATTAGTAAAAAAATGGATGACCGCAACTGGGTTGAAATTCTCAACAAGACCCTTCGTTCGAAACTTCGCGGCAAAGTGATTTATAAAATTCAGCCCTCACCTCGCAATGGTCGAAACGTTGATGAGCTACTCGATTCAGAAAACAATATTTTAGGGTTCTATTATTTTAATAGCGTAGCACATCAAAAGACCTATTTCAATTTTCAAGAATCAAGATTTCTGCGAGACTTGAATTAGCCCGCATTTTCAATTGACATTCAATAGTTTAAACCAGGTCTTTTCGATTAGTAAGACTACCTGTTTCTTTTTCATTAAATTAGAGTCCACAACCAATTGCCATGGACTTCAAGGAAATATTTTCAGTTACATTAATTCTCTTTTCGGTAATTGATGTTGTCGGTTCAATTCCGTTCATCATCCTCATTCGAAAACGAGAAGGAAGGATTTATGCCGAGCGTGCGACCGCCATCGCGGCAGCATTGATGGTTGCGTTTCTCTATTTAGGCCAATCGATTTTGAATTTATTCGGTCTGGACGTTGGCTCGTTTGCTGTCGCCGGTTCCATTGTTATGTTCATTATAGCCATGGAGATGATCCTTGGCATAACACTTATCAAAGATGACCCCGATGCCAAAGGTTCGGGATCTATTGTGCCTATTGCATTTCCATTAATTGCCGGAGCCGGAACATTGACTACGATCCTTTCACTTAGAGCAGTTTACGAAGAAAGTGACATACTCATTGGAATAGTAGTGAATCTTATATTCGTTTACATCGTGCTTCGATCGAGCTCATGGCTTGAACAGAAAATCGGAAAATCAGGCTTTGCTGTTTTGCGCAGAGTATTTGGTGTTATACTTCTATCTATTGCTGTGAAGATTTTCAAAAGCAATATGATGCTTTCTTAAATTTCATCGTTCAACTACAATGATTCGTATCTACACAGACGGAGCCGCACAAGGCAATCCAGGGCCCGGAGGCTACGGCACTATTCTCAAATTCAACCAAGCAGAAAAAGAGCTCTCTGAGGGTTTCCGCCTCACAACAAATAACCGGATGGAGTTACTCGCAGTAATTAAGGGTTTGGAGGCTATCAAAAAAAATAATATTCCGATTACAATTTACTCTGATTCTAAGTACGTGGTGGAAGCTGTAGAGAAAGGCTGGCTATGGAATTGGCAAAAGAAAAATTTTAAAGATAAAGCCAACGTTGACCTGTGGCTTCGCTACATCCCCTTGCATCAAAAATTAAAACCAAAATTCGTGTGGATCAAAGGGCATGCGGGTCATCCTGAAAATGAGCGATGCGATGTTTTGGCGGTGCAAGCTGCTTCCGAAAAAAAACTTTTGATTGATCATGAGTATGAACAGAATCAAAAGAAATAAAAAAGCCGCAATCGAAATGATCACGGCTTTTAAATTGGGTTAGTTCTCTTATTACTTTCCTGCTTTCAATTTATCCAGTTCTCCCTGGTAGAATTTAATATTTGCCTTCTGGTTTTCAGGCACATTCTTTATCGCCTCTTCCCAGTACTTGATTGCACTCTTCTTGTCGCCCAAGGCAGTGTAACCACGGGCTAAACCAACATTCGGAGTAAACTTGTCAGTGGGATTTTTCTGAGCGTTAAATTTGAATACCTCCATCGCCTTATCATTTTTACCGGCATTCAGCAGAGTGCGTCCGTACTGATGAACAACCTGAACGGATGCATCGGGAGCATGGATAGCTTTTTCCATAGCAGCATCGGCATCGGCATCCTTTCCCATCGCACTCAGCACAGCAGATTTCGCCTGAATAGTGGTGAACTCTTCGCGGCCTCCAAAGATCGGATCAGCCGCACGATTTGCCCAAGCCAATGCTTCATCAAGATTGATTTTATTCTGTGCACAGAAAGTTGCAGCTTGAGAATAATTTCTATAATCAAAGCCGGGAGTTGAGCGCAACTGATTCCTGATCATAGATAAATAAAGGTCGTTTACATCGGTCTCTTCTATTCTAAGAGGAATGCGTTTTTTCTCCCATTGCAAATAGGCAGTCGCCGAATTCGCCTGGCGGTCATCGAAGCCATACATGAGGTAATCTGTAAATGGCGCATCTTGTGGAGTTACATCTACGCGCAATACGTCTTCATTTGGTTTATAAAAGAAGCTACCCCAGCTGGTTGAGTTTGACGAGAATATCCAAGTCCACTGCCCGTCTTTTGAAGGAGCGAGGAACAACCCATACGTGCCGGCCTTCAAATCTTTGCCTTCCACCTTTACGTCGTGCGAGAATTTGATGACGGTATTTTCGTTCGCACCTGCGCGCCAGGGCATCGCGTTAAAACCAAATCCCTGTTCAAGGAAACCATAAGGAACCAATTCGCCCCAAATGTGTCCGGTGCGATCATCACCTTTTGCAGTATGAACTCGCGGGCTGCTGTAGGTAATGGAAATCTCAACGGGCCCAATATTCTGGCTCACCTTCGCTTTTTGATTATTGCCACTCGGTGGCAATGACAAACTTTGCGCATATCCATAGCCGGCAAAGGCCATGACAACAAATACAGTAACTAATCTTTTCATGGAGTTTTGGGTTGATTATTAATTTAATGAATGATCTAACGAAAAAGATCATCAGCTAGATGTCACCCTAGATTGGGTATTTCTCCATGTGCCATTTTGAGCGTGCCAGCACTACAACTTTAAGAGAACCCGGCTTTAATATAACTTCAAACCTGTCAGTAGCTGGCATCGCTTCACCATCGATGTGATAAGCAATACGCTCCTTCAAATTAATATTTAGATGTTTCGCTCGCTGTATTTCAACGAAGCGTGACTTATTCAAACTACCAGTAAACATTTTACCTGCAAATCCTGCCATGTGCGCAGCCGACACTTTTTTGATCAAACAAATATCAATCAATTGATCACATACTGAAGCCTGTGGTGCAACGCGGGCATTATTTCCAAACTGTGACGAATTGGCTAACGCAATAATGAAAGAACTCGACTTTATGATGTCTCCGTTGACCTCGATTGAAGCTTCAAATTCTTTAAAACTGAGAAATTCTTTTAACACCAATTTCGAGTAACCAATCAGTCCTCGTTTTTCTTTGTTCTCAAACAGTCCTGCTATATGTCCGTCAAATCCAATTCCCGATACATTTACAGAAAGCTTTCCGTTCACTTGCATAGTATCGATCAACTGCTCATGGGGCCGTTGAAATATATTCAAAGCTTTCTTAAAACTCATTGGTATTCCTAAATGTCGGGCCAAACCATTACCAGAGCCCTTTGGAAGGATACCCATGGCAACCTCAGAGCCAAGCAGTCCCTGAGCTACTTCGTTTACCGTGCCATCACCCCCCACAGCAAAAACAAAATCAAAGGACTGGTCAATAGCATCATGGGCAAGCTCGGTAGCGTGCCCACGACCTTGGGTGAATTCAATCCGACATTCAATATTGGAGTTTTTGCATTGCTCGATGATGCGGCCCTCCACTTCGGGGCGATAGCCTCCACCCGAAAATTTATTAACTATAAAAAGCGCTTTCCTGACAGGCACAGATTGTTTGTTATTGAATTGTCAAAAATAATCTTGATCCGGCTTTAGATTTGAACGTACTTGTAATTGGATTCAAACCTAATCGAATTTACAAACCTACACAACCGGCACTTGATTATGGATGACTTTACACCGCGCAAGATCAAATTCAAGGCTTGGGATCAGGAACACAAGTTACTTATGCGCCTCAACAGTATTGAATGTAGTAAGGGCGAGCTAATTAAGAAAAACCACATACTGTTGCAATTCACTGGCCTACTCGACAAAGAAGGCGAAGAAATCTACGACATGGACGTACTTCTGATTTCACTGGACAAATACATTGTCTTCTGGAATTCTGTCAAAAACGGATGGTATTACTCTCCGCTCTCTAATCGCGAAAACCAAACCTCTTTTTTAGCTAAAGACGCAGAACGGATGAAACGCTTTGGAAATTTGTTCGAGCTCTCTAAAGATGCTCTGGAATTTAAAAAAACTGCTTTTTAAGCTTGGAATTGATATAGTCTACAGCTTGCCCGATAGTCTGCATTTTTTCAGCATCATCATCCGGGATTTTTATATCAAATGTCTGTTCAAATTCCATCACCAATTCGGCATAATCCAATGAATCGATGCCGAGATCTTTAACAAAACTTGCGTCGGAAGTAATTTGAGATTCGGGGATTCCCAGTTTTTCAATAAGAATGGCGTTGATCTTGTGCTGTACGTCTTGCATGAAGAGTCTAATTTTTCAAAGCTAATCCTTTTCAGCTTTCCGGCCAAGTTTCACTAAAACCGAAGGATAAATTCAGTGCCTTCGCCCAATTTTGACTTGACCGAAATCTGGCCTCCGTGCTGTCTCATGATTTGACGAGACAGGCTCAAGCCAATGCCCGAGCCGGTTTTCTTGGTGGTGAAAAACGGAATGAAAATTCTCTCCAGTGCATCCGAATCTATGCCGTTGCCATTGTCTTTTACCGATATAACAATGTGGCCATCGTAGTTATAAGCTGAGAGTATTATCTTCTTGTTGGCCTGACTGTCAAAAGCCTGAATGGCATTTTTTATCAAATTGATAAGCACTTGCTCGATCATGGTCTTGTCTGCCTGCATAGTCAATTCACCTTCCTGAATATTCAACTCTACGGACACTTCGTGGTCTGCCAATTCCTTCTTATGAAGCATGGCCATCTCCTCAAGCAAATCTTTTACATGTACCTCGGCAAGTTTAGGTTTGGGCACATGCGTCAGGTTCTTAAACTCTTTTACAAACCGGATTAGCCCGGCACTTCTTTTTCCAATAGTCTGTACCGACAAGTACATATCTTCAGCCTCCTCACGTTGCAATGATAAATCTCCCCGTTTTAGCATTGTGTCCAGTTCGTCCTCAACAAGACCCGCTAATGAAGAGATGGGTGTAACGGAGTTCATGATCTCATGGGTGAGAACGCGGACGAGGTTTTGCCAAGCCTCCATTTCTTTATCCTCCAACTCACTGCGGATGTTACTCATCGAAATGAGCTTCATTACCTCCCCTTTCAGCGTAAGCTCAATAGCATAAAAAGACAACTGAACGGTCTCATCTCCCATTTTCAATTGGAGTAGTTCGCGGCCACCCGTCTTTAGTTTCCGAAAAGAGTCTACGAGTGTTTCATCAACTTCACGAAGGTCATTCAGGTTTTCTGCACGATCAACCCGCAGCAGCCGCTTTGCTGCTGTATTCATAATCTGAATTACTCCCTCCTTATTAAAGGTCAAAATACCAATGCCAATGTGTTGTACAATATTCTTAAAGAATAAGGCTACATCATCATATTTTATTACGGTATCAGGTTTTATCGGAGCAACGGGAGGGGTAACTTTCTCTACTGGTTTGTCTGCGACAGGTTTCTCTATGAACTTCATTAACTGCAATCCTTGAAAAGCAATGGCCGCAATCAACAAGATCGAAAGGCCAAAGCTAAACTTGTCACCCATGGAATAACCCAGCGCAAACCCGGAGGCAACCAGAATTGCAAGTCTGGTAAATAATGGCGATCGCCAATTAAAGTCCATATTTTTCCATCCTGCGATAAAGAGAAGCCCTGGTGAGACCTAGTTCTTCTGCAGCTTTGGAAATATTTCCTCCGTGCAACTGAATAGCTTTTGTCACAGCCGACTTCTCTACTTCGTCAAGATTCAATGAGTCAGTAGATGATGTATCGTTTCCCTTTCGGCTGAATAGAAAGTCGCTCTCCTGCAGTGTGTTTGAGTCAGCCATAATCACAGCCCGTTCAATGGAATGCTGTAACTCTCGTACGTTCCCCGGCCATGGATATTTCTTCAACTTTCCCATTGCCTCAGGAGAAATAGAAAGGACTTCTTTATAGTATTTTTTGGAGTAATAATTAAGGAAGTGATTCGCCAAAGCCGGAATGTCATCAATCCTGTCGCACAACGGAGGGATGTTGATCTCTACCGTATTGATGCGATAGAGTAAATCTTGCCTGAATTTTCCTTCTTTCACCATCTCATGTAGCGGCATATTGGTAGCGCAAACCAGCCGGATGTCCACTTCTATTGGTTGATTGGCCCCTACCCTTGTCACCTGTCGTGATTGCAGCGCACTCAAAAGTTTACTTTGAAGATTCATGCTGAGGTTACCGATTTCATCGAGGAAAAGCGTACCCCGATTAGCCAACTCAAATCGTCCTGGTCTGTCTTCACGTGCATCAGTAAATGCGCCTTTCTTATGGCCAAACAATTCACTTTCAAAAAGTGTCTCGGTGATGGCCCCCATATCTACCGCTACAAATGAGTTTTCCTTTCGCAGAGAGTTCTGGTGAATAGCGCGGGCAACTAATTCTTTACCAGTACCATTTTCACCGAGGATCAGAATGTTTGCATCAGTCTTGGCAACTTTATCGATCATAGAGAAAACTTCGTTCAATGCCGGGCTTTGTCCAATGATGTCGCGAAACGGCTGGCTGATTTGCTCTTCCAGCATTTGCTTTGCCTTCCTCAGTTTATCTACTTCATTATATGATTTCTTCAACTTGATCGCAGTAGAAATCGTAGCAACGAGCTTCTCATTTTGCCAGGGTTTCAAAATAAAATCAGTAGCTCCTTCTTTAAGGGCACGCACTGCCATTTCTACATCGCCAAATGCCGTGATCATGATTACCACGGCTTGTGAGTCCCGGTCCTTGATTTGCTTGAGCCATTCAAAACCTTCTTTTCCACTGGTGGTATCTTTGCTGAAATTCATATCAAGCAGGATAACATCATAAGTATCGTTATTGAGCAGGAAAGGGATTTTATTCGGATTTTTTTCGATGATGACCTGATGACCTGACTTCTTTAGCAACATTTTTGCGGCTAACAAAACATCTTCGTCATCATCAATCATCAATATTTTACCATTATCATTCACGGGCTTAGGGTTAAAGAACCATTTGTAATAGGAAAAATTATGCCAACTCAACTGAGGCTAAAAATCAACTTCTGAAGCTAAATGTTGTACTAAATCGCACAAAGATGTCCAAAATTGAACAGAGAAGGAAATTCATTTTAGCTAGTCGGTTTGATTTGCTAAAGGGTTCTCAAAAACAACTACCCGATCCTTTTCTGTCACTAGAAAAATCCGCTCATCTGTAACAACAACAAATTTACCTGCTCCAGATTTCAAGTCCCTACTCTTTTCGGTGTACAAATCATAAAAAGTAATTTTGTCTCCGTCAAGGAAATACAACTCTTCTCCAAAGAAACCAAAGTTTGCCGTTGTACATTTAATCTGATTGACTTTCTTACCCACGTTACTAAAAATCAAAATACCGGAGTTCCTGTCAAGCAAGAAAATAAGGTTTTGATAGTCACACAAAAAAGTAAAACGTGGCTTCTCTTTAAACTCAGTAGAATCAACATAGAACTCAGTCACTACCTGATTAGTGGCAGGGTTTAGCTTCTTTATCGAATAATCTTCTTCATCTAATACCAAAAGCTTATTGTCATTAGTTGGACATACCAGCAAAGGTTTGATCGCTACCGACGGGTCAACAGTATGAACCTCGGGGTTTTGAAAATTACGGTCATACTCAGTGAATTTCTGCCCTGTCTTTTGATAAATAAAAATTTTCGGATGGTACCATGGCTGTAAAAGAGTCGGTGCTTCCCCTTTCTTGAATGCGGCTAATACTTTATTATCAGGGTCATATTTCTTAATTGAACCGTTTCTAAAAATCACAAAGAAATTACCCATACGATCTACAGAAACAGTTTCGATTTTACCCGGACTGAATTCACTTAGTTTTTTCAGGTCTTGCGAACTTACCGAAGACCAAAAAATAACAAATTGAGCTAGCCAAAATAACTTTATCAAAATTCCTGACTGCGCCATCAGTTCTTGAATACTTTTAATTCAACAGAATTGCTTCCTACAACAGCATACGTATCAAAGTGTACCCACTCTCCGAGGTTGATGTATCTACTATTTTCGCCCACTTTTAAGTCTAGTGGCAAATGACGATGGCCAAAAATATAGAAATCGTGATGCTCCTTCTTTTCAAGCTCACGGCAGTAGGTCAATAAATACTCGTTCTCTTCTCCACTAAATTTTTCCTCGCGGGCGTTATTATTGATCCGGCTCTTACGACTCCAATATTTGGCGATTGATATTCCGAGGTTCGGATGAATTCTTGCGAAAAGCCACTGACATATTCCGCTATTAAAAAACTTCTTCAACAATTTATATGTTGCATCTCCTTGCCCTAGTCCGTCACCGTGACCAACCAGCAACTTGAGTGTGTTGACCGTCAATTGAATTGGTTCATGAAAAATGACTATTCCCATTTCCTTTTCAAAATAATCAAACATCCACATGTCATGGTTGCCTGTAAAAAAATAGATGGGCATCCCTGCGTCTCGAAGCTCGGCTAGTTTACCCTGAAGCCGGATAAATCCCTTAGGAATAGATTGATTGTACTCAAACCAAAAATCAAAAATATCGCCAAGAAGAAACACTGCATGAGCATCCGTCTTTACCTCATCCAACCACGAAACAATCCTTTTTTCCCTAATCAAACTGGATTCATGATCGGGCACACCAAGATGAAAGTCAGATGCGAAGTATACTTTTTTTCCGGACGGAAGATCGATATGCATTTTGTAAAAATAAAAAACCTGGCAGGTTATTAAAACTTGCCAGGCTGTGTCAGTTTCATATTATCTCACTTGGGTATTTCAGAAACTTCTTTGGTTGTCTCTGATGTACCGTTAGAATTCTCTGGTTCTTTCTTCTCAGCCGGAACAACAGCACCATTTGTAAATTTCTCGTACGTAGTCTGGTGAGCAAATGGCCGTTTACCAATTAACCTTTCGAGATCTGACTGGAACAAAATTTCTTTTTCCAATAACTCTTTGGCAATGATCTCAAGCTTGTCGCGATGTTCACTTAATAATCTCTTGGTACGTTCAAAAGCGTTATCGATAATTTTCTTCACCTCCTGGTCAATCTTCTCTGCGGTAGCATCAGAATAGGGTTTGTTAAACGTGTATTCAGATTGCTTGGAGTCGTAAAACGAAATATTACCGATGGCCTTATTCATACCATACACAGTCACCATGCTGTACGCCAACTTTGTAATTCGTTCCAAGTCACTAAGCGCACCGGTAGAAATCTTCTCGAACACAAGTTCTTCGGCAGCACGTCCGCCAAATGCCATACACATTTCATCAGTCAATTGTTCAGTCTGATAAAGGAATTGCTCCTTCGGCAAATACTGGGCATAACCCAAGGCGGCAACACCGCGAGGTACAATGCTCACCTTCACGAGCGGATCTGCATGTTCCAGAAACCAGCCAGCCACAGCATGACCAGCTTCATGGTAAGCCACAATTCTTTTTTCTTCAGGAGAGATAATTTTATTCTTCTTTTCAAGGCCACCGATCACACGGTCGATTGCATCCTGAAAATCGATCATCTCCACTTCTTTTTTATCTCTGCGTGCTGCTATAAGTGCAGCTTCGTTACACACATTGGCGATCTCCGCCCCAGCGAAACCAGGAGTTTGGGCCGCCAGTTTTTTAATATCCAAATCTTTGGACAGCTTAATCGGCTTAAGGTGTACTTTAAAAATTTGTTCACGTCCAGCGATGTCTGGTTTGTCTATACTAATCTGCCTGTCGAAGCGACCTGGACGCAGCAACGCTGAATCCAAAACATCCGGACGGTTGGTGGCAGCCAGAATAATCACACCACTGTCGGTTGCAAAGCCATCCATCTCAACGAGCAGTGAGTTCAAAGTATTTTCGCGTTCATCGTTGGCTCCAGGCAATTGCCCACGTCCACGAGAACGACCAATGGCATCAATCTCATCAATAAACACTATGCAAGGCGCTTTTTCCTTAGCTTGCTTAAATAAATCACGCACGCGCGCAGCGCCCACACCTACAAACATTTCTACAAAATCAGAACCTGACAGAGAGAAGAATGGAACCGCAGCTTCTCCGGCAACGGCCTTAGCCAACAAGGTCTTACCCGTCCCCGGAGGGCCAACCAGCAAGGCTCCCTTCGGAATCTTGCCACCAAGTTTTGTAAATTTTTGCGGTGTCTTTAGAAAGTCGACGATCTCTTTTACTTCTTCTTTCGCTTCCTCCAAGCCAGCAACGTCTTCAAAGGTGATCTTCACCTTGCTTTCGGCATCAAAAAGTGCAGCCTTAGATTTTCCAATGTTAAAGATTTGTCCACCGGGGCCACCGCCACCAGTCATTCTTCGCATCAGCATCCAGAAACCAACAAGTAGCAAAACCAATAATCCCCAGCTCGTAATCCACTCATAATTGCCACCTTCTTCATTTTCCAAATCGGGAGCGTTAGGGTATTTCTTTCTCAACAAATCGTACTTGTTCTCAAAGAAATTCTGGTCGCCTATTTTATAAAAGAAATGTGGTCCGCTTTGACTAAGTCCTAGCGGTCCGTCCTTTTCAAGTTCAATCTTATACTTGGCATTTTGCAGTGCTTCAGGTTTCAATGTTATCTGAATTACTGCATCTCTTTTCAAAAGTTGTACCCGCTTCACATCACCAGCAGCGATCATATCTTCAAACCGTGAAGACTGAATCTCCACCATGCCGCGAGTGTTTTTTAAATACGTGATGCCCAAGACTACGGCAGTCAACGCCAAAATAATCCACATTTGATAATTGGGCTTCGGTACCCGTGGGGGAATCAATTTCTTCTCCTTGTCTTTGTCCTTTTCCTTGTCAGCCATGAATTGAGTATTAATTAATTTATTGATTAACGTCGGTTTGCGTCAATGGTTCAATCTTCAATAGCGGTGATCTTTGCATCGCCCCAAAGTTTCTCAAGAGCAAAAAACTCTCTACGGTCTTTATTAAAAATATGAACCACTACAGTGATATAGTCGAGCAGAACCCATTCTTTATTGTTTTTGCCTTCCGAATGCCATGGGTTTTCTTTCAAATCTTTATAAATAAACTCGTCAACAGATTCAGAAATGGCATTTAATTGCTTATCTGAATTACCAGAGCAAATCACAAAAAAGTCGGCCACAGCATTCTTTACTTGTCGTAAGTCCATGACTACAATATCTGACGCTTTTTTCTCTTGCATGCCTTTAACTACCAGATCGGCTAATTTCTCCGAATCCTGCTTTTTCTTTCTTGCCATTAACTAATCTGAAGTTTTATTTTACCCGGATTCCCGGCTTTAATTACATTTTGATATGTTGCGAAGGAAAGTCCAGCGCCCTAATCTGCAAATCTAACCAAAATCTATTGTATAAAATCCCTGCCAATACTCTTTTCATAGGCCAAAGGCTGGTTTTCGTGCCAGAATGTCCTTCTACCAATTCGCTGGCATTAGAATTATCCGCCAAAAGCATCTTGCCCGAAGGCACTGTTATTATTACTTCAAATCAAACTGCTGGGCGTGGTCAACGTGGTAATACCTGGAAAACCAGCGAAGGGTTAAATCTAACTTTTTCAGTTTTGCTCAAGCCTTCCTTCCTCAAGGTGAACATGCAATTTTACCTAACCATCGCAACATCGCTGGCTGTACAAGATTTTCTAAAGTCGAGAAATGTTGACGATACAAGAATCAAATGGCCGAATGATATTCTAGTTGGAAGAAAAAAGATATGCGGAATGTTGATCGAAAACTCAATCCAAGGCGAATCAATTCAGCAAAGTATTGTAGGAATAGGATTGAATATTAACCAGACTGATTTTGAATTAGCTTCGGCTACTTCTTTAGCTACAATCAAACAGGAAAGCTCTGATCTGAATCAAGTTCTTAATCTGCTCTTAGGACAACTAGAAAAACGTTACATGCAACTTCGGGCAGGCAAGCTTCTAGAGTTAAAGGATGAATATCGTCGCAATCTTTTCGGAATGGACGAAAAAAGAACATTCATTTCTAACGAAAAGAAATTTGAGGGAACTATTGCGAACGTAAGCGAGTCAGGTGAACTAATCGTAGTCATTAACAATAACAGGACCTCGTTTAACCTGAAGGAGATCAGTTTGGTTCTATAAACTCTGATTATTTATTCAGCCTGATGTCCGATTTCCCAAACAACATGTAATGTTGCTTGCGGGTGCTCCAATGATAGCCCAATGAAAATGGCAACGGCTGTGATCCGGTTTTAAATGCAGAATCGAGGGCTGGTTGAAAAAGACCTCGGCTGAAATCCTCTACCGGAGGAACATACTCACCAAAGAAAGTTGCCTTCCATTCGGGTTTGTGATTTAAGAAACGGTAAGGAATACCGGTATCGTCCTGAAATAGAGAAACGCTATTGCTTAAAATCAATTCCCTGATTTTACTGAAGTCATTCAAATGCATTAGGTAAGAAGCTGATTTCACAAATGTATTAAATGGAGCGCGCGCTTTTACAAATTTTACATAGCCTTGCCTGTCTTTAAGACCGCCATTAGAAATACTCAAAGAGAAATAGTAAACGGTTTTGATCTTTTTCGTTTCAGTATTTCGCAAGGTGAACTTCACACCCGGACTTTTATAGTGATTAATTTTCTTTACAGAAATTTCTTCTTCGTTTCCTAATGAATCGATGTTGATGAATTTTTGTTGCAATAATTCGTGTCCTGATCGCTCCATAAAGAAGTAGAATAATGGCAGTACTCCTTTGATCTGTGCCAAATCTTTTTGCATGTGATTGGTTATGAAATAACTCTTGTTGAATATATCACGCAATGAACGGCCCAAGCTGTCAAGGAAACGATCGCGGTCTCTTTCAGAAAGTTTTTCAATAGAAGGCACTTCACGAATCGGCTCCAGTGCAGCCATCACGTACTCTTTGGTACGAGGATAAAGAAAGTTAGCATGGAGGAAATCCGGGCCGGAAAAGGGGTAAAATAATTTCAACGAATCGTTGACTGATCTTGAGAAAACGTCCTTCTCCCATTGACTCATTTTTACCAGACGGGCATCGTGCATTTTCTTCCAATTGGCATCCATAGAAGCATGGAAATCAAGCCAGTATTTATCCTTTTCTAAAGACGAGAGCGAATTTGAATCCAGCTGAGGAAGTCCTGCAATAAACCGGGCAGTATTATCAAGTGCAGTATCTTTGGGAATCAACAACTCAGCAGCCTTTTGGGTTGAGTCAATTTTAGCCAATGAATCAACCCTGCGAAGGGAATCGGCCACGTGTTTGGACTGGCCCTCTTTTTTATCGTTACAGGCAGCTGTAAAGAATAAGGCAACGAAAACAAAATACAGGCTCGACTTCTTCATAGTTAGGAAATTGTGGCGCAAAGATATTTTTTAAAAATTCATTTTTATAGCCTATTCGGCGAAATTGGAATTATTTTCTGGACACATATCGATAAACAAGGAGACCGGAGAGTATTGTGCCTAACGAATAAACGATCACCATCGGGTTCTTGGCAAACTCAAAGTAGATCATCCAGCTCGTAACCAAAATAAAGAATATCGGAGGCAGCGGATACAATGGCAAGCGGAAAGAACTGTCGGGAAATTTTTTTCGCACAATAAAAATCCCAATCACTGTGAGCATAGCAAACACGGACAAACTCACGGAAATATATTGGATGATTTCCTTGAATGAGCTCACCAGCACTAAAAAGATTGCCCAACCACCCTGAGCAATAATAGCTACATAAGGCATCTCATACCGGTTGGTAGCTGTGAATTTTTTCAATCGGGGATAATCTTCACCCATGGCTTCCAACACGCGTGGCCCAGCGATTGTCATTGCGCTGAGTGTAGAAAGCAAAGCCGTACTGAATAGTCCTGCAAAAACAGATCCGATGGTAGCACCAAAAAGTTTGAACGCTACTACATTACCGATATCATTTTTTCCTTGAAGCTCTCCAAAGCTGGCCACATACAAAAAGGTGCCGTTCAACATGAGATAAACCAAGATGACTGTCAGGGTACCGATAATGAGTGATCGCGGTAAATTCTTCTCGGGCTTTTCAAGGTTACCGGCAATGTATGCCGCTGCGTTCCATCCCGAATAGGCATAAACCACGTAGACCAATGAAATAGCAAAACCTGAACTTAGGATCAATGCACCATCGCCGGGCTGAGGCAAAAAAGACAAGTGCGAAAATGACACACTTGAAGCAAAAAAAGGTGCTACACAAAAAACAAAAATCAAAGTGAGCTTGAGCGAAGTAAGAATATTTTGAGCAAGGCCGCCAGTCTTCACGCCAAACCAATGAATGAAAGAAACCAAAATAATTGCTGCGATGGCGATTACTTTCACAGGCAAACCCACAAGTTCGTGAGCATACTCACCGATCGCAATTGCTACCGCCGAAATCGCCCCGGCAAAGCCAACCAGCAAACTGATCCAGCCAGAGGCGAATCCGAGTGATGGATGATACAGCTGTCCCAGATAATAATACTCACCACCTGATTTCTTAAAACTGGCCGCAATTTCGGCGTAGGTAAATGCTCCGCACAAGGCAACCACTCCGCCAAGCGCCCACAAAAACAAAATGGAGAAGCCAGAAGGTAACGGCCCCACTTGATATCCTAACGAAGTAAAAACTCCGGTACCGATCATATTGGCAATCACTAATGTGATACCAACGGAAAGCGCATACTTATTTTGTCCTGTCATGAAATCTTATAAAAAGCGAAAGATGCAGGAATTTTTGCCCGAAGGGAAATGGTCAGTTGAAAAGTCTATCTGGCAAACGTGGCTACATGCTCCTGGAAAAGCTGATCATCTTTACCTCGAATTTGCATCCTGACGTTGAAGTCTTTATCTCCCCAGTTGATTGAAATAATCCCAAAGCTCTTTTTAACTACGTGGTCGCCTATTCGGTACTTATTAGGTTCTACCCAAGGCTCGGGCCAGGTATGGGTGAGTCCGCTGGAAAGAAATTCATACAACGGATAATCCATTCCGGGTAAATTGATTTTAGAGAATTCGGATATATGCCTGTCGCCGCTTATTAAAAGTATTTTCTTTTTCGAGGCTGCAAGTACTTTAAACAATCGTTCGCGTGCCACCGGGAAGTTTGCCCACTTCTCAAACCGGTGTTCTTCAGAAATTACCTGGATGCTGGAGTTGACAATATTTAATGCAGCATCTGAATTTTTTAATTCATTTTCGAGCCATTGCCATTGGGTATCGCCCAAAATATCACCGGTAGCATTGATCTCGTATTTATACTCCTTCTTTTCCGTGCCTTCAGGTTTATAAAAGACTTTTATGAGCGTGTCGCGGAAGTAGCGTGTATCGAGGTTGATTATCTTGACTTTGTTCTTTCCTTCACCAATAGTTAAAGAATTATAAATCCCCGGATGACTCCACACCGGATTGCTTTTAGGAATACCTAAAAACTCCAATTCCATTTTCTTGGCGATGTCGCGATGCGGCCAGAATTTGCCTCCATCATTCATACCATAATCGTGGTCATCCCAGGTCCCTGTGATCGGGCAAGTCTTTAAAAGCTGTTGATAGCCCGGATCGGATTTTTGTTTTGTATAACGTCTCTTCAAATTTGTAGAGTCACCGGAATCGGCATATATATTGTCACCGCCCCAAATCCAAAGCATTGGTTTTTGTCTGACAACATCAGGCCATAGTTCCTGAGGTTTGTCTTCGTTATCGCAAGAACCGATAGCAATGATCATTTCTTTTTTCTGCGAATAAGATGAAATGGAAACAAAAGCAAAGCCGGCCAATAAGAGAAGTCCTTTTATTTTCATGGGCGCAAAAATACTATTCGTTTTCGAAATGCCGCACACCGCTTATTTAATTTAATGTTGGCATTTAGCCCGCCTTTGTTAACTTTCATTTTAATCAATTTCAATTATGAAAAACACGTCTTTCCTGTTTTGTGTTGTCATCTTGCTGATGGCTTTTACTTCGTCAGCTCAAACACCCGACTCGGTTTATATCAAAGCGAATTATGAAAAGATGGAGGTGGAAATCCCCATGCGCGATGGCGTGAAGCTCTTCACTTCCATTTATACCCCCAAAGACAAGACCAAAACATATCCAATGCTCATGCAGCGCACATGCTATAGTGTGGCGCCTTATGGAGCGGATAAATTCAGGAGAAACCTGGGGCCTTCAAAATTCCTTATGAAGGATGGTTATATTTTCGTTTATCAGGATGTACGCGGACGATGGATGAGCGAAGGTACCTTTGACAATATGCGGCCCAACATTCCAGGCAACGACAGAAAAAACAAAACTGCTATTGATGAAGCATCTGACACTTGGGATACAATCGACTGGCTGATCAAAAACATTAAAGGCAACAACGGGCGCGTTGGTCAGTGGGGTATCTCCTATCCTGGCTTCTACACAGCAGCCGGAATTCCCGATGCTCATCCAGCTCTCAAAGCCTCTTCGCCACAAGCGCCTATCAGCGACTTTTTCTTTGATGACTTCCATCATCAGGGTGCGTTTTTACAGAGCTATCTTACCGCTTTTGCTGTATTCGGTTATCAACATGAAAAGCCAACCAGCAAGAGCTGGTACGACGACAAGATCAAACGGTTCTATGGAAATCCTCCAAAAGATGGCTACGAATTCAACCTTGACATCGGACCATTAAAAAATGCTACTGCTAAATATCACAACGACAACTTCTTCTGGCAGCAGATCATCGACCATCCTAATTATGATGAGTTTTGGCAACAGCGAAGTTTGCTTCCCCACCTCACCAATGTAAAGCATGCAGTTATGGCGGTAGGCGGCTGGTATGATGCCGAAGATCTTTTCGGGCCCCTTAACATATACAAGAAAATAGAAAGCTCAAGCCCGGGCACTTATAACACTATTGTAATGGGGCCTTGGAGCCATGGCGACTGGGCTCGTGAAAATGGTTTTCAGCAAGTGAATCATATTTATTTCGGTGACAGTATCTCCACCTTTTACCAGCGCGAAATCGAGCGCAAGTTTTTCAATTCAATTTTAAAAGAAGGATCTCAACCACCGCTGCCAGAAGCCTATATGTTTGACTGTGGGCTGAAGACGTGGAAACAATTTGCCGAATGGCCGCCCAAAGAAATTCCACCTGTGAAATTGTACTTTGGTGAGAAGGGAAAGCTCTCCATTAACAATCCATTGAATACGGAAGCTGTCTTTGATTACACCAGCGACCCCGCCAAGCCTGTGCCCTACACGTCACAAACGGAAGGATTAGTATTCACACCTCGCAGATTTATGACAGATGATCAACGTGCAGCTTCTCGCAGGCCAGACGTAATCACCTTTGAAACAGATCCGCTCACCGATGATATCACATTGGCTGGTGAAATCGCGGCCAAATTGAAAGTATCCATGACTGGTACCGATGCTGATTTTATAGTGAAGTTGATAGACGTCTATCCCGGCGACACACCCAACGATACTAAGCACAACCCTGCCAATATTGTAATGGCGGGCTATCAGCAACTGGTGCGCCATGAAGTTTTCCGCGGAAGGTTTCGCAACAGCTTTGAAAAACCAGAACCATTTACCCCTAACCAAATCACTGATGTAAACTTTGCCTTACAAGACATCTTGCATACATTCAAAAAAGGCCACCGTGTGATGGTTCAGATTCACAGCACCTGGTTTCCATACATTGATCGCAACCCACAGAAATATGTCGATAACATTTATAAAGCCAACGAAGAGGATTTTATAAAGTCGACAATTAAGGTTTATGGCTCATCGGTAGTTGAAATAGGTGGTGGTGAAAAACTGAAAGGGAAAATTGAGATGAAGAAATAGAACACTTATTTTTTCTTTTTATGGCTATTTAGAGTAAGTGCTCAAACTCGTACCTTCGATGTATGAACCGCATCGATCGCCTTACAGCCATTCTTATTCACTTGCAAACCAAGCGCGTTGTAAAGGCGGAAGAAATTTCTGATCGCTTTGAGATTAGTTTGCGCACTGTCTATCGCGACGTGAAAGCACTGATGGAGGCCGGTGTGCCGATTGGCTCAGAAGCCGGGAAAGGCTATTTCATAGTCGACGGGTTTCATCTTCCTCCGGTGATGTTCACACAAGACGAAGCCAACTCCATGCTGCTGGCGGGAAAACTGGTAGATAAAATGGCCGACAAATCTGTGAGGACAGCGTTTGAATCTGCTCTCTATAAAATAAAGTCAGTGCTGAGCGAAACTGAAAAAGACCACCTCGAAAATTTAGACTCGCATATTGAAGTCTTTTTGCGTTCACGGTATGAGCACCGGGAACAAAAGGATTTTCCCGATCATTTTATGACAGAAATTCAGCGTGCACTTGCTAAACGACAAGTATTGAAAATCGATTATAGCAGCCGCGAAGAGGAGGTTACTCAGCGGGATGTAGAGCCGATTGGGATATTCTATTACAGCATGTCCTGGCACCTGATCGGCTGGTGCAGGCTTCGAAATGGCTATCGCAATTTCAGGGCCGACAGAATCAAATCAATGGCGAACACGGGTGTAAATTTTGATGCTCGCAGCGTGATTTCTCTCCAGGAGTATTTTCAAACAATGTATCAATCCGATCAGAATCTTGTTCGCGTAGTAGCCACATTTGAGAAATCAGCTCTCAAAGGCAGGCCCCTTTATGGCAGTGTTTCCCAACAAGACTTGGGAACTCAGATCCGGTCGGAGTTTATGGTTGACAGTATCGACTATATTGCCCAATGGCTTTTGATGTTCGGCTCTGCCGTAGAAGTCAATGAACCAGAAGAATTAAAGTTCAAAATGAGAGAGGTCACCGAAAGCCTATATTCTCATTACCATTCCAAAAATTTGGTGTCCGCCCGATAAAATAGCGCTTCTGTTGACATAGGGTTGTCACAGTTTTCAAAAAAATCTCGAAACAGATTTTTTCTGTTGCCATAGGGCTGTCATGTGTCGGTCGTTGATTAGCATAAAATTTAAGATATGCAGATCAAAGAAGTCAAGCCCGTCAATTTTCTTTTCTTCAGAACAGAAACTAAAGTGAATGAACTGGCGGGTTTTGTGCCCGTAGCCAAGAAGCTTTTCAAAGAATCCGTTAAGCTTGACATCCACCCTACCGGCCCGATTCACTGGCACTACTTTGGATTCACCGGCGATGAAACCCAAAGTTTTACGCTTGAAGTTGCCTTGCCGGTAGCGACAGTTGTCAACGATTACGATGGCAAATTTCACTTCAAACGCACCGAGCCTTTTAAATGCGTTTCGGTGATCCATGAGGGTGGCTGGCTTGATATGCTAAGTACGTATGCCAAGGCGATGAATTTCATCTCTGAGAATAAACTACAGTCCGTGGCGGTCAACCGGGAACTTTACATTAATGCCGACTTCATTCATCCGGAAGCTAACGTAACCGAAATTCAAATTGGAATCAGATAACACATTGAATTTCAAATGGCCTTTACTACTAGCGGGCATCGTGGTAGCTGCAGTAGCTATGTTCATCATTTTTTCGATTTAAAAATGGAAGTACTTGTTTTTAAAACCTCGGTGGAATCACCTGAAAGTGTAAAAAGACTCAAGCCGCTGCTCGACTCTTTTGCCGGCAAGGGCCGATGGAATTTTGCGTTGGATGATTGCGATAAAATCCTTCGGATCGTCTCACCTACAGCAAGCCCTAAAGCTGCTATTCAATTGCTAACTAATTACGGATTTAGCTGTGCTGAACTGGAAAATTAAACTTGACGATGAGAAAAGTTATTCTTGGGGTTGCCATAAGCTTAGATGGTTTCATTGAAGGAGCCAACGGAGAGTTCGATTGGTGCCCGCCACCTTCTCAAACAGAAATGGGTGCTTTCCTTGAACGGATCGATACTCTCTTTTTTGGTCGTAAAAGCTTTGAATTGATGGGCATTACTGCCTTTCCAGGAAAGAAGTACTACGTCTTTTCCAATTCACTTAAGAAAATAGAAGGTGATAATATTCACTTGATCGGTGGTGACGTTGTAAATAAAGTAGTCAGCATTAAAAAAGAGAGCGGAAAAGACATCTGGTTCTTCGGAGGGGCAAATCTGGCCACCACGCTTATCAATGCAGGACTGGTAGATGAATTGTGGCTCGGCCTTGTCCCTGTTTTATTGGGCAAGGGCAAACCACTCTTTCAGAACATTGAGCAACGACAACATTTCAGCTTGATGCGGTCTACGCCAAACGAAGGCTACATATCTATGATTTATAAATACGAAGGAGAACTAAAATCTAAAACCAATTAACATGACCAACATTATTTGCACGGCATCAATCGAAATCAACGCACCCAAAAGCAAAGTGTGGGATGCTCTCATCAATCCGGTTCAGATCAAAAAATATCTGTTCGGAACAGATGCCATCTCCGACTGGAAAGTCGGTAGCCCGATTAAATTCACCGGTGTTTGGGAAGGCAAACCCTATGAAGACAAAGGGACCATCCTTCAAATTGACAAGGAAAAGACGCTGAGGTATAATTACTGGAGCAATTTTTCCGGCCATGAAGACAAACCAGAGAATTATCAAGTTGTCACTTACAATCTCACAGAAGGGAACGGAAAAACTAAATTTACGCTCACGCAAGACAACTGCAAATCGGAAGAGGCGCGTGAACATTCTGAAAAAAACTGGGCAATGGTACTCAACACAATAAAAGAATTGGTAGAGAAAGTTTAGGACTGTAGCCAAAGTCGGGATAACGGCTTCAAATTTCAACTTGCACCTTTTCAGGAGATAATTTTCGCTATTTTGTCGCCTGAAAATCATTCTAATGCTCCGTTCCCTTCTTAGGAAAAAATCATTGACAGCAATTTTAAAGGACGCGCACTCGCGTGATGCTCACGGGCATGAAAGTGCTGAGCTGCGAAAGGTTTTGGGTGTTCGCGATCTTACCTCCATGGGCATTGCTGCTGTAATAGGAGCCGGCATTTTCTCTACTATTGGTCAGGCTGCTTACTCAGGCGGGCCGGGCGTTGTATTTCTGTTTTTGATTATCACTGTCGCCTGCGGATTTACGGCGCTCTGTTATGCAGAATTCGCTTCGCGGGTGCCTGTAGCAGGGAGCGCCTACACCTATTCGTACGTGACCATCGGAGAGATTGCGGCATGGGTGATAGGTTGGGCTTTGATTTTGGAGTATGCAATAGGCAATGTCGTGGTATCCATTTCGTGGAGCAGCTATTTTGTCAACTTGCTGGAAGGAATTCATCTCCACTTACCCGGTTGGCTCATCACAGACCCAAAGACGGCACACATGCTTTATGATGCAGCCGTCACTCAGGGAAAAACAACTGAAGGATTGGCGTGGGCAACAGCACCCATGATTGGCGGCTATCGGTTAATAATAAACGTCCCCGCATTTACCATTGTAATCCTGATCACTATTCTCGCCTATATCGGCATGAGGGAGAGCAAGAAAAGCGCAAACTTTATGGTAGCGCTCAAGTTGGTAGTACTGGCTTTTGTAGTGGCTATAGGTGCATTTTATATAACAACAGATAATTGGACGCCTTTCATGCCCAATGGCTTCACCGGAGTTTTACAAGGCGTGTCTGCCATCTTCTTTGCTTACATCGGTTTCGATGCCATCTCCACAACAGCCGAAGAGTGCGCTAACCCGCAGCGTGATCTGCCAAAGGGAATGATCTACTCACTGCTCATTTGCACGTTGATTTACGTGATAGTTACATTGGTTATCACAGGTATGGTCAATTATTCAGAGTTCAAAGGAGTGGCCGATCCTTTGGCTTATGTGTTTGACAAAATCCATTTGCAGAAAGTTGGCTACATCATTTCTGTAAGCGCAGTAGTGGCTGCCACCAGTGTGATGCTTGTTTTCCAGATTGGGCAACCCCGGATATGGATGAGTATGAGTCGTGACGGGTTATTGCCTCGCAAATTCGCCACCATTCATCCAAAATTTCATACACCTTCATTTGCAACTGTCGTAACCGGATTTGCCGTGGCTATTCCGGCATTGTTTGTAGATATTTCTATAGTAACAGATTTATGCAGCATTGGGACATTATTCGCCTTCGTGCTGGTGTGCGCAGGTGTAATGAATCTGCCGCGAAGACAAAAAGCAGCGGGCGATAAATCTTTTCACATGCCGCACATTAACGGGCAATGGATTGTACCTCTCCTGTTGCTGGTTTTTATTTATGGTTACTCCACCCGAATAACCGACGCATTTTACAATATCAGCCACGAGTCACATCAGGAGGTCTTGTTTTTGATTTTCCTGCTTACTGCTGTAGTAATTACAGTGCTTACCTTTTTACGAAAGCTCTCCTTTATTCCAGTTATGGGTATGTTGTTTTGCTTGTACCTGATGATCGAAATTCCGGCAAGAAGCTGGATGGTATTTTTTATTTGGATGGCCTTGGGCTTAAGCATTTACTTTGGCTATAGCCGAAAAAGGAGCAAATTAGCTACCAGCTATTAGTCAACGGCAGCCGAAAGTGGCGGCAATCTTTAGGCTGACTATCCTGATTAGGAAACCGAAACCATTTCTCTAACAAAGCCTCTTCTATCAATCCACATTTTTTCAGTACGTTAGCCGAAGCCGTATTCTCAACATCTACAAAAGTATGAATGCGATATATCTCCGTATTGGATTTAACTTGATCAAGCATCGCCGTTGTAGCTTCTGTTGCGTAGCCCTTGCCCCAGTGCTGTGGGCTTAGAATGTACCCGAATTGAATCCTCCCACCGTCATTCATCAAACCACAACTCCCAATCAACCGGTTTGGGTTTTTCATTCGGATTCCAAAAGAGTAATCGGTTCCTTTTTGCCAACCATGAACAGCATAGCTCAAAAAATCATGGGTATCCTTAATGCTTTGGTGGGTTGGCCAAGCCATATATTTTGTAGCTGCTGGCTTACTCGCATAGCTGTAAAAAATTTCCTCAGCATCCTGAAAACTGAATTTTATAAGCCACAGTCTTTCGGTTTCAATTCGTTCAGGAATATTCAAAAGCATGATTGAAGCTAATAAAAACCACCAGCTCAGGCTCTTCTCAGTAATGAAAATTATTTTCCGAACGACCTCAACTTATACCCAAGGGATAATTGAAATACCTGGTTTTGGGTATTGGCTGTGCTGAAGGAAGGTGTTATGTTTCCCGGAGGCAAATTTGTGCTACCCCAGTACTTATTGACATTTGTAACACCCATGTTGTAGCGTGCTGTAAGGCTCAATCCTAAAGGCAAATCAATTCCCATTCCAAAAGCGATCGAGAAATCGAGAGGGTTGGTATAATCTTTTAAGTTTTTTCCTGAGGCAGCTAGTCCCAGCGTTGGAGGGTTTCCAACGGTAGACAAGACATCTCCCTTTGAACTGATCAAATAACCCAGTTGCGGCCCTACTTGTAAGTTCAGCCAGTTGGTAGGATGATATTTAAAGATCACCGGAAGGTTAATATAGTTAAGTGTGGTGCTGAGGTTTGACCAATAGGGGGTTGTAAAATTTTGTCCTTGCTGTGAAAAAATAAGCTCAGGCTGAAGCGCCAGACTTTTAATCCTTATCGACATATAGCCGCCAAGATGAAACCCGACGCGGGTGTTATATCTTGTCGTTACTAACTTTCCGCCAGAACTAAGGTTTAGACCGTTAAAGTTCGCTCCGGCTTTTACTCCAAGTTCAATTTTTTGGGCTAACCCAAGATGAGACATCCCGAATATAAAACCAATCACCGCTACACTCTTCAGAATCTTCATATCAATTTATTTTGGCGCAAAAATACTAAATCAACGCACAGATTAAACGAGTTGTTATAAATGGTCAAAAAAAGAAAGCCACCGGGTGGCTTTCAAAGATTTGTATAATCCATCCAATTTTAGGTTAATCTACTTCAGGCTCAACACTCCATTTTTCAGGAGAACGCCATAGACTGGAAAGCAGTAACTCACGCATGAAAATGAATTCCTTAGGCAGCTTATCATACATCCGGCCGAAAAGCTCGGCGTGCGAGTGCAGTTCAGTCTTCCATTGCTCCCGGTCGATGTGCATGATCTGATCAAATTGCTGCTTTGTAAAGTCGAGGCCAGACCAATCAATATCTTCAAAATGCGGCATCCAGCCGATAGGGCTCTCAACAGCATTTGATTTACCCCTCACTTTTTCTACAATCCACCGAAGTACACGCATATTATCACCAAAGCCTGGCCACAAAAAATTTCCATTTTCATCTTTGCGAAACCAGTTCACGCCAAAGATTCGGGGCGGATTTGGAATGTCGCGTCCAAATTGCAACCAGTGATTAAAATAGTCGCCCATGTGGTATCCGCAGAAAGGCAACATGGCAAACGGATCGCGTCGCACTTTGCCTATTTCACCAAAAGCCGCAGCGGTCATTTCAGATCCCATCGTTGCTGCCAGATATACACCGTAATTCCAGTTATGGGCCTGATAGATCAATGGGATTGTATTGCTTCGTCTTCCTCCAAAAATAAAAGCACTTATCGGCACACCATTAGGATTCTCCCACTCACTGTCAATGCTCGGACATTGAGATGCCGGAGCCGTGAAGCGGGCGTTTGGATGTGCCGCTGGTTTGCCAGCCGCCGGATCCCACCGATGTCCTCTCCAATCTGTCAGGTTTTTAGGCGCTTCTTTTGTCATTCCTTCCCACCACACATCGCCATCATCAGTTATCGCCACATTCGTGAAAATCGTATTCTTAGCGATCGTTTTCATCGCATTAGGATTGCTCTTATTATTGGTACCGGGAGCAACTCCGAAATAACCGAACTCCGGATTGATGGCGTATAGCTTACCGTCTTTTCCTGGTTTGATCCACGCAATATCATCGCCAACAGTCGTCACCTTCCAGCCGTCAATTTCTTTGGGTGGAATCAGCATGGCAAAATTGGTCTTGCCACAAGCGCTGGGAAATGCAGCGGCTACATAGGTCTTTTCTTTATCAGGACTTTCAACACCCAGAATAAGCATATGTTCTGCCAGCCAGCCCTCTTCCTGAGCCATTACTGTGGCTATTCGCAATGCAAAACATTTCTTTCCAAGGAGCGCGTTGCCACCATAGCCAGATCCATAAGAAACGATTGATCGCTCCTCAGGATAATGAACAATGTATTTGGTTGTAGGATTGCATGGCCATTTGGTATCGGCTTGGCCTGGCAATAGCGGGGCACCATTGGTGTGAACACACTTCACAAATTCGCCTTTCGCGCCCAGCGCATCAATCACTTTATTGCCAACTCGTGTCATCAGGTGCATATTGGCAACCACGTATTCCGAATCGGTAATCTCAATACCGATGTGGGCAATATCTGAACCAATCGGCCCCATGCTGAATGGAATCACATACATGGTACGGCCTTGCATACAGCCATCGAGCAATTTGCTCAACGTCTGCTTCATTTCTTTAGGGTCAACCCAATTGTTGGTGGGCCCGGCATCTTCTTTCTTACGACTACAAATAAACGTGCGATCTTCTACCCTTGCTACATCACTGGGGTCGGAAAAACAAGCATAACTGTTCGGCCTTTTTTCTTCATTGAGTTTGATGAATGTACCCTTCCTCACCAATCGCTCGCACATCTCGTTGTACTCATCTTGCGAGCCATCGCACCAATGGATATGATCAGGCTTACACAAGTCAGCAATTTGGTGAACCCAGTTTTTCAGCACAGTGTGATGAATCGGGTAAGTAGCCGTCTGGTTAATTGTTTCAGTCATAATTATTCGATTAGGACTGCAAAGATAAAAAAATGATTTCAATCGATTGCGAAGGCAATCAAATACAGTTATTAAGAGCTATTTCAACCCGTTAGCTAACCAATAATTGACTTAATGTTCTGCGCGTCAGCCTTAGCGCTTTCCAGTGAGGAGCCAGGAAAAGTATCGTGTTCGATATAGAAATGTTTAAAGCCTGCTTCCTTTGCTTTGGCAAAAATTGCCTTGAAATCTATGGTGCCGGTACCGACATCGGCATTTAGCTTACGATCGTCCTTTCTCATGTCCTTTACATGCCATTGCTCAAAACGGCCGGGGTGCTCAGCGAATAACTTAAGCGGATCGTGGTTAGCAAAGGTGGTCCAGTAAAGATCCAATTCCATACTTACCAACTTAGGATCTAACTCTTTCAACATAAGGTCATAAGGAACCTGACCATTGATTGGCATAAATTCAAAGTCGTGATTGTGATACCCGATACGAATGCCATATTTCTTACATATCTCGGCATTTTTGTTAAGCAGCTCGCATACCTGTTTATAGTCATCAATTGTTTTTCGTTCATCCGGCACAAGGTACCCTATCACCATATTTTCCTGCCCCAATATTTTTGCATCACTAACAGCTTTCTCCCATTCGTTCACAAGGGTCCCGACAGAAGCGGGCTTATTGGGCTGGTTTATTCTCCCTGTGCTATAATGGCCGCTCGGCATTTTCATTCCCAAATCGCTAACCATCTTGGCAACTTCGGCAACGGGTTTGCCAAACACCTTCCCGTCGTTGTAACTAAAGGCTTCTAATTCCTGATAACCAAAATCGGCAACTTGTTTCAAAACTCCATTTACATCTTTAAAAATCACATCCCGCAAGGTGTACAACTGAAGACCGATTTTCCTTCGGGGTTCAATAAATGAAAAAGAAGGGAGTGCCAAGGCTGCTGCCGCCATCGCACTGGTTTGAATAAATTGCCTGCGTTTCATAGCATTTCTTTTTTGAATGTCTATAAATATAGATGCTTCCCTTCAAAGACAAAACTACTTTTACATTATCGGAAGAGTCAGATCTAAGGGATTTTAGCGCTTAACCTATTTCTCTGAAGAAATTTCGGAAAGCAGTCCCTGAACATCCTCGTCAATCAATTTTACCGCTGCTTGCAATTGATTAATCATGTTCGCCCTTAGTTTCAATTCATTTGCTGAGTACGAACCTCCCTCACTCATTAGCAACTTGACTTTCTTGGCCGACTTTTTATCGGAAGGCTTTAATTCCCAATAGCTCTGCCAGCTTTTTCTGGCATAATACGCCACTGAGAATTCTCCGCTGTTGCTAAACATGGTACGCGACAACATATTCCATACCATTGGCGGATAATTTTTAGATCGCAGCGGGATAAACCACACATCGCGAAGCAGGTTGCGGGGGTGTTTGAAAGTGATTTTCTTATTGGATGACAGCGAAATCAATCCCAATACCGCACTTCCAATACCACCTGCAATGGCTGCATCCTTTGATTGGTTTCCGGAAAGAAGCGCGGCAGCAACCCCGCCAACAGCACCGGAGACAATAGAGGCCACAGTAAGGTTTTTGGTTTGAGTGCTCTCCATTTTAGAAAGATATGTACTCAATTGGTCGGCACGCTCGCCCTCGCAATCCAATTCAGCAGCCACACCGGCTACCTGCGCTCTAAACAAGCTGATACGATTCACTATCCGTTCCTTCTTCTCGAGAACCTTAACCCGTTGCAAGGCGCTTGGGTCATCCTGTAATCGCATCTTTTCATGTTCATAGTCACAAAGCGGAATAAGCAAGTCTGCGGAGTTTGCCACCATCAAACCATAGTTGGTATATTTCTTTGATAGCAACTTGATGAGTGAATCGGGCGGATCATTCCATTGGTAAGAAACCGTGTCGTATGGATGATTCGGATAGCAGGCAGCAAAATGAGAATCGGGAAGTTGCCTTGGGGAACATTGATACAACAAAACTGAAATCAGCAGAATAGTTACGGGCCAAAGTCTTTCCTTGAAGGAATTGCTATGCATTTGCCATTAAGTATTTCCAAATGTAATTAATGATCTCCTTCTTTGTTTTACAAACAGGAAGTGAAGACATGGTTATCGGCCTCATATCAGACACGCACGGGGTTCTCGACCCAAAAGTCTTTGAGTATTTCAAAGACGTTGACGAAATATGGCATGCCGGAGATATTGGGGAAAGCCAGGTTGCCGATGAACTGGAAAAATTCAAACCATTTAGGGCTGTCTTTGGTAACATTGACGACAATGTTATGCAGGCCCGCTATGCCGAAGACCTTTGGTTTGATTGTGAAGGGCTATCTGTTTGGATGACGCATATTGGCGGAGCCCCACCTAATTATAATCCAAGGGTGAAAAAGATCTTAAAAGGGAAAATCCCCGACATTTTTATTTGTGGCCATTCACACATTCTACGTGTAAAGAAAGACCCTAATTACAACAACATGCTTTATCTTAATCCGGGGGCGGCGGGGAACCATGGATTTCACTTAGTAAAAACCTTAGTCCGGTTTGAAATTTTAAAAAAGGAAATCAAGAAAATGGAGGTCATTGAACTGGGTAAACGTGGCCAAATTGTGAACCCTTGACCATTAGCCGACTGGCTGGAAACAAAAAAGCCAACAGGGAATACCTATTGGCTCATTTTGAAATTGAAATGAATTATTTCTTCGCTTTGAATTCTTCTTTGATTTTTTCAATATCTACCGCTTTGGCCACAGGCTTGAAGTTTTGAACTTTAAGGCTTGTCCTTCTGCGAGCAGCTTTGGCTCTGTCTTTGCGGTTTTTTCTTTTCAAACGGGTAACTGACATGGCTTTAATATTTTATCGAGCCGCAAAAATAAGGGTTATTCTCGTTATTCCAAGCGGTTGCCGCCATCAAAAGCCCTAAAACTTGAAGGCAAGGCCTAAGCGCGCATTAGTAGACCCGAGCGCTCCCAACTCCAGAAACCCACCAACTTTCGGGCTAAAATAATAACGAGTGCCAACATGGATGCCTAGGAAAAGGCCACTGCCATATGCATTGCCAACATTTTGGCCATTGTAATTACTCCACGAAAAAGACCGGTAGCCCAAACTGAGCCCGCCGTAAACGTCAACCTTGTTGGTATTCAGATTCAAAAGCTCGTTGAAATGGTACGAACCACGGGCAGCAATGTATAATGCCGAAAAACTATAGTTGTAGCCAATAAATCCATAATGGTACGACAGATAATCAACGCCTCCACCTACACTGATGTCTTTAGTCACGCCTGTTTCAAAAATACCGCTGACAGGAATACCTCCGCTGTAATATGAATTCAATCCAACGCCGAAATTCAAAAGATTGTCGCCCTTTTTATACTGGGCAAACCCGGCCGTTGACAAAAGTAATAATGCACAAATCAGACAAGCACTTCCAAAGATTTTTTTCATGATGATAGTTTTAATTTTGGCGCGAGTGTACAACAATTCAAATTCTCGTGCAATCGGGTTTCGGTAGGATGTAATCTGCAAATAGTAATTAGTTTTGTGACATGGAAAAAGTTTCTCTGCCAAAAGGCACCCGCGACTTTGGCCCGGCTCAAATGGCCAAGCGGCAATTTATTTTTGATTCGATACGAAAAGTATTTCAGCGCTATGGGTTCCAACCTTTGGAAACCCCGGCTATGGAGAATTTATCAACCCTTACAGGGAAATATGGTGAAGAAGGCGATCAGCTACTATTTAAAATATTGAATTCTGGAGATTACCTTAAGGATGTCGATTCAGTAAAACTCGCCACGAAAGATTCAAGACTTATCACAAACGATATTTCCGAAAAAGGCCTGCGTTATGACCTCACCGTTCCTTTTGCCCGATATGTTGTAACTAACCGTCATGAGATCACATTTCCATTTAAGCGTTATCAGATACAACCAGTCTGGCGTGCTGATCGTCCTCAAAAAGGGCGCTACCGCGAATTCTACCAATGCGATGCCGATGTGGTGGGCACAGATTCATTAGTGTGTGAAGCCGAGATCATACTGATGATCAAAGATGCTTTCAAAATTTTGGGTATTAACGATTATATAGTCAAGATTAATCACCGCGGGATATTATCCGGCCTTGCCGAAATTCTCAATGCTTCCGCCAAAGAAGGCTCGCTCTTTGTCGCCATCGACAAGCTTGATAAAATCGGTGAAGAGAAAGTGAAAGAAGAATTGCGCGCCAGAGGATTTGACGGAGACCTCTCATCGCTTTTTGAAACCTTGAACTTCAAAGGAAACACAAAGCAGAAAATTGACTTCCTTGGTCAAAAATTTACATCATCCGAAAAAGGAAAAAAGGGACTAAGCGATCTCACCGAAGTACTTTCCTTGTTAGCAGGCTTTGGAGCTACCGATGATCACGTAGAGTTTGATGTTGCACTTGCCCGAGGACTTAGCTATTACACAGGTTGCATCTTTGAAGTGAAAATTGGTAACGTATCCATCGGCAGCGTGAGTGGAGGCGGTCGCTACGATAACCTTACCGCTGTATTTGATGCTAAAGAAAAAAGCTCTGGCGTTGGTTTCTCTTTTGGTATTGACAGGCTGTATGACGCCATGGAAGAACTCAATATCTTCCCAAAAGACGCACGTGCTTCATCTACAGTTTTGGTGGCACATTTGGATGAACAAAGTTTTCGACACAGTCTCAAAATCGTGCAAGGGCTGCGTGAAAATGAAATCTCTTGTGAGGTTTATCCCGAGCCTGCCAAAGTGAAAAAGCAACTGGAGTACGCCGACAAGAAAAAGATCCCCTTCGTGGTTGTCATCGGTTCTGAAGAAATAAGGACGGAGACCGTAACCCTGAAAAAAATGGAAACCGGAAACCAGTTGACGTTATCTTTTCCGGAGTTGGTAACAGCCATGCAGTTGTACAAATAACTTTGATCAAAACTTATTGACCTTTGAGCTACTCACACACCATCAGCCCTCAAAATATTTCCTTTTCTGATCTGCAAAAAACCTTGCAGTCCGACGCGCAACTAGTACTTTCAGACGAATCCAAAAATAAAATCAAGCGCTCACGCGAATACCTTGATAGGAAATTAGCCGCTTCCAGCGAACCGATTTATGGAATCAATACGGGCTTCGGTTCATTGTACAATAAAAACATCCCCAAAGATCAGTTAGAAAAACTTCAGGAGAATCTAGTGCTGTCGCATGCGTGCGGCATGGGCCCGGAAAGTCCTCAGGAAATCGTGAAGCTCATGCTCTTTTTGAAAATTCAATCTTTAGCTTATGGATATTCGGGTGTGCAGACTGAAACTGTGGAGCGACTGGTATCCATGTTCAATAAGAATATTTTGCCTCGTGTTTATGAGATGGGCTCGCTGGGTGCTTCCGGTGATCTTGCTCCGTTAGCGCATTTATCGTTGCCATTAATCGGCATGGGAGAAGTTCATTTTCAAAATAAGAATTATACAAGTGCCGAAGTTTTGAAACAAATGGGATGGGAAAAACTCCATCTCAAATCAAAGGAAGGTTTGGCATTGCTGAACGGTACGCAGTTCATGAGTAGCTACGGAGTTTGGTGTCTTATTCACTCACAGCGGTTACTAAAATTGGCTAACATTATTGCTGCGCTTTCGCTTGATGGATTTGATGGACGTATAGAGCCGTTTGATGAAAACGTGCACCGGATTCGCCCACATCGAGGGCAGATAAAAGTTGCGGCCGAAATAAAAAGACTATTGACCGGAAGCGAGATCATTATACAAAACAAAAAGCATGTGCAAGATCCATACTCGTTCCGGTGCATACCTCAAGTGCATGGTGCGAGTGACGATGCCGTTCAGTTTGCTACACAAACTTTTCTAACTGAAATCAATAGTGTAACTGACAATCCTAATGTTTTTTCAGAAGAGGATAAAATCATTTCAGCCGGAAATTTCCACGGACAACCATTAGCGTTAGCACTGGATTTTCTGGCGATCGCAATGGCGGAAATCGGTAGTATCTCAGAACGCAGAACGTATCAGTTAATTTCAGGTGCCCGCGACCTGCCGAATTACCTTGTAGCTAATCCGGGTATCAATTCGGGATTGATGATACCACAATACACAGCCGCTTCACTCGTGAGCCAGAACAAACAACTCTGCACGCCTGCATCGGTCGATTCAATTGTGTCAAGTAATGGACAGGAAGATCATGTGAGTATGGGTGCTAATGCTGCCACCAAGGCTTATCGTGTCGTAAATAATATTTATTCGATTCTTGCCATCGAATTAATGACGGCCGCACAGGCTCTGCAATTTCGTAAGCCGCTAAAGACTTCGCCTGTGTTAGAGAAATTCATTGATACTTTTCGCACACAAGTTTCGTTTATAGAAAGCGACCGTTTACTGCACGATGACTTGATAGGAGCAGAAAAATTTCTGAAAGAGTTTAATATAGAAGTGTGAGGAAGGCTTTTCTTTTCATTGGTTTTCTTGCCTTTGCATTTATCAGCAAAGCACAACCCTACACGAGCAGACTCGGCCGTTTTAAGGTGGATCAAATTCGCGGATGCGCACCTTTAACTGTCAACATCACCAGCACAAGCTTTCCCGGCAATGCTGGGTGCACAGCAGGCACACCTTGCATTATGAACTTTGACGGCACCGGTAGTTGCCCGCCTAATGCAAGCTGCCAAAATGTAATTCAGTTTACATATACCACTGCGGGTACGTATAAATTATCCGTACTCTATCAAAGTATAGGTGCCGATGACATCACCATTACAGTTGACCCCAACACGCCACCGCCTTTCGAAATTTTTACTTGTGCCGGCGATAAGGTCGAGATTAAAATCACAGATAGTTTTTACGATTCGTATGCTATTGATTTCAATGATGATGGAACGATAGATACTTCCATCCCTTCGGGAAATAATCAAATAGCCATGTTCAGTTACGGTGCGGCAGGCAACTACAACATTAGTGTGAAAGGGAAGAAGCTTAACGCTGCCAATAATTGCAATGCGAATGTGCAACCCTTCAAAGCATTGACTGCATTACCCATACCTTCCATCAGTACTTTATTAGCTGTCGATACGGTCAGTTTACAACTGGGGTTTACGCCACAAACAAATATCGAATACCACGCCAACATTGCCTACAACAATGCAAGCAACTTTCAGCAGTACCAAACCTTGTATGCTGCCAACTCACTAACCATACCCAATCTGACGCTTAACAAAAATTACTATTGTTTTGAACTTAGTTCGTACGATCCCTGCGCGAACACCGACACTTACTCCTCGCCGGTTTGCAGTCACGAATTTTCTTTAGCCAAAGCGAGTGGCGTAGATCAGTTATCGTGGCAAACTGCAAGTATGGGAATTTCGACTATTCAAATCACAAGGAATAACACTAACCTTACCAGCGTTGCCGGAACAGCAACAAATTACAATGATGCTGCCATCGTTTGTAAAACTGAGTACTGCTATCAATTAATTAGCAAGTATCCCGGTGGCGCGACGAGCACGTCATTGCAAAAATGTGTTACCTCCTTCCTGATCGATACACCAACGCCAATCAACAACACAAGCGCAATTGTAAGCAGCGCTCAGGTCGATCTTGCCTGGCTTCAAGACCCCGCCTTCGCCACCACGAGCTACAATGTTTTCCGCTCGCAAAATGGGGGGGCATACGTATTACAAAAGGCAGTACCCACGAAACTATACACCGATGCCACGTATTCAGAAGGTTATTGTTACAAAATCAGTTACACCGATAATTGCGACAATGCCAGCGTGCAAGGTCTTGCCTCATGCCCTATCATTTTGAATGGAAGTGCGGATGACACTAACGAAGTAATCTTGCACTGGTCTCAATACAAAGGATGGGCCGCTGGCGTAAAAAGCTACACTATTCAAAAATTCAATCAGCAAGGACAGCTCCTGCAAACTATAAACGCGGGTACCGACACGACCTACACCGACACTCAGGTCGATGCTGTTAACCAGGTAGTCTTGTATAAAATTACTGCTAATGCTAATCAGGCGGGAGTCTCCGTTTCTATTTCTAATGAAATCAAAGTGGTGAAAGGCGTAAACCTTTTCTATCCCACAGCATTCAATCCTGATAGTAAAGTTGCTGTGGTTAATAGAACATTTACCGTGAAAGGGCATTACATCTCAAAGCTGGAATTGCAGGTTTTCGATCGATGGGGATCACTTGTTTTCTTCTCCGATAAAAATGAACCTTGGGATGGCCGGCGCGATGGTATTAACATGCCCGATGCAACCTATGTCTGGACTGCCCAGGGAACCGACCTCAACGGCAGCTCTTTCAAAAAGGCCGGTACGGTGATTTTGATCCGTAAGTAGCCTCCTTATAAGATTTGGACGATCTTTTCATCGGGCCACATTAACCCAACTTTTCCGCTTAATTTTACGTCCTTTAAAAAAACAGAAGCCATGTTTGACATGATGAAAATGATGAGCAAAATGAAAGAGGTTCAAGCCCGGCTAAAAGAAGCACAAGACAATCTGGTATTATTAAAAGTGAATGGCGAATCCGGTGGAGGAATGGTAAAGGCTACTGTCAATGGGAAAAGGCAATTGATTGCTCTTGATATTGATCCATCCATTTTAAAAGCTGAAGACAAAGTATTGATACAGGATTTGGTTATTGCAGCTGTAAACAAAGCCAGCGACGAAGCCGAAACGCAAGCCCGTGAGCAATTAAAAAAATCTACCGAGGGTTTGTTACCAAACATTCCGGGAATGGATCTTAGCAGCATGATGGGATGACCAAAGTAGCGGTTGTAATCCTCAATTTTAATGGGAAAAATTTCCTGCAGCAGTTTCTGCCGTCTATCTTGAATTACAGCAAAGAAGCAGAAATCATAGTTGCCGACAACGGCTCAACCGATGGTTCAGCTGACTTCGTAAAAAATGAATTCCCTCAAGTAAGACTGATTGGCCTTTCTGAGAATAAGGGTTTCTGTGGCGGGTATAATACCGTCTTGAAACAAATTCAGGCAACCTATTATGTTCTTCTCAATTCGGACGTGGAGGTAACACCCAACTGGCTTGAGCCTGTAATTGATCTCATGGATAGCGACATCACAATTGCGGCGGCACAACCAAAAATCCTCTCCTATCGGGCGAAAAACAAATTTGAATATGCAGGGGCAGGCGGTGGACAAATCGATACTCTTGGCTATCCGTTCTGCCGGGGTCGCTTATTTGATTCTATTGAAGAAGATCACGGACAATACAACGATACCGTTAAGATTTTTTGGGCATCAGGCGCCTGTCTTTTTGTAAGAGTTGATCGCTTTCATGAAATGCACGGACTTGATGAAGACTTCTTTGCGCACATGGAAGAGATCGACCTGTGTTGGAAGTTGACGCGCGCGGGACATAAAATCTTTTACCAAGGTAAGAGCACAGTTTATCATGTAGGCGGAGGAACGTTATCAGCCTCCAACCCTCGTAAAACGTACCTTAATTTTCGCAATGGCCTGAGCCTGTTACTCAAGCATCAGCGGATTTCTTCACTGGTTTGGAAATTCCCGCTAAGGGTATTATTGGATTGGGCTGCCGCGTTGCATTTCCTCTTTACCGGGTCCGGAATTCACGCCAAAGCTGTGATTATTGCTCATCTGAGTTTCCTCCGAAGATTTAAGCACGAAATAAAAAAGCGTGCCCTGGTGGCAAGTCAAATTAAGAATTTTGGTACAAATGGAGCCTATCAGGGACTTATCGTATTCGACTATTTCATGCTCGGAAGAAAATCCTCGAGAGATCTGAATTTTAGAAATCCCAGATAGTATTACGCTTTCGCAAATGCGCCCTGATGTTTAGGATAAAGGCAATTGACAGATAAAGAATCACCGGTGATCCCAATGTCAAAAAAGATGCATAAATGAAGAATAACCTGATCGAGGAAGTAGCAAAGCCAAACTTCTCACCCAGGAACGCACATACGCCAAAGGCATGGCCTTCAAAAAATAACTGTATCCGCTTCACAATTCCCATAACAAACGTTACCGATAAACTTAACCCATGTCACTTATCTGAAATATCTGCCGTTCATCGGCTTATAATTCAATCTACAAATATAAGAAGGACTGAGGCGTATTGGTCGTGTCCGTTTCTTATTTTTTTGTTTAACATTGCAAAGAAATGCTTATAAACATTACATTTGCCACTCCTAAAAATAGATTTTAAACCAAATTCCATGAGAAAAATAGTTTACTCCCTTGTAGTCATCGGGTCAATGGCCGTTGCCGGATGTACCCTCCCTCAGATGATTAAGTTAGCTAAAGAACAGAAAATCCAATCAAAACCCGAACCTCTTGAAGTTCATAAAGACACGGTTAATTTTGATCTGTCAGGCAACTTACCAGCAAAACTCTTGAAGAAAGGAACAGTTTATACCCTTAACACTTTCTACAAGTACGGCGAGAACGACATGGCATTACCGGCTATTCCATTCAAGGCTGAGGATTATCCAAATAATAAGACTGAGCAAACTCCAGTAACTAAATCTTTCTCATTTCCCTACAAAGACGCTTATGGCAAAACCAATGGAACAGTCGAGATTCAAGGCGTAGCCTCTAAAGGCCCTAAGTCAAAGCCTACACCTCGCTTAGCTATCGGCACGGGTATTATCACAACCTCCAAGCTGGTTCAAAATTCTTATTATGCAGCTTTCGCAGATCATGGTTATAACAATCAGGAAGAACTTGTTCCCGTAACAATCCCAGATTTCAATTTTGAACGCGGAAAATCTGTATTGCGCAAAACTGAACTCACAGCCGATAAAGGCAAACAACTGGATGCTTTCATCGCCGCAAAAAATATTACCAAAACAGTAACAATCACTGGTACTCACTCACCTGAAGGTTTGGAACGCATTAACAGCAAACTTTCTGAAGAGCGTGCTACCGTAATTGAAAAGTACTACCGCGATGAAATGAAGAAATACGACTACCAAGGCGTAGCCGCTGATATCAAATTTATTTTAAAACCTATCGTTGATGACTGGGCTGGTTTTAAAACTGCCCTTGCAGCTTACGAAGGTATCTCAGCTGACGAAAAATCAGAATATTTGAATGCCATCAACAATGGTGGCTCATTCGAAGATCAGGAAAAAGCCCTGAAGAAATTGAAGACTTATAACAAAGTATTCAAAGACGTTTATCCTGGTTTGCGTGCAGCAAAAACTGAAATCTTAACCGTAAAAGCTAAGAAGACAGACGCAGAGATCTCTGTGCTTGCTAAGCAAATTACTAAAGGCGAGGCAGGTGCTGATGCTTTGAGCTTTGAAGAATTGATGTACTCTGCTACTCTCACTCCTTCATTGGATGAGAAAGCAGCTATTTATGAGGCAGCGACTAAAAAAGGAAGCAACTGGAATGCCAACAACAACTTGGCTGCTACCTACATTCAAATGATCATTGAAAACCCAGCCAAAGCTGCTGACCTGACTCCTAAGGCGACAACTCAGTTGGAAATTGCTTCAAAATTGAAAGAAACACCCGAAGTATTGGCAAACGAGGCTTCCATTTCTTTACTGAATGGCAATCCTTATAAATCATTCAACTATGCTGCCAAAGCTTTGAATGGCGCTAACAACGATGTAACACGAGGTATCAATGGCGTAAAAGGCGCTTGCGAAATCTACAAAGCAAAATATAGCGATGCAGTACGTTCTACGTCATCTGCAGCTAATACCGATGTTAACCTCTTCAACAAAGGTTTGGCACAATTGCTTAACAAAGACAATAGTAATGCAGGCTCTTCATTTGCAGAAGCGATTGCTAAAAATGCCAACTACGCCCTTGCGTACTACGGTGCCGCTATTGCAGCCGCCCGCAATGGCAGCGGTGATGCAGTAGTAAGCAACCTTACAAGCGCTGTGAAAATTGATGCATCTTTGAAAGAAAAGGCCTTGACTGATCTTGAGTTTGCGAAGTTCAATACGACCGATGCATTCCGCAACGCTCTGAAATAATACCTAATAAATGGAATTGGCAGGCCCCGACAGTCAAGTCGGGGCTTTTTTATTGATGATCGGGGTGTTATTTTTACGGTCTTTGAAATCATCTATTGCCGGCTAACAAAATATTTTCATCATGAGAGAAATTCAATTCAGGGAAGCACTTCGCGAAGCGATGAATGAAGAAATGCGCAGAGATCCAAAAGTGCTGCTAATGGGTGAAGAAGTTGCAGAATACAATGGCGCTTATAAAGTAAGCCAGGGGATGCTTGACGAGTTTGGAGCGGACCGCGTGATTGATACACCCATTTCTGAACTCGGATTTGCCGGCATCGGTGTAGGAGCCGCAATGAATGGCATTCGCCCGATTATTGAGTTTATGACATTCAATTTCTCTTTGGTAGCCATAGACCAGGTAATCAACTCAGCAGCCAAAATGCTTTCTATGTCTGGCGGGCAATTTAATGTACCCATTGTTTTCCGTGGGCCTACCGGCAATGCGGGTATGTTAAGTTCGCAGCACTCTCAAAATTTTGAAAACTGGTTTGCCAACACTCCTGGCTTGAAAGTGGTAGTGCCATATACACCTTATGATGCCAAGGGGTTGTTAAAGACTGCTATTCGCGATAACGATCCGGTTATCTTCATGGAGAGTGAATTAATGTATGGCGACAAAGGCGAAGTCCCAGCCGAAGAATATCTAATCCCGATTGGCCAGGCCGATATTAAGAGAAGTGGCACAGACGTGACCCTTGTCTCTTTTGGCAAGATTATGAAAGTAACACTTGCAGCTGCTCAAGAGCTGGAAAAAGAAGGCATTTCCGCTGAAGTGATTGATCTTCGCTCGGTAAGACCGATTGATTATGCTACAGTTGTAGAGTCTGTCAAGAAAACCAACAGACTGGTGATCATCGAAGAAGCTTGGCCATTGGCAGCTATCTCATCCGAGATCACTTACCATATACAAAAACATGCGTTTGACTATTTGGACGCCCCCATCCACCGGATCAACAGTCTTGATGTACCTCTGCCCTACGCACCAACATTGATTGATGCCATTTTACCAAATGTGGAGCGAACAGTAAAGGCTGTGAAGGCTGTATTGTACAAGAATTAGTTATTAGCTAAGGATTATCGGTCTTGGTATTCGATTAACTATTAACCGTATAGCTCTTTAGCTAACCAAGTAAAACTCGCCAAGCTTCTTCTACTTTTCCTTCGGCCAGAAGTTTCTTCGCCAAAAGATGTTGGGATTCTTCGTCTTTCGCATGACTGATTACAGAACCTTCAACAAGTGGCAATTTTTCAATATTGGCCAGTCGTCCTAAGTCATTTCCTGATAAGATTTTACTATTTCTTATTTTCTTAGGAAGCTGATCGAATCCAATTCCCAAATGTGTATTTGGTTTGGGGACTGTAAAAATACTCTCTCCATGTGCCCGGCAGTAAAAGTCACCGCCCATCCGGGCAACTGCATCCAGTTTCTGTGGATCAACCTGTCCGGTATCATCCAAAATTTCATTCTTGAAATGCGCCAAGACGATCTCGCATATAACTAAATTTCCTGCACCACCGTCATTGCCAAGCGAAACCACCTGATTGACTCTACATTCAAACGAGGCCGGTGATTCTGCAACTCGCGGAGGCCGTACTTTTACTGAAGGTAATTCAGTAAATCCTGCTTTCGTAAATTCATTTACTCCTTTTGGATATTCGCAACTTGCCAAAGAGGTCTGCTCTACCATTGCATAGTTAACTATATTGATTACAACCTCAGGTTCATCCAGTACATTTTCCAAGGTGTGCTTTGTGGTGTTGTCGCGAACTTTGCGAGAGGGTGAAAAGACGAGGATAGGCGGCTTAGCGCTAAACAAATTAAAGAAACTAAACGGGCTAAGGTTTACAGTTCCGTTTTTGTCTATGGTGCTCGCAAATGCAATGGGCCTCGGAGCTATTGCTCCTTGCAAATAAGCTTGGAGTTTTGGTGTAAGTACTTCTGTAGGATCTATGGTCAGGTAACTCAAGGAGAATCGATTTAGACAGCTTAATAGGGGTTCAATTTATTCCGATTTTTTCCTTTGTATTTAATTAACACCGGATCATTTTCTCCATAGCCCGGATTTTGTTTCTTATAAATAGGGTGTCTGCTGCTACGATATTCTTTATTGCCATGAGCATGATTTATTTGAGCATGACAGTCCTTCAAAAAGCACCTTGGCAACTCAGGAATGGAGTAGGTGAACCCAACATTAACGTAAAGTGCATTAACGTTATAGTGAACAGATTTGCCACTACCCGGTATGGCAAGGTCATAACTTTTAATTTCATAAGCAGGTCGCGCATAAACTTTGAAATATTCTGAAAGATTTCTCTCAACAGTTACACCCAAATTAAAATATGTGCTCGGAGTAACTTGTGCGGCATTATAGTTGCCCTTCAGTTTATAGCTACCAACCTGTACATCTCCAGTAAATAAAAAGTCATTCCACCGGTAAAACGAAACTCCAAACGAACCCCAATATTTTCTAACAAAACCTGTTGAGCTGCTGGGCTTCATATCGTGTATGGCATTGCTAAATGTTTTTGAGTGCAGTGTTCCTATGCTCATCATTTCATAAGAATATCCCCCGCCAATTCGGTACCGGTTAAATTCATAGTGAACAGTTGCTGCTAGCGGAATATTAAATGCATGTCCTTTGAAGCCAAGGTTGGATGTGCCAGCAGTATAATAACTTCCATTTGTTAATGTGTCAGTACCAGCGTTGTTTACCCAATTGGTATATCGCTTTGCCGTAGATCCGACAAACAGTTCGGGCAAACCACCAGGCGTTTGATAAATGTTAAAACCAGTCAGTTGATTATTGAAAAAAGTCCTCCCGTAACCGGTATAGAGCCCAAAGTGAAAATCGCGGAGAACTCTCCGAAAAATGTTAGTCCCATGCCTGGGTTTCACATAAAAATGATCGAGGGGTATAGCGGTTTTGCCGGGGTCTTGAGCAGACAGGGCAATCGGCAAAAATGCCAATACGACAATTGTGAGTTTGAATAACCGTCTCAGAAACAGATTTTTGACCCTAAAGATAGGGATTTGAAATCACTCAATTTATATAGTTAAAATTTTCATTGTGAGGGCTAATGCTATCACTTTCAAAAGAAGTAAAAACACGGACTTGATTGCTGCCATTACCCTCAACTTCGAACTTCACATTTTTTCTTTGCCCCAAAGTATCATATAAAGTCAATTCGAATTTATTCTGACCCAATTGCAGAGGCACACGTACATAATAGATTCCGCGAGGTAATGATGTCCACCAATCTTCGTGTTTCCAAAAGTTAATTTGAAAGGCGGTCTCAAATTTATAACTAGCCCCTCTTGAGTCAAATAATTTTCCCGATATGCTATTTGCGTTGATTTCAAAATCTGCTGGCTCTTCTTTCTGATACGGTCCAACACCTGTATGATAAATAAAAATCAACTCCCCTCCGCCAAGTTCACTGAATGCGCTTTGCTTAGTGTTAAATTCATCACTAAGAGACAGATAGTCATCAGTCAGGCCGGCAAGGAGAGCAGCTTTAAGTAGCGCTCTTTGCAATTGAACTGGCTCAGATATGCCAAAGAAACCTAAATAATTCTTCTGATACAGTCTATACGCCGACTCATATTCGATGAAGGCATCATTGAATAATCCTTCAGTTTCGTAAATAATCCCCAGTAACAAGTGAGGCATTGGCTCTTGCTTAAATTCGTCCCTGTAATGACGGTGTTTTGAACTGTCTTTACTCACCCACTCTTTCATTCGATTACACTCTACTTGGGCTTCGGCAGAATTTTTCATAACGGAGTAATTCAAAGCCTTAAGGTAAAGGAGCATAAAGATTTCATACTCAAAACCAAAACGCTCATTAACCAAAATTAAATTTTCCCTCGTCCCCAATGCTAGGTAGGCTTTCTCGAAACACTCATTACTTTCTTTAAATCTACCAAGCAATGCTAACCTCTGTCCTTGTGTAACTGACATTAAAAATGCATTCCCGTTTTTTTTGAAATTGAACTCTTCCTTGCGAAAAAGGAGTTCATCCTGACTATTCAATATTGCCTCATTTGACGTTACCTGACTAAATGATTTACTTTCAAAAAGTAAAATCAGAAGAGTGAAAGAAAGTGCTTTGTAGAAAAAACGACTTCTAGTATCCGCCATAATTTGGAAAATTACTCTCCAAAGAAGAAAAAGTATGAAAAAGTATTTGTCCTTTTTTTACGGTATACGAGAATGGATGGTCAACTGTTTTACCTGTCTCATTTTTTAAGGTGAATGTTAGAGCATTTGCTCCTTCATTCAATGGTACGCGGCAGTAATAAATCGTGTGTGGCAATGTCTGCCAGTTGCGGGTATCGGCTTTCTCTGTAAGTGCGTTAATCACACCCACGATTGAGCCCAGGGTCTTATCTTGTTTCCTTACTTCATACTCCTCGACTTTTTTTAAAGCTACACGTAATAACGCTTTACTGAATTCAAGTCCCATACGCTCCTTCAAGCATTTGAAGGCTATCTTATTTACATCTTCCAATAATTGCATGGACAACTCATCTCCGTTCGAATTAATTGTTGCTTGAGAATAGTATGGGGGCCGTTCCACATACTTAGGAAATGCCACTCTAAAAACTTCAAGACTTGCAAGGCCACTGATCTGACTATCACTATACCCATCGAGGCTGAAAGGGATACTTAATCCTAGTTGCTCGTTAGTAAAATAAACAAAGCCACCGCGCCGGCTGATCACAAAATCGACACCCCACTCGGTCTTGACAGGAGCTAATCCATTGTGCCAGAAAAAAATAAGTTCGCCTCCTTCATTTTCATGATAAACGTAGTCAGTCATACCAAAAGACGACTTATAATTCTCAAACTCATCCTTCAGTCCGCTTAACCATGCGGTACGCAAAATATCCGTTTTCAATTGCGGTGGCACACTTACTTGAAACAGCTTTTGATAGTCGTCCTGGTAAATTTGTAAAGCATTACGATATGCAACGAAGGCATTGTTGTAATCCTTATCCACCTCATAGGTTATTCCCATCAATACATTTATGAAAGCATCATGTTCATATTTCTTAGGCGACTTATACCGATCCGAAAGCTGCTGCAACCTAATGTTTAGCCTCCTTATTTCCACCAAGGCGTCATCGGTGTTATTCATTTTTAAATAATTCAATGCCTTGTAATACAGCAGCAGCAAATGCTCGTGGTCTTCGCCTTTATAAGAAGTAAAATTAGGATTGGTCAAGTAGGATGCAACTTCGTTGAGGTAGTTAATGCGATAATCCTCGCCAAACAAAAAAGCTTTCTCAAAAAAATCATTGCTTTCCTGATAGCGTCCCATCATCGACAACACCAATCCATTATTCACAAAATACAGAAATTCCTTTTTGCCGTGAGCTTGAGATGAATGATGTTGCAAGGTTTTGTACGCCTTGTCTAGTTGCCCAGTTTCAAATTCCTGATTAAATGTAAAGTTGGATTGGTAATAAGTGGCGCAGGAAGAAACTCCCACAAGGGTGATCAGAATTAATATCCTTTTCAATCTATTAAATATTCAGAGCCTGATTAATCCTTAATAAATTTCTTGATCTCCTCCTGGCCATACCAAACACGTTTGTTTGTTTCGAGATCAGTAAGAAAAAGTGTAGTCACATAATTGACAACTCTTTTTTTATTATACACATCGGTCTCAGAAGTCATTTCACCAAAGAGCATGAGGTTCGCTCCTTCTTCTTTACCCCATTTCGATGCAGTGTTTGAACTTGCAAAGTCCTGCTGATCTGCCCGCTCCTGACGCAGCTTGTCCCTAAAACTATCAGATTCAACTAAGTCTGCAATTCCTGAGTTATAAATGGCCAGTTCAATTTTCTTGATATAGTTATCAGCATCGATATGCTCACTGGTTTTATTTTTTATCAGCCCAACGATAATTGCTGGTTTCTTATTCAATGACTTGGAGTAATCTTTGAATTTATCGCTGCCCAACAGGTCACTCACCATTTTTTGTGCCACCATGCGCGAATCACTATCGTTCCAGCGTCCGCTCAAATCGATTTGCTGATCTGGATTAACGCGAGAAACAGATCGAGCACAAGAAGCTAAGATCATTGCACAAAGAATAAATCCGATAGTCCTGGTCATAAGAATGAATTATTAAGAGTTTGTTCAACTTACTTCCTTTAAACGCCGGATTGCCTCATTTGGGTTTTCCAATGCAAACACAGAGTTGCCGGCTACTAATACATGCGCTCCTGCAACGAGCAATGCTTTAGCATTTTGTTGATTTACTCCACCATCAATCTCAATAAGAGCACTTGATTTTTTTGCATTGATTAAAGTTTTTAGTTCTTCAATCTTTTCATAAGTCTTCTCAATAAACTTTTGTCCGCCAAAGCCAGGATTTACCGACATCAAGCAGACTAAGTCTATATCCTGAATGATTTCTGACAAATGTGAAATGGGGGTGTGCGGGTTTATAGCCACACCGGCTTTACAGCCCAGGAGTTTTATTTGCTGAATGTTGCGATGTAAATGAGGGCAAGCTTCAATATGAACTGAAATTGTTTCTGCTCCGGCGTTACAAAAGGCCTCAACATACTTCTCGGGTTGCACAATCATCAGGTGAACGTCCAACGGCTTTTTGGAATGCCGTTTTATGGCTTCTACTACAGGCACGCCCATCGAAATATTGGGTACAAATACACCGTCCATTATGTCAATATGTATCCAGTCAGCCTGGCTGGAGTTGATCATTTCAACTTCGCGCTGCAAGTTTGCAAAATCCGCCGCGAGGATCGATGGAGCAATGATTGGATTCATGGGCGCAAAGATAAGTTTAGATTGGAAGATTGTGAGATTATAGGTAAAAGATTACGATGGGTTCCTGGGCTTTTTAACATTGCACCTTTATTCTTGAATCTTTCAGGTTAACTTTGCGGCCTAATTTTTTCAAAGTGAATTACCTTTCAGCCGAATCCCTCTCCAAATCCTACAATGACCGTTGGCTTTTTCAAGACCTGACGATCGGAATCTCCCAAGGCGATAAAGTCGCTTTAGTGGGTGAAAATGGGGTAGGCAAATCAACTTTACTCAAAATCCTGATCGGGCAAGTACAGCCCGATGGTGGCAAAGTAAGCGTCCGCGATGGTATAAAAATAGGCGATTTGGTGCAGCAGCCGAATGCGCCAGGTCACCTCACGGTAAATGATATTTTATTCGATGAGAAAAACAAAATTGCTGCAGTTGTAAAAGAATACGAAGCCTGCATCCATGATCCGCATACCTCGCCCGAAAAGATGCAACAGGTTCTTGAAAAGATGGAGGAATTTCAGGCCTGGGAGTACGATGCCAAAGTACATGAGATCACTAGTAAGCTGGGCATTGTAAACCTTGATCAAAAATTTGAAGAGCTATCGGGAGGGCAACGCAAAAGGACATTTTTAGCACAAATGCTGCTCGCAGCTCCGGACCTCTTAGTTTTGGATGAACCGACCAATCACCTTGATCTTGAAGCAATCGAATGGCTGGAGAATTATCTCTCCGGTCAAAACATTACGTTGCTGATGGTAACACACGATCGTTACTTTTTAGATAATGTAGCCAACCTGATTCTGGAAATTGATCGTGGAAAGCTCTACGCCTATAAAGGCAAGTATGCCTATTTCCTTGAAAAGAAATCGGAGCGTGAGGAAATGATGAAGACCGAAGTTGCCAAGGCACGCAATCTGATGAAAAAAGAACTTGAGTGGATGCGCAAGCAGCCAAGAGCCCGCGGTACTAAAGCCAAATACAGAGTTGAAGCATTCTATGAAATTCAAGAGAAGGCATCTATAAACCTAAAGAAAGACAAACTTGAGCTCGACATTCAGGAGCGAAGACAAGGAGGAAAAATACTAGAGCTGCATAACATCAACAAAAGTTATGGGCAGCAAAAAATGATTGAAAATTTTTCATACATCTTTAAGAAAAAAGACAAGATTGGAGTGGTCGGCAAAAATGGTGTCGGGAAGTCAACCTTCCTTGATCTATTAAATGGAAAGGGCAAGCCAGATTCTGGCGAGATCATCCCTGGTGTAACTACTAAGATCGGTTATTTTACGCAAGAAACTGAAAATCTTAATCCGGCCCATCGTGTCATCGAGGAGATAAAAGAGATTGCTGAATTTATGACTCTGGCTGATGGTTCACAGATTTCGGCTTCGAGGTTTCTTGAACTGTTTTTATTCCCACCTGAAAAACAATACAACTTCATTGAAAAGCTTAGTGGGGGAGAAAAGAAGCGCCTTCAGCTTCTAAAAGTGTTGGTGACCAACCCCAATTTTTTGATTTTGGATGAGCCAACTAATGATTTCGATATCGATACCCTTAATGTGCTTGAAGATTTTTTAGAGAAATTCAATGGATGTCTGCTTCTTGTATCCCACGATCGGTATTTTATGGATCATCTTGTCGATCAACTTTTTGTATTTGAAGGTGACGGAAAAATACAGCCGTTCAATGGCAACTATTCGGATTACCGAACCTGGCTGGATGAAAAAGAGCTTAATCCAGAGCCGGTTGTAGAAATGAAAAAGCCAGCCGATAAGAGTGAAGAAAAAAAAGGCAAGTCGAAGTCTAAGATTTCATTCAAAGAAAAGCAAGAGTATGAGCAACTGGCCAAAGAAATCGAGAATCTCGAACACCAAAAAACAGAACTTACCGGCATGATTACTTCCGGAACTCAGGATCATCAAAAGTTAATGGACTGGTCTAAACAGATAGAATCCATTACGCAAACGATTGAAATGAAGACTAATCGATGGTTGGAATTGGCTGAATTAGCTCAATAAACCAGAAAATTCTTTTTTTTAAACTAAAACTATCCGCAGTACGTCTAATGGAGAAATTATTTGGTTATGATCCATTATACAATCAAAAAAGATCATCGCATGCCAGTCAAAATTGAGTTGGCAAATTTCTATCAGAAAAACTTTTCAGTAGCATTGCTGAACTGGGAAATCAACAGGCAGGAAGATCGTCTTGAGACACCCAGAGAGGTACGAGTAAGAAAATAATCAGTTGGATTTTTTCACAGAGCCACCACTGCTTGAATGCGTATTTGTGCGTCCCGGATTTCCCCGATAGCGAATATCGCCGCCACTGCTGGCTTGGGCTTCTAAGTCCTTTGAAACCGAGATTTTAGCCTCACCCCCACTGCTTACCCTGGCCACGACAGTCTCACTCTCAAGCCTGTAAGTGTCTACGTCACCCGCGCTGCTCGCTTCCACCTCTAATTTGGGCGATTTTCCTTCCAATACGGCCTCGCCAGCACTCGAAGTATCAACCATTACTGAATTAGCATCTACTGATATCTCTACATTGGCAGCACTGGAAACCCCAATATCCAGGTGATCTGCTTTGATTTGGCCCTCTGAAAAAACACTGGATGCAGAGCTTGCCGAAATCTTCTCGATATTGACATAAGTCACGTAAACTTTTACATTAACCTTTGACCAAAAATTCCTGCTGTCGCGCATCTTTATTCTCAGTGAAGAACCTTCCACCTCTGTTACTACATCGGATGTTTGTCCACCTGTAATCTCCACTCGCGCACTCTCTTTATCTCCTTTTTTAAGGTAAACGTCAATAGCCTGCGAAACCTTGACTCCCCGAAAGGAATTGAGTGAACGAGTTTCGCTTTGCTGAGCCCAAGACGCTATGGAGAGCGTCAACAAGAAGGCTATCATTAAATTCTTCATATTTTTTGATTTGTCTAAATGACGGGTGGCAGATTACAAGGTTGCACGGTTTTATGACGAAGGAAATATTTTTTTTGACGCGTAAGGAATAAATGGATTTTTAGTAAATTTCGTAGACCGATCATTTTAATTTCGCACAAATATTAAAACATCATGATAAAAGAACAACTGAACGTATTGATTAACCTTGCCGCCAGCGATAATTCCGTAGCCGAAAAAGAAGCAAAAACCATCCACATGATTGCCAAGGCCAATGGCATCTCCAAAGAGGAGGTGGAAGCAATGCTCAAAAAACCTCAGCCCATCGGTAACCTTTCTTCGCTTACGGAAGACCAAAAGTTTGAAAATTTATACCACCTGATCCAACTAATGAAAAGTGATGGCCAGGTATTTAAAAGCGAAATCCATTTCTGTGAGCAGGTTGCCGACAAACTAGGCTACAAAAAAGGCGTAGTAGCCGAACTCTCCGCGCGGATTTATAGTGACCCGTCAATTACTGCAGATCGAAAGATTTTGATGGACCGCGCCCATAAGTTTTTGAAATAATAGTTATCTATTGCAGATTTGAAAAGGCTGCCCAATAAATTGGCTGCCTTTTTCTATTTATGCAGTGCCTTCGTTAGCTGGCTACCTTCTGGAGTAAGATTGTTATCCACCATGCGGTTGTTGTATTGCTGAATAAAGGCCTTTAATGAGTTGCTCATTTGCATCACCGTATCCGGTAATTCGTTGATCAAGTTATTCTTCAGATATCGATCCGTCTTAAACTGAAAGAGACTCAGGCTTTTTGATCCGTCAAACTGCAAAAGGTAATCGCCCTGAAAAAACTGATACATGTTGTTCAGGTAATTGAATGCAAAAGGCTTGCGCTTATCATTAAAAATATCCCGGCCATACGCAACATAGGGTTCATTAAAATGAAGATACCCAAGCACAGTTGGCATAATATCCACTTGCTGGATGATTTCTTGCTTTAGGCCCCCGCCGTTCTCACCAGGGCGAAAAAAGAAAATAGGGATTGAAAAATAACCCCATGCCGAATTATATTCCTGCACCGCTATTTCAGCAGAAGCGTGATCTGCGGTGATCACAAAAAGTGTATTATTAAACCAAGGCATACTGCTTGCCTTTTTGAAAAATCTCTTTAGTGCAAAATCAGTGTATTCAATAGTTCGATGAACGAGCTTCGGGCCTCCTTTAAATTTATTTTCGTATTGCTCAGGTAAATTATAAGGATGATGTGATGATACAGTAAACAAGGTGGTATAGAAGGGCTGCTTAAATGTATTCATTTGATTGGCAAAGTATTGGAGGAACGGCTCGTCCCAAATTCCCCAGATCCCGTCAAAGTCATTATCGTTGTTGTACTCGGTTTTCCCAAAGTAATTATCAAAACCGGAAAGATTAGCAAATGCATCAAATCCCATAGATCCATTGGGGGCTCCATGAAAAAAAGCGGTGTAATATTTTTTCTCATTAAGTAAACTGGCCAGACTATTAACCTTGTTACCAGAAAAATGAGAGAGTACGTAAGGAACTTCAATAGAAGGTATACTGCAAATCACTGAAGGCATAGCATCAATCGATTTTCTGCCGTTGGCTAATGAATATTGATAAGCATAACTCACCCCAATCAACGAGTCCAAAAAAGGAGTGTAACCAGAATACTTTCCTCCATCAATATCCTTGTTATAAGCGCCTACAAATTCCTTTGAGAAGCTTTCAAGGATAAGGATGACCACATTACTTGGTTTAAAAGCGACTGTATCTGTTGGCTTTCGCAATGGCGAAAAAACCTTATCCAGTTCCTCTTCCGAAGAGAAATAGTTCACTTTTTGGATAACGTTCGCCTTAGCTGTGCGCATCAGGGCAAAAGGCGTGTTTAGTACCAGATTAATATCATTGGGAGTTTCTGCATAAGCAGCTGCATTACTAAGTGTAATTGGTCTTGTGCTGCTTCGAAAGCCACCACGAGCTCCCCCAACAAAAAGGTAGATACTTAACAACATGGCCATAACTCCGCTGCCATAAAACCAAATTCTGCTTTTAAGCTGGGGGCCCATATAGCCGATTCGGCGACTGCCAAAATACAAAAGCGCCAGTAAGAAAATCCAGAACAAAACTGCATACCAATAATCCCACAAGAATTGAAGGGACAATCGACCCAGATTCTCTTCATTTTTGAATTGACTAATCACGCTAACGGTTGTCCTCCGCAACGTGAATCGGTAATAAATAAAGTCGGCAGTATTAATAGCAAACGCAACCGCATTAACAATCAATAAAACCAACCAAACTATCTTCTGGTATATCTTATTAAAGCGAATGGTAATAGGAACGATCATTAGCAAAATAAAAAGCGAGTTCGAATATAGAGTTGCTGATAAGTCAAACCGGAGGCCGCCCATCATAATGTGGGCCATCCTTGGCCATGTCATGCTTTCAAAAAAGGATGTATTGAATAAATAAAACCCAAGCCGGCTAAGAGTATAAAGAGCCATCACCAAGGCTAAATTGAGGACAAGCGCCACGTAGATATTGGTCTTCAATCGAAGGCCTGAAAAGGGTTCTTTTAGCTGCATGAAAGAGTCTAAGTTAGCCCCAAAATTAAATTAATCATTCAGTAAATATCTTAGTTTTGTAGTTCAGCTTGTTGGGAAAGATGGGTTGAATTACATAATTAGACCAGTTGCCAGCGCCAATGAGGGTTCCTATTACAGGGTTTTTAATATTATTATACGCATCCGTTTTTGGCCAAAACATTGAGTCCTTTGGCGTCTATGGTGGCTTCAATTTCCCGTTTACAATTGATCAAGGCCTCCGCAACGACCCTCGGTTTTATGGCAAATTTACTATTCGTGGTACTCCGGTTGGGTTCTCTTACAGCTATGACCAGATCGGCTATGGCATTTTGGTTACTCCGGGATACATGCAGGTCGGGCAGAAATTCACAATTGTAAACTTTCAGGGTGGCGATGTGGGCACACGCGATGTGCAAATGAATTATTTGTCGGTACCAGTCGCACTCAAATTACGTCTTAATGATATTGCCTTTTTCAGGCTAAGTATTATAGCCGCGTTGAATTTTAGTTATCTGCTCAAGGGTCAGGAAACCTATACTATCAATGCACCGCCGAGTGTAAGAAAACTAAGCTACCCCTCGGGGGTAAGCGTTCCCAATGACCCCAATTATCAAATAACATATGACGGGGTCTATGTGCCCGACCTCAACAAAAGTGTGTATGTCTCCAGTGATAAGTTCTCTCATTTTCAAATCTTCGCCGGAGTCGGATTCCACTCTGATTTTGATCTTAATGACAACTGGAGCTTAAACTTTGACGGTCGCGCCAACTTTGGAATTTTCGATCCGCGTTCTAAAAGCTATATCAACGAACTAAAAAACCCAAGTGCTCTGACTCCTGATGCCTTTGGCAAACCAGGGGCACCAGATCTTTACGGGCAGCGCAGAGACATATACCTATCGGCAACATTTGGGGTTTCACGAATCATTCAGATTAAGGAAAAGTTCCACGAAAAGCGCACCTCACCTCGCAAACCGGGCGGCCCATCGCAGTCAAAGAATCGCAAGCCTAAAGGCAGAGGGTAGCGATAATTGCCCTTGACTTCCTTCTAAGCAGATTGGTAGTTGAAAATTTCATGCAAATAAAAAATCCCGACCTCTACAGATCGGGATTTCGTAAACTTAAAAGAAGATTATTAGTTACCGCTCTTTTGAGCAGCCATCTTATCCATTTCTTTATTGAAAGTGTCCTTGAATTTCTCGTAGTCGTAATCAACTTTGAGTTTGTCATCTTGCGAGAGGCGATCATTGTATTGTTTTACAAGATCATCAGCAGAAAGCTCAATGGCGATATACGTTTTGTAATTACCGTCTTTGGTTTGAACCAATTTTTCGCAAATAGTACGAATGCCTTGCAAGGTCTGGTCAACAACTTCACGGTTAAGGCTTTCAAATTTTTGCTCCAATTGCTCCTTTTTATCCATAGAAGTGGAATTGGTGTAATTATCCGTTACGGTCTTCACAGTAGTTTGAATGGCTTGTGCAAGATCGTTGCGGGCATTGGTCAACGCTTTCTTTTTGGATGTTACCTGATCCATACTTTCACCAATCGAATTGGCACGAAAGACTTTGTTGGTCGTAAAAAAATCTGGGCCAGAGCAAGGAACAACAACTTCCTTCTCGCCACTTGGCATAGGTTGTTTAGATTTACAGCCGCCAACAAGCGCAGCTACTATTGTTACCATTACCATCGAAATACTTCCGATTCTTTTCATATTCATTGGGTTAAAAGGATTACGCAATTTAAAAATTTAATATTAGATGAACTACCAATACAAAGGTTTAAACACTCATTGCAAAATGGCATTGAGCATTTCAGGTAAAGTCTGGCTATCCAAATTTTCAAGTAATTTATTATAGGCATCCTGACTACTACGCTCGTAATCCAAGCTAAATCCCTTGACCCGATCGAGTGTAGTGGCATAAATTTCTTTGTCATCTTTAACGGATGAAACCCGAATAACGGATGTAGCATAGGTAATAAAAATGCTGCCTGAAACAGCTCCCTTTTCTGAATTTGAGTTTACGTCAAGCGCGAGTTCTGCCTTGTTTTTATCGGAAGTAAATTCAAAACCGGCTGTGGCGAGATAGTTTTTAATCTTGTTGGCAACCTGCTGATTCGTTTTATCTACCCCAAGGTTCTTCTCAAGCGATGATAAGTAAACCAGCGGTCTCTGCACATTCATCAAAACAATTCCTTTTGGTGCCACAATTTTCACGAAGGCGCGGCAAGCTGAGAGCACCAACGATCCGGTTACTGCCTTAGGATTTTATTATCAGGGATTTCGATCTGTCGAGAAATACCTGGCAGAACCATTGCAACTTCAGTTTGAGGGGAAAGATATTTTGTTGACCAATGAAATTATTGCCGACATGCAGTTGCTGCT
>JABDGP010000005.1:13215-67147 GCA_013285945.1 Bacteroidota bacterium | reverse complement strand
TGCGTCACAAATCATTTACATTTTTAAATATCATTGGCCTCTCGCTGGGTATGGCAGCCAGCTTGCTGATATTACAGTATGTGAAATACGAACGCAGTTTTGACACGTTTCACAGTAAAGCCAATGACATCTACAGGATTCAGTACAATGGGTGGCAAAATGGAAAACTTCGGTTTGAATGTGCCGCTGCGGTTCCAGCCGTCGGCCCGGCACTAAAAAACAATTTTCCGGAAGTGAAACAATTCACCCGGCTTTATCCGGTTAGCGGTGTGGTAAGCTATGAAACTCCTAATCACGCGTTGGTTTCTTTTCTTGAGAATAAAATGCAGATAACTGACCCTGCAGTTTTTGAGGTCTTTGATTTCAGACTATTGAAAGGCAATCAGGAAACTGCATTGCTCGGACCCAATAAAGCCGTGATCTCACAGAAAGCAGCAAAAAAATACTTTGGAGAAGCGGACCCTATAGGCAAAACCATCGCCTGGAATGGCCGCAGGAAGTTTGAAGTTACCGGAATCTTTGAAGACATCCCCGAGAATTCGCATATCAAGTTTGATTTTATGTTTTCATACCAGACCTTAAATAATGAAACCCATAACGACTCAGAAACAGCTTGGGGCTGGTACGATTTTAACACCTATGCTTTGCTCCAACCGGGTACTGATGTAAAGTCGTTGCAAGCCAAGTGGGACAGTTACCTTTTGAAAACACGAGGCGAAGATTGGACTAAAACCAGCCGGCGCCAGGAATTCATTTTACAGCCTTTGTTAGGGATACATCTTTATTCAAATCTTCTCCAGGAATCACAACCCGAAGAGCGTGGTGATGGTGATTCCGTGTATGCCCTCACGATTATTGCCTTATTCATTCTGATTATTGCCTGGGTGAATTATATTAACCTGGCTACAGCCAAATCTTTTGATCGTGCTAACGAAGTAGGAGTAAGAAAAGTAATGGGTGCAGAAAAAGGGCAACTTATTAACCAGTTTTTGTCTGAATCTTTTTTAGTGAATTTTCTGGCAAGTGTCTTTGCAGTAATACTTGTTCGCCTTGCCTGGCCTGCCTTTTCTTCTTTGTCTGGCAGAGCAATTCCTCTTTCCTTCATGCTGGAAAAGGATTTTTGGTTACTGGTTGTCATACTTCTTGTAGTAGGTTCTGTATTGTCAGGTTCTTACCCGGCATTGATTCTCTCATCGTTTAAACCGGTCACCGTATTGAAAGGAAAAGTAATACGCACGGCGCAAGGAAGCGTTTTAAGAAAGTCGCTGGTTGTGTTTCAGTTTGTTGCTTCTGTAGTCCTGATCAGCGGCTTGATTATCGTTTATCAGCAATTGAACTTTATGAAAAACCAAAGCCTCGGTGTTGATATCAACGAGACAATAGTATTGAAGGGACCAGGCGTTACGGACTCACTTTACACTCAGAAGGTTGAAAACTTAAGAGCTGCAGCTTTGCGAATAGCGGGTGTAAAAAGCATGACGGCATCAACAAATGTTCCCGGCGATGAAATATTTTGGGCGAGTGGGATAAAACGATTGGTAGGAGGACCTGAAAATTCTATCTCAGGTTATACTGTAGGCATTGATCATGACTATGTGCAGTCTTTTAATTTGAAGCTGGCTGCAGGAAGAAGCTTTGATTTGCAGCACCCCAACGACCGGAAAAGTGTTGTGCTCAACCGTGCTATGGCAGAGGCTCTTGACTTCAAAGATCCCAAAATGGCTCTGGGTGAAAAAGTAATTCAGAATGATACTCTTGAAGTAGTTGGAGTTTTAGAAAACTACCATCAGATGTCCTTGAAAGAAACGGTGGCTCCGCTGGTGTTTCGCTATACGCCCAACTTCTCATCATTTTTTGCCTTTAAAATTGAAAGCAAGGATTACCATGGAATCCTGGCTTCGCTCGAAGAACCCTGGCAAGCTTATTTTCCAGGCAACCCCATGGACTATTTCTTCCTGGACAAGTTTTTCAATCGCCAATATGAGAGCGACAGGCAGTTTGGGCAGGTGTTTGGAATCTTTACAGCGTTGGCAATATTCATTGCCTGTCTGGGGTTGTTTGGGCTAGCTTCATTTATGACGATCCAGCGGACCAAGGAGATTGGGATAAGGAAGGCGTTGGGATCAACGTCAACCAAAATAATCCTTTTATTGTCCAAAGGTTTTATTCAACTCGTGTTGGTAGCTAACCTTATCGCGTGGCCACTCGCCTGGTGGATTATGAATTCATGGTTGCAGTCATTCCCTTATCACATTGACATCAACCCGTTTTTGTTTGTTGTGGCAGGTTTTGGAGTTGTGACTATCGCATTCCTGTCAGTGGGCTTTCAAACTTTTAAAGCTGCCCGTGTAAATCCTGCAGACACGCTGAAATACGAGTAGTATCACAACTTAAAAAAATGAATTGATATTTTGTTGCCTATTTCTTTAACAAAATACTAAGTAATGCGTATGTTTGTTTGACAAAGTATAAACAAATGAACAAAGAATACCTCGGCGAATTTGAAGAACTGGTGCTTACTATGGTTGGCATCTTACAAGAGGAGGCATACGGCAATGCTATTGTTGGCGAAATTGATCAACGTGTAGGACGCAAAGTAAATCTTAGCGCTGTCCATGTAACATTATACAGACTCGAAGACAAAGGCTATGTGAAATCCTATATGGGAGGGTCAACCAATGCGCGCGGTGGAAGAAGAAAAAGGATTTTCCAGGTCACCAATGCCGGGCTGGCAATGTTGAGGGCAAGGAAAGAACAGCAGGTGCAATTGTGGAAGTTGATACCTCAACTGAAAATGTCTGCCCTGTGATGACTTTGATGCATGAATAGATTATGGCTGAGCGAAGTAATGATTCTGAGTTTAACCGATCGCCCGGAATTGCTCTTCGGTTCCTGGCTTGGTTTTGCCCATCGGCTTTATTTGAAGGAATTGAAGGCGATTTACTTGAGCAGTTTGATAAGGACACTAAATTTTTTGGAATTAGAAAAGCGCAGCGAAGGCTTTTGTGGAACGTAATCAAGTTTTTTCGTTTGGAGATAATCTTCAGAAACAAAATCAAGTTTAACATGACGAATACTACACTCTTGACTAGTTACTTTAAAGTAGCCTTTAGGAATTTATGGCGGAACAAAGGTTTTTCGGCGATTACGATTGGCGGACTCGCTATTGGCATATCCTGCAGCCTTGTCATTTTTCTTTTTGTCTATGGAGAATGGAGTTACGATAAAGGCTTTTCAAAGTCAGATCGTATTTACAGAATAGGCATTTCTTTTTTTAATATTGGCCAGTTTGCCAATGGACCTGAGAAGCTCTTGGATGTGCTGCCAAAGGAATTTGACGGTGTCGAGAACGCTACTCGTATAAGGAATGAACGCAATGTTCCCATTAAAGTAAAAGATATCACTTTTCAGGAGGCTACGGTTTATTATACAGACACAGCGTACTTCAAAATATTTGATTATGATTTTCTAAGCGGGGATTCTAAGAAAGCCCTGGCTGGTCCAAACGAAGCCGTAGTCACAAAAAAACTTGCAGAAAAGCTTTTTGGAAGAACTGATGTCCTTGGACAGGTAATTGAGGTGGGAAAGAAGAACTTACCGTTTACGATTACAGGTGTCGTTAAAAATTTGGGCTTTAATTCGCACCTCAAAACTGAATTGTGGCTTTCCAATCAAAGCATGCTCACCGGAGAGGTGGCCTGGTCATCGGCGTCATTTTATAATTATGTTTTATTAAAACCGAATAACGCTGAAACCGATTTGCGCCAAGCACTGAATTTGCTTTTTGAAAATCATGTTTATCCAGAATCTGGTAAGCCAATGGGTTTTAAATCTCTTGAAGACTACAGGAACAATAATATGGCGATCAAGTTCTACGTTCATAAGTTGCCTGACATATATTTAAAATCAAAATTGAATTTTGAGATTTCACCTGGTGGTAACGAATCCAACATTTACATTTTTTCGGCAGTCTCTGTTTTCATCTTAATTCTGGCAGCTGTAAATTTTGTTAATCTCACCACTGCACGTGCTGCACGAAGAGCTAAGGAAGTTGGTATTCGTAAGGCAATGGGAACTTTGCGAAGTAAATTGGTAATCCAATTCCTGCTGGAGTCGGTTACCACAAGCCTTATATCAATGATAATGGCGCTGGTACTGGCTGAAATCTTCTTGCGAATATTTGAGATGGTGACGGGAACAGTTTTGTTAGATACTATTTGGCGGAATCCATACTCTGTAGGGCTTTTCTTTATGTTCTCATTGCTGGTGGGAATTCTTTCAGGAATTTATCCGGCATTTTATCTCACCTCTTTTGTCCCGGTAAAAGTATTGAAGGGCAACATTGCCACGGGCAGTGGATCTTTCAGAAATTTTTTGGTTGTCTTTCAGTTTACGATTTCCATTTTGCTGATCTCGTGCGCACTGGTTGTTCAAAACCAGCTTCATTTCATGGCTACCAAAAATTTAGGATTCGATCAAAAGAATGTTCTCACAGTTGATCACATTGACTTACTTAAAACTTCAGCACAAACGTTTAGAAATGAGCTTGACAATTTTCCGGGAGTTTCCAATTCCAGTTTTCATATGGGCGAACCCGGCAGTAAACGAATTATGTCATTCCGTGCATTCCAAACCCCAAAAATGGAACATCCGGCTTCGGTCTTTACCTATTATGGCGACGAAAATTTTCTGGGCCTTAATGGAATGCGGTTGATTAAGGGCAGGAGCTTCATTAAGGATTTAGCTTCGGATTCATCATCTGTTATTCTGAATGAGGCAGCTGTTCAAATGCTTGGGCTTGGTGACGACCCGATAGGTGCGCTTGTTGATCAAAAGTCGCGCGTCATCGGTGTAGTTAATGATTTTCATTGGGAATCGTTGCGAAATAAAATTGCCCCGCTGGCAATTGCTTTGGGTAACGAACCAGCCGAATTGGGATTTAAGCTGGAGGCAACAGCCATTCCGTCATTTTTAAAACGAGCCGAAGAAAAGTGGAAACTCCTGGTACCTGATGAACCCTTTCAATATCATTTTTTGGATAGCAATTTTGGAGAATTACTTAGCAAGGAAAAAGTATTCGGCAGGGCTATTAATTTCTTCACCTTCCTGGCCATATTTATTTCTTGCCTTGGCTTGTATGGACTGTCGGCATTTACCGCTGAGCAACGAACAAAGGAAATCGGAATTCGAAAAGTTTTAGGTGCATCGGCATTACACATCGTAACGATGCTCAACAAACGATTTACATTATTAGTTGTGATCGCCTTAGTGATAAGTGTGCCGCTTTCAGTTTATGTTATTCAAAAATGGCTTTCGGAATTTGCCTATCGGGTAGAACTTACCGCCTGGATATTTATACTCACTTCACTCAGTTCTTTACTTATTGCATGGATGGCGGTAAGCTACCATTCTATAAAAGCAGCATGGATCAACCCTTCGGAGACGTTGAAATATGAATGAGAATAAATCAAGCAGAGTGTCAAAATTCAGCCTGCGATTCCTTCAATGGTTTTGTCCTCCTGGTTTATATGAAGGTATCGAAGGTGATTTACTGGAACAGTTTGAAATTGATGTAAGGACTTTTGGAATAAATAAGGCAAAGCGAAAATTCACTTGGGGCGTTATCAACTTTTTCAGACCGGATATCATCTTACGAAATAGATTCTCCTACACTTTAATCAATACGATCATGATTGGCAATTATTTTAAAGTGGCCTCCCGCAACATCCTTAAGCGCAAGCTGTATTCTTTTATTAACGCCTTTGGGTTAAGCATTGGAATAGCTTTCTGCATCCTGATTTTTCTCTTCATCATGGACGAGAAGAGCTTCGATCAGTTTCATACAAATAAGAATCAAATTTACAGGCTTGAGGAAAAAAGCTATGACACATGGTTGCAAAATCCAAAAGATCCCTATTCCCGATCAGCTTATCTTCCCAAAGGTGTGGCACAAGCTGTCAAGGATGAACTACCTGAAGTAATATTCGCTACCAGGTATAATCCGAGTCATAACGGAATTGTAAGGTATGGTGATAAGATTTTTACAGAGAAAGAAATAGCTTATGTCGATGCTGATTTTTTTAATATGTTCTCATTTCGCTTATTGGCTGGAAACCCCAATAAGATTTTTAAAGGAAAACTTGAGGCAGCAATTACTCCCGCCATCGCAAAAAAATATTTTGGCGATGAAAGTCCGCTGGGCAAAGCTTTGCGCGTAGATGTTGAAGGTGACAAGGAATTTATTGTAACAGGTATAATCGAGGCAGCACCGAGCAACTCCAGTTTAAAATATGGCATTTTGTTGCCACAGGAAAACAGCCCGGGTTATGAACGAAACCTGAATCAATGGGGAAATTTCAACACGCCTGCCTTTGTGCAAGTGTTGCCGAATACAGATTTGAAGAATTTCAAATTGAATCTCGACAAGGTGATTCAAAAGCACATGGGAGATAAGCTGGAGAAGTGGAGAAAAAATGCAACAGTCCCTATACCGGCCGATGTGAGAATGATGGAACTGGAGTTCACTCAACTCCCGGATATGCATTTGAAAAAAGAAATCAGTTGGGATAAAGTGAGCGACCCTCAATATTCATGGATATTGGGTGGCATCGCCTTGTTGATCTTATTGATCGCCTGTATCAATTATATTTCATTGGCACTGACTACCTCAGCAGCGCGCAAAACTGAAGTGGGGATACGCAAGGTTGCAGGTGCTCAAAAGCAGCAGTTGGTTTGGCAATTTAGCATTGAGTCAATCGTACTGTCATTCATTTCTATGATTGTCGGGATCGGCTTAGTCTTTTTATTTCTTCCTTCCTTCAATCAGTTTACGGATAAAGCGATTGCGATAACGTTTTCAAATATTGCTCCGGTTTTATTAACGAGTACTGCACTTACAATTCTCATTGGTATAATGGCGGGCAGCTACCCGGCTTTGTTCCTCTCGGGTTTCAGGCCGGCTCTTGTTTTGAAGGGTGCATTTACTTCTAAAGTTCAGGCCGGGTTTACCAAGCCATTAGTTGTTATTCAATTTGCGTTGTCTGCTTTTTTGATTATGAGCTCGGTGATCATGTACCGTCAAATGAAGTTTGTTACTACTAAAGATCTCGGGTACAACAAAGCGCAGATTTTAGTAGTGCCAACACAGTCAGGTTATAATATTGAAGCGAATAAAACGGTGGAGCGGTTTCGCACACGCTTTCAGTCAGAACCATCAGTCGTGTCGCTGGCAGGCACAGGGCTTTCGTTCAATCAGGGATATTCCCGGTACGGATATAAAATTAAGGGTGAGCAAAAGGCAGCTTATGTGTATGCTGTTGACCCATTCTATTTGTCGACGTTAGGAGTAAATATGGTACAGGGAAGAAATTTTGACGAACGCATAGCGGCCGACTCTGACGCAGTGGTTGTCAACGAAGCATTGGTGCGTGATATGAAATGGACTGATCCTTTAAATGAATATCTAAATTACCGCGAAGACTCTACGGGGCTAGGCGCGAAAGTGATTGGTGTAGTGAAAGACTATCATTTTCTTTCGCTTGAAAAAAATATTGACCCGATGTTCTTATCAATGAATAAAAAAGATGTTGGATACCTGGGTACCATGTTGATAAAACTTTCAGCTGGCAATTTGCCTGAGAAAATTGAAAAGGTGCGGGCAATTTGGAAAGAGCTTTCTCCCGACAAACCATTTGAATATACGTTTCTGGATGAAGATGTAGCAACGCAATACAAATCCTATCAACGATGGATGAGCATTATGGGCTTGGCTACTTGCTTTGCCATCTTGATTTCATGCTTAGGATTGTTCGGGCTTTCAGGGATCAATGCTTTAAACCGAACTAAAGAGATAGGTATTCGCAAAGTGATGGGAGCGGAGTTGAGCAATATTTTCCTGTTACTCAATAAACAATTTATCTGGTTGGCAATGATTGCGTTTGCTATAGCCACCCCGTTGTCGTGGTATGTGATGAATAAATGGTTGAAGGACTTTCAGTTTAAGATCACGATCGGATGGGAATTATTTGCTTTAAGCATGGCTGCAGGGTTGGCAGTGGCCTTACTCACCGTTAGCTATCACGCATTGAAGGCTGCATGGATTAATCCAGCGCAAACCTTAAAGAATGAATAAGAAGCCGCCTTCACTTGCTTCGCGGTTTTTAGCCCTGTACTGTCCCGAATCATTGATTGAAGGTATCGAAGGAGATTTGCAAGAGCAGTTTGAATACGATGTAAAGCAAACAGGAGAGAGGGCAGCTCGAAGAAAGTATGTGTGGAATGTTATTAAATTTTTCCGGCCAGCAATTATTTTAAGAAACAAATTTAGAAACCATTTATTTCAACAGCATATGCTTCAAAACTATTTTAAGATAGCCTTCCGCTCATTGTGGCGCGCAAAAGTGCATTCATTGATTAATGTGCTCGGTCTTAGTTTGGGTATAGCGTGTTGTATTCTGATTTCACTTTTCGTACGCGACGAACTCACCTTCGATAGGATGCATAAAAATGCAGATCGCATCTACCGTGTGTATTCGCGCGAAGATTGGGGAGAGAAGCAGCAATTCTTTAATACGGTTACACCTTTTCCGATGGGACCGGCTCTGAAAGACAATTTGCCTGAAGTTGAGCATCAGGTAAGAGTTAACAACATCAATGCCCAGTTGAAAGTGGGTGAGAGTCAGTTTAATGAAACCGTTGTTGTAGCTGGGCAGGATTTTTTTGATGTATTCGATTTTAAAACTATTGTGGGCGACCGGCAGCAGGCATTGCACGGACAGAGTAATGTCGTGATCAGCAAACGAATGGCCGACAAATATTTTGGAACTGCCGATCCGCTAAACAAAGTGATTGCAATACAATTGGGTGAAAACTTTGAGGATTTTTCGGTGAAAGCTGTGGCGGAAAATACACCTTCTAATTCAAGTACTCAATTTGATGTTCTGATTTCTGAACTCAATTACCCTAAGTTGTACAATCAGAATCTACTAACTTCATCGTGGTTTAATATCATTCCAGAGACTTACGTGATGTTGAAGCAGGGTACAGATCCCACGGCTGTGGAGAAAAAATTTCCTTCTATGTTTCGTACGATTATTGGCGAAGATAATTTCAAAAAAAGCAAGTACGCACCAGGCTTACAACCACTTACCGATATACATCTAAATACAAATTATCCTGTTGGAATTGCACCAGTAAGCAATCCGAAGTATTCATACATCCTTGCGGCGATTGCCTTGCTGATCCTTTTTGTTGCATGTATCAATTTTGTAACGCTCTCCGTTGGTAGATCGATGCAAAGGGCCAAGGAAGTCGGGATACGCAAGGTTGTCGGAGCTATGAGAGTACAATTAGTCACGCAGTTTATAGGCGAAGCAATCATTGTATCGCTTATTGCAATGGTGATTGGTGCAGGATTAGCGTTTGCCAATTTACCGCTCTTCAACGATTTGGCTGGCAAGCAATTACTTTTTCCACTAAACGGATTTATGATTTTAATAATTACTTCGCTTTTGCTTGTCATCGGTTTAATCTCGGGCAGCTATCCTGCATTTGTTCTGTCCTCCTTCAAACCAATTGCTATTTTAAAAGGAGCTTTACAGACAGGTAGTTCAAAGCAAAATGTGAGGAAGGTTTTAGTTGGTGTGCAATTAGTGCTCTCAATTTTCCTTATCTCGAGTACGCTCCTGATGCGTAAGCAATTAACGTTTTTGCAAAACAAGAATATGGGCTTTAATAAGGAACAGTTAGCCGAGATTCAACTCAATGTCCCCAGAGGTGGCACTCTGGCAACACGGGTGAATGCTGGTTTTGAAAAGGCAGAACGTTTCAAAACTGAGCTTGAGAAATTTCCTGATATTTTAGCCGTTTGTGCTTCTGCCCACGATTTTGGAAATGGTGCCTGGACTAATGTCGGCTACACCGACGATAAAAACGTTTACCGGACTTTTAACTTGAACATTGTGGATGATGAGTACTTGCCGACGCTAAAAATGGAATTGGCCAGCGGAAGGAATTTCTCAGACGCCAACCCTTCAGACAAAAGGCATTCAGTAATAGTTAATGAAGCATTCGCGAAAGAATATGGATGGACTGATGCGATTGGAAAGAGAATCCCCGGAAAGAATTTTCAAGATCACGAAGTCATTGGGGTAATAAAGGATTTTAACTATGCATCTCTTTATACAAAAGTACAGCCACTTGTAATTGTAGAAGACCCGTCAATTATTCTGAGCGGAATTGAGAACATTAACATCGACAATTCGCCCATTCCCAAGTTGATGGTCAGACTGAAGTCGGGAAATATGGCGACAGCTACAACTCAACTCAAAGAGGTATGGAACAGGGTTTCGGGTGAGGAGGAGTTTTCTTTTGCTTTTGTAGATCAGGCCATGGCAAAGCAATACCGAAATGATCAAAACCTTGGACGGATCGTGAGTATTGCTGCTATTCTGGCAATTCTAATTGGAAGTCTTGGACTTTATGCGTTGGCGTCGCTGGCGATGCAAAACAGGACCAAAGAAATAAGTATTCGCAAAGTACTGGGTGCAACGGAAAACTCGTTACTCGTTCTGCTGTCAAAGGAATACGTGGTTCTGGTTGTTGTTTGTTTGATTCTTTCTGTTCCGGCTACATGGTATTTGATGGCTAATTGGCTTTCCACTTTTGAATATCGGGTAGCGATAGGATTTGATGTGTTCTTATTAGCAGGAAGTATCTCGTTGATAATGGCACTGGGCACTATTTGTTTTCAAATGCTTAAAACTGTTTGGACAAGTCCGATGAAAAACCTGAAATACGAATGAGTTATTTTTTTCCAACCGGAAATGTATATCCTAACTCATAAGTCCACTGCCAGGAATAGAAATATTGGGTCGATTTCCCCAAATGTTCGTGGCCGAGTTTTGTATTTGTGTAGTCTGCAAGAGCGGCTTGCATATCAGTTTGAACAAAAATGTGATTGAAGAAAGTGGCCCGTACACCGAGACTGGTTGCGAATACCATTCCATGGTAATGAAAATAACCAGGATCACGGTCGCCCAATATTGTATCAATAGTATAGGATATCATGGGGCCGAGCCCAACTTTTGCAATGGCATCGACTTGAATCTTTTCTCTCTGCAACAAACTCTCTCTTTTCACCAAATTAAGTAACAGATAGTTATTACCGTTAGTGTGTTGCAAATGCAGCAGCGTATCATAGAGTTGCATATTTTGGTCGTACTGATTTCCGAGAATCTGCCCTTTGATATGCACCATTTGGTTTGGCGTTACTACGTATTTCAGGTGGTTCCACCCAATTTCAATTCCCAGATTGTGTTTGCCTTTGAAAAAATATCCGGCCGTCAAATCGTATTGAGGAATGGTGAGCCTGTCAATGTACCACCACCGCCACATATCAGGCTTGTCGCTGGCCTTTGCATTATATAGCGTGAAATCGTAATTGGTATTTGATCTTGGATCGTGCCCGTAAACATGTATATCGCTCTTGGAGTACCAATCGCGATTATAGCCCCAACTAAAATAGAACTGACCTTGGTTACGAGACTTTTGCTCAGATAAATCTTGTGCTACAGAGAATCTAATCAACCCGGGAAAAGACACTGCAATCAGGAGAACAACACGGAGTTTCAACACGGCGATAAAAATAAGTCGCAAAGCTATAAAAAAACTTTTCATTGATGCCCAAGAATATAAGGCACGGCTTAAAAAATCCATTCGAGGCTCACTTTTCGTATGTTAATTGAAATTTCACGACTATGGTTTCTTTCCTCAAGATTTTCTTAAGCCTCGTCTGGCTTTTTATGGTTTATATAGTGATATCCACCAGTTTAGAGAGCAGCCTTTTTAAGGAGTGGGAGTTTCTGGGCGCCATTCCCTGGATGCGCGCCACTCTATGGGATTTTTATGCAAACGTGCTGGTAATTTTCTTGTGGGTCGTTTATAGAGAGAAAGATTGGCGAGTAAAGGCCGTTTGGGCGGTGCTATTTTTCTGTCTTGGCAGCATCGGTACCATCGGCTATACGTTAGTTCAGCTGTTTCGGCTGAAGGAAGGGGAGAGTCTTCAGAGAATCCTGCAATCTAAACTTTGACAGATGATTCTGAATGAACTATTAGTCTTAATAGCAACAGGTGGAATTGCGTTGCTGATCGTTTTTACTATCACCTGGCTTATCCAACTTGAAACAAAAAACGCAGCCATAGTCGATAGTATCTGGTCAGCCAGCTTTCCAATGCTTGCGTTGATTTATTTTTTCCTTACAGACGGTTTTTACAAGCGCAATGCTTTGATTTTGATGATGGTTTTTATTTGGGGTATGCGCCTGGCGTCCTATTTATTTATTCGAGCATCAAGTCATCCGGAAGATATTCGTTATACCGTCTTGCGTGAGCAATGGGGGACTCGGCAGAATATTTTAATGCTTCGCTTTTTTTACTTTCAGGGAATCTTGGCATTAATCCTTTCGTTGCCATTTGCTCTGGTGATGCGCAACTCTTCTCATGAGCTAAAAATTGTCGAATGGATCGGTGCAGCAATTTGGGTTATTGGCGTTACGGGCGAGAGTATTGCTGATTGGCAGCTGAAAAAATTTAAGTCGGACTCCTCCAATAAAGGAAGAATATGTGAAGTCGGGTTATGGAATTACTCGCGTCACCCGAATTATTTTTTTGAATGGCTGGTTTGGGTTGCCTATTTCGTGTTCGCACTCGGTTCGCCTTATGGCTGGATCAGTGTCGCCTGCCCGGCGGCAATTTTGTATTTCTTACTCAAAGTTACTGGCATTCCATACACCGAGGCGCAGATGATTAAATCGCGAGGACAGGCTTTTGCTAATTATCAAAATTCAACTTCAGCATTTATTCCATTACCTAAGAGAAAATAAAAAATTCTGTGGATTGATTCAGTAATTTATGTGGTATACCTCCCTTTTAGAAAAGAATTTGCTCCCGGATTTCTTGATACGTTACGGCATCCGCCAAAACTGCAGGCAACGACTTCGTGATGAAAGTACGGACGACATGGAAAAACAACATGAACGGCTTATGGTCTTTATTGATCGGCTAAAGCAAAGTTCTGTCGCTGTTGAAACCCAAGCTGCCAATGAACAGCATTATGAAGTGCCAACACGATTCTTTCAATTGGTGTTGGGCAAGCACTTGAAGTACAGCAGCGGTTATTGGAAACATAACAAGGTTTCGTTTGATCAATCGGAGGAAGATATGTTGCAGCTCACTTGCGCACGAGCTGAGCTAAAGAACGGCCAAAATATCTTGGAGTGTGGTTGTGGCTGGGGATCGCTATCACTTTTTATGGCCAAGAAATATCCTGATAGTAAGATCACTGGAGTTTCTAATTCACGGACGCAAAAATTATTTATTGACGAAGAAGCCAGAAAGCGAGGCATTACGAATCTTACAATCATTACAGCAGATATGAATGCCTTTCAGATTGAAGACCAATTTGATCGGATAGTCTCGGTGGAGATGTTTGAGCACATGCGTAACTACCAGATGTTGCTTCAAAGGCTCTCTGGCTTTCTAAAGCCCGAAGGAAAGATGTTCATTCACATATTCACGCATCGATACCTTAGTTATTTCTACGAAGTAAAAGATGAAAGCGACTGGATGGCAAAATATTTTTTTACAGGTGGCATTATGCCGAGCGACCATCTCCTTCTTTACTTTCCTGATCATTTTAAAATAGAGAAACACTGGCGCGTCAACGGGCAGCATTATCAAAGGACATCCGAAGCCTGGCTTACCAATATGGATAGGCACAAAACAGAGATTCTAAGATTGTTCGCTGTCACGTATGGAAAAAAGAATGTAAAAAAATGGTGGGTTTACTGGCGCGTGTTTTTTATGGCGTGCGGGGAATTGTGGGGCTTCCGCAATGGCAACGAATGGTTTGTGAGTCATTACCTATTTGAAAAGCGTTAGTCATGAAATCAATAGCAATTATCGGCACTGGCATAGCGGGGATGGGTTGTGGGTATTTTCTTCACAAAGAATTTGATATCGAGTTTTACGAAGAGAATGACTATATCGGTGGCCACACCAATACGGTTTATGTCGAAGAGGACGATGGCTTTATTCCAATCGATACAGGATTTATTGTTTTCAACAGGGAGACCTATCCTAACCTGGTAAAACTGTTCAATCGATTAAGTGTGGAAGTGAAGCCTACCAACATGTCATTTAGTGTACAGCATTTACCTACCGGATTGGAGTATGGAAGTCAACTTTTATTTGCGCAGAAAAGAAATTACTTCAGCCCTGCATATATTAAAATGCTTTTTCAAATCCGGCATTTCTTTACTGAGTCAGATGAAATTTTAAATAACGAACGATATGCTTCGTATTCACTTCTGGACTATGTGACAGAAAAAAAATATGGTAGTGACTTTATTTATAAATACATCGTACCCATGAGCTCCGCACTATGGTCTACGCCAACAGATGTTACCTTACAATATCCCGTTCGAGTACTTGTGCAGTTTTTTAAAAATCATGGATTACTGGGAACGGATACGCAGTTTCAATGGTACACAGTCCACAATGGAAGTGAGCAGTATAAGGAGAAGCTCATTGAGCCATTCAAAAATAGAATACAAACCGGGAAGGCTGCCGTCAGGGTTTTTCGTGAAAATGGAAAAGCAAGGGTGCTTGCTTCAGATGGCTCTGAGAAAACTTATGATAAAGTAATTTTTGCATGCCATGCAGATCAGGCGTTAAAAATATTGGCTATTCCTTCGGAAACTGAGGCAAGGCTCTTGAAAAATTTTAGATACCAACAGAACGTGGCCACGCTGCACACCGATGAAACTATAATGCCGAAAACAAGACCCATTTGGTCAGCATGGAACTACCGGGTTGAAGCTATTGATGGCAAAGTGACAGCCACTACTATATATGATATGAACATCCTTCAGCAAGTGTCGCAGAAGAAAAATTATTTTGTATCAATCAATGACCCCGGAAAAATAAGCCCTTCCAAAATCATTCAAACTATTGAGTATGAGCATCCGGTTTTTACAGTAGCTACAGCTATCGCTCAAAAACAACTTCACCAATTGAACGAAAATGATGTCAGTTATTTCTGTGGAAGTTATTTCAGGTTTGGGTTTCACGAGGATGCCTTTACCAGCGCGGTGAACTTGTGCGAAAGGTTATTAGCCCGAAGTCCCTGGGAAATGGCGAAAAATCCAAAACCAGAACTTATTTCGTAAATTCTGTCATGGTTCAGCAAAACCTGAATTCCTGCTTATACGAATGCAAAGTAATGCACCAAAGGCTTGAGCCTCGTGTACATGAATTTGAATACAAGGTCTTTATGTTTTATATCAATTTGGATGAAACCAAGTTGCTTTCGTCAAAATTGAGACTCTTCAGCTATAATCACTTTAACTGGTTTAGCTTTCGCGATCGAGATCATTTACAGTGGCCATTGGCCGGTGGAATGAATCAAAAGACTACCAAAGAAAATGTGATTAGTTTTTTGAGTGATCATGGTATGGACCAAAGAGTGAACAAAGTCATGCTACTTACCAACGTCTCGACTTTGGGGTATTCCTTTAACCCGATTTGCTTTTATCTATGCTTCGACGAGGCCGGTGTACCCGTTTGTTCTGTGGCCGAAGTTTGCAACACACACGGAGAGATGAAATTGTTTTTGCTGGGAAATGATTCGCTGAGTGGCGATACTTTTAGAAAACACGTGTCTAAATATTTTTATGTCTCACCATTTACTGACTTGGACTCAAACTTCGATTTTATTTTCACTGTTCCAGGAGCGAGAATTAAAATGCGAGTGGATGACTACAAAAACGAAAAACGTTTTTTACTTACTTCCCTCACTGGAGAGAAAAAAAAGTTGAATGATCTTAACTTATTCTGGTACGGGCTTCGATTTCCATTGATTACCATTAGAATCATTTCACTGATTTACTGGCAGGCTTTTGTTTTGTATTTAAAGCGAGTGCCCTATAACAAAAAGAATTTTAACCTTCACCTTCAAAAAGAAACATATCAATACAAATAACCAGCATATGCCATCTTCTACTCTCGCGCTTAGTAGGCGTTTGTCGTTTTACGAGACTGTATTTGTTAATTTGTTTAGCGGAATGCCGAAGGGTAACCTTCATGTACAATGGCACGACGGCCGCGAATTTTATTTTGGAGAAGGAAATGAAGTGAATGCAAGCATTCGAATAACTGATTCAGCCTTCTTTACCAAGTGCGCGCTCTATGGTGACATCGGTTTTGCAGAATCTTATCTCGACGGGGACTGGCATACGGATAGTATTTCCAATGTGATTACTTGGTTTGTAATAAACCTTAATCATAACCCGGCGATTACAGGCAAGGGCTTTCGTAAATACGTTTCCAACTTTTTCCGGATCGCGAATAAAGTTTATCACGCTACACGCGAAAACACAATCACAGGATCAAAAAGGAATATTTCTGAGCATTATGATCTGGGTAATGATTTCTACAAACTATTTCTCGACTCATCGATGACGTATTCCAGTGGTATTTTCAAAGATGTAGACGATTCGCTCGAGACCGCGCAAGTAGAAAAGTATGATCGTTTGTGCAGAAATCTGAAATTAAAACCGACAGATCATGTGCTCGAGATCGGAAGTGGATGGGGAGGGTTCGCCGTTCATGCTGCAAAAAAATATGGATGTAGAATTACCACTATAACGATATCAGAAGAGCAGTTTAAATATGCCAAGGAACGATTTGAAAATGAAGGGCTGTCTGAAAGAATTGGTATTCACCTGCAAGACTACCGCACCGTAACGGGGAGTTTTGATAAAATTGTATCTATTGAAATGCTTGAGGCAGTCGGACATCGCTATCTCCCGGTCTTCTTTGGGAAGTGCAATGACTTGCTGAAAGAGAACGGTAGCCTCGCGTTACAAGTGATTACCTCGCACGACAAGCGTTATGCGGAGTTTCGTAAGGAGGTGGACTTCATTCAAAAGCATATCTTTCCCGGGTCGCAAACGCCTTCACTCTCAGCCATCCATGCTGCGGTCAATAAAGCTTCTGATTTTGGCTTGTACGATATGAAAGACATTGGCCTTCATTATGCGAAGACCTTGCGTATTTGGTTTGAAGCTTTCAATGCGAAGACAACTGACGTGAAAAAACTTGGCATGGACGATCGGTTCATCCGTAAATGGAATTACTATTTACAGTACTGTGAAGCAATGTTCAGGCAACGCCACATTTCGGTGGTGCAGTTGATTTATACACGCCCAAACAATCTTACGATTTAGAATTGTTTTAAGAGCAACTTTCGCAAGGAAAGAAAGTGCAAACCGTAGGCGAGCGGTACCAATAACCCCGGAAGTAAACTTACCGGAAATTTGGTCACTATTATGCTGGACGGCTCATTCATGAAGACCCGAAAAGGAGCGGGCATTGATAAGATAGCGGCGGCTACAATATTGATGAGTATTCCTAAACATAACAGGTTCCAAATCACCAAACCTTTTTTTGAAATTTTTCTTTTCATCACTAGAAATGCGATGACCGGTGCACTAATACCGCTCAGTATATCAAAATTCCTTCCTTCAAAAGTCATTTGAATAGGTGCTTGCCCCAGAATGTATAGCCCCGCTAATAACAGCTCTACAAAAAAACGAAATGCTTGTAGTCGTATGATATTTTCTGTAGGGATTAGCAAAAGTATTTCTGTTCCTATTTTTGAAAATGTAAATGCCAGAACAGCGATCAATGGAATAGCGAATACCAGAATCACATTGAACGGGAAAATTTGAAAATCTCCCATCTTCCCCATGACGGACCAAAAAGTCACAAACAATGCCCATGCAGACAAAGCAAGGAGGAAAATAATAAAAGTTCTTTTCTGTTTTGAAACGGACCATGCGCTAAGGGCAATCGTCTTCTTTATTTCGATAAATAAAAGTGCATAACTACCAACGGTTAAGATGATAAAACCGATTTGAATTAATTGTAACTGCATAGCGACTTGTTTGTATGCTAATGTACGGCAGATTCAGTCAGAGAATGATGACAAAAATTGCTAAATCTGTTGGGCTATACCTTGTATTGAGAAGGGTACACACCGAAATGATGCCGAAACAGCCTACTGAAGGAGCTTGCATTTTTTATTCCAACTTTTTCAGAAATCTCCTTTATTCCGAAATCAGATGACTTCAAGTGACAAACAGATTTTTCGAGCCGGATGCGTGTGATGAATTGATGTGGTGTTTCCTGAAAGTATTCTTTGAAAAGCCTCACCAGATGAAATTTGGATAAACAACTAATTCGCGACAATAGACCCAATGAAACATCTTTATTAAAATTTGAATAGATATAATCAGCAGCCAGATAAAGCCTCCGGATAATTTCTTCACGTGTTGCGACCTTAGCAACTTTCAATTGGTTAGCACTTTGTTGATGCTTAATTTCTGTATCCGCTAATCGAAGCAACAATTCTCCGATGAGTTCTTGCTCTTCAGTTTCGCTTTCATAATGTGCTAGTTTGCCAATCAATGCATTAAAGTAATCATCACGCCAATGGACGCGATTGTGAAATTCAATTGTGGTGAATACTTCTTCGGGGCTATCGAGTAAATATTTACTCGAATGCGTTGCATAGTACCATACTTCACTGGCTAGTTTATCACCAACATGAATATTGAAAGTTTTCGCTTGCAACGGGATGTGTAGGGAATATTCCTGCTTTGAATTACTAATGAGAAATGTGTTTTCATTTACACTGAGTTCTTTTTTGCCCGCATTAACTAAACTGTTGCCGCTAATGTTTGTGAAGAATGAAAGTGGACCTGTGATATTTTCACGATGAACTTTATTTGCTTTTGCATTTAAGATTACTGACGGCCAACCAGGCTGTTTTAATTTACGTCCGTCCCAAGAAAGCTGATTTTCAAAGCCTGTTTTGATTTGGGCTTTTAACCAATGAATATCAGGGAATTCGTGAAGAAACATCTATTTTTTCAATTACACCAGCGGTAAACGTCAATGGTTTAGTCAACGGTAAATTTGATTTTATGTTTATAACCCTAAACCAAATTTATGAAAAGGAATTTGCAAGGCCTTGTGGCTTTACTACTGTTGGCGCCGATTGCAGCGCTTGCTCAAAAGACTGAAAAGGTCGACACCCTGATAATTTCTAAAATCAAGGACGAAGGATTGAACCATTCGAAGGTGATGGATATCCTGAGTATGCTCACCGATGTAAACGGACCGCGTCTTACAAATTCACCAGGTTACAAGAAGGCTGCAGACTATGCTAAGTCAACATTGGAATCTTGGGGACTACAAAATGTCGCATTTGATCAGTGGGATGAAGAGTTCGGTCGCGGATGGCAGCTAAAGAAATTCAGCCTACAAACACTGGAACCATCGGCGTTTCAGGTAATATCTCATCCGAAAGCATGGACTCCCGGAATTAAAGGAACTGTTTTAACAGAAGCAATTTACCTTGATGTAAAAGACGAAGCAGACTTAGAAAAATACAAAGGAAAATTGAAGGGTAAGATTGTGCTTTTTAGCGCACCGGTTGTAGTGAAGCCTGGTTTTAAATCTGATGCTTCACGATTCAATGATTCAACTTTGCTTCAAATGGCCAATGCTCATCTTGAGGCCGAGGGACAAGGCGGACCCAGGCGGCCTAATGCTACGATGCAGCAACAGCAAAAATTGACTTACGCAAAATGGGAGCTCTGTGAGAAAGAAGGAGCGGTTGCTGTTTTGGAAGCAAGCCCGGCCTCACGCTTGGAAGATGGAACAATCCTGGTGAGTGCAGCTACAGTTCCATATCCTCCATCTGTTTCGTTTGACAAAAGAGTGAGGGCGCAACATGCCAACGTACCTAAACTATTACCACAAATAGTAGTTGCAGACGAGCAGTACAATCGGTTGGTTAGGATTCTGCAAAAAGGCTCTCCAGTGAAAATGGAACTTTCTCTCGAGACAGAATTCACAAATGCAGGCCCAGGATTTAATGTGATCGGAGAAATCCCCGGCACCGACCTGAAGAATGAAGTGGTGATGATTGGGGCTCACTTAGACTCGTGGCATAGTGGTACCGGTGCTACCGATAATGGCGCAGGCTCTGCAGTGATGATGGAAACGATGCGTATTATTAAATCGCTTGGCGTAAGTCCCCGCAGAACTATCCGGATTGGCTTGTGGGGAGGTGAGGAGCAGGGACTCATCGGGTCAAGGAATTATGTAAAGAGAGTTTTGGGTGAGCGTCTTGATAAGACACGTCCGTATGATTCCATTAAACTAAAGCCGGCGGCTGAAAAATTCTCCGTTTACTTTAATATGGATAATGGCACCGGTAAATACAGGGGAATTTATTTGCAAGGCAATGAAGCTGCGGGCCCGATTTTTAAGGCATGGTTTAAGCCGTTTGCAAAAATGGGAGCCTCAACAATTACCATACAAAATACCGGCGGTACAGACCATCAGGCATTTGATGCAATTGGTTTGCCGGGATTTCAATTCATTCAGGACCCTATCGAATACAGCTCGCGAACTCACCATACAAGCATGGACGTATTTGATAAAGCTATTGAAGCTGACTTGAAACAGAATTCTGTAATTACAGCTGCTTTTGCGTGGATCGCCGCTAATCGCGACGGGTTGATTCCAAGAAAATGATTCCAATAAAAAAGCCGAACTCTTCAGTTCGGCTTTTTACTATTTTTGATTAAAGACTTTTATGCTACTTGTGCCTGAAGTTTTGAAGCAAGAACAGATTTAGGTACTGCGCCTACTTGTTTATCCACAATCTGACCATTTTTGAAAACGAGCAACGTGGGGATAGAGCGTACACCATAACGAGCGGTTACCTCAGGATTTTCATCCACATTTAATTTAGCTATAACTGCTTTGCCTTCGTAGTCGCCGGCGAGTTCTTCCACCAGAGGCCCGATCATTTTACAAGGTCCGCACCATTCGGCCCAAAAATCTACTAAAACAGGTTTTTCACCCTTGATTACCTCATCAAAATTAGAATCAGTGAGTTCCATTGTTTTGCCCATTGCTATAGAGTTTATTGTTTATTTCTTTTCCTATCTGTTCAACACAAATATAAATGAAAATAGTTCCGGGATCGGGCTATACAGCAGAGTTTACTAATAAAGTCGGATTAGAGACAATTTGTACTCGTCATTTCGGCATAATTGGGCTTTATAAATAGGAGAGCCACCATTTCTCTTTGTGATTTGTCTTATATCTGTCGTACCATAAACAGGCAGGATACAGCACCAACACAACAAAAATCCAAACTATGTAAACAACTGCAAGATTAAACCCATAGCCCTTCAGGTTAATCGAATCTGTCACCCAGGTTGTGAAAGTCATATCTGAGGCATTGTATCCCAATGCAAGGGCTGCAATCAATGCAAGAATATGAATCAAGTAAATGTGGACTATGTAAAAGAACATTGGCACACGCCCCAACGCGACAACGTATTGCGAGAGTTTACCATTGATTTTTTCTGAGAACGCCAGGAATAGCATTGCTGGTCCTAAGGTGATCAGAACATACAGCAACGATGGCGGGTACTTGGTGACATTGATAAAAGAAAGAAAAGTGAAAACAGCGTTGGGCTGAACACTCCACGGAAATGGATCGCCATAAGCATTGATAAAACGAACAACCACAAAAAGTAGAATCATTATTGTTCCTAATTGAAGCAATATTTTTTTACGCTTCGCTGCATCAAACGAAGGCTTATATAATGCGCCAAAACAATAACCTAAAAGCATGATGCCCGTCCAGGGTAATATTGGATAGCCGGTGAATAAACGAAAATGTCCCAACTGAAATATGTTGGGCACATGCAGCACAGCCCAAATATCTGCAGCTGCAGTATCGGCGGTGATATGTATAGAATCTACGAGATTATGCCCTGCTACAAGCACCAACCCTATAACAAGTATCAGTCTGAAAGGAAGGTGAATTGCGCCTGCAAGAATGATCATTCCGATAGCCAGCGCCCAAATAACAGTCAACGCCAGAAAGGAGAAATGCACATTGAAAAACCAGGAGAAATTGATGACAGTGAATTCCAATAAGATCAGCCACAGGCCTCTTTTGAAGAGGAATGCCGATAGCTCCTTGCTACCCTTTCTATTTCCCACCAGAAATGCAGAAGTGCCGGCCAGAAAAACAAATACGGGTGCGCAGAAGTGCGTTACCCATCGCGTGAAGAACAACGATATATTGGTCTTGGTAAGGTCGGTTGGACTAAAGAGATACGCATCAGCGTGAAAATAGTCTCGCACGTGATCAAGAGCCATCAGGATTATAACAATTCCGCGCAGCAAATCAATGGAATCAATGCGGATGGATTTTACTTTACTTGTTACAGAAGCTGTTGAAGTAGTCATATTTTATTCGATAGATCTCCTGAACAAAATTTTATAAAATTAAGTGCTTTTGAAAATGCAGTTCTGGCTATTTTGACCAGATCAATTGAGTAAATAATAAATGGAATTTTTTCTTCCCGAGTCTTATCATCGTCAGGAGACCACCTCGATTGCTAAGTCTTTGATTTTCTTGAATTCTGTTACCATTTCATTAACGGGCTTCACACGAAATTTTCGTGAAAGTAATTCAAGATTGATTTTCTCCTGGTCATCCTGAATTTTCAAGTAAAGCGGGCAGCCGCCACTATACTCAGTGCAAAGATTTTCGATTTGAGAAATCAACGCTGCACTGATGTTTACTGAGTTTACCTTGATCTGCAATCCTTTAGTTCGTTTTACTCCGATTTCGTTTAAGAGCTCCATGCTTTTGATGCGGAATTCCATGGCCATGTCGCCCCAGGTTTTGCGCGATACCTTTCCTTCGATAAATAAGAAAAGCCCCGGCATCAGAAAAGATTTATATTTTAAGTAATCCTCACTCCACATTGTGAACTCAAATTTTCCGCTGTAATCTTCAATCGATAATTTTCCAAACGGCTTACCTGTTTTAGTCATCCGGTGTTCTACCGAAGCAACGATGCCGCCCACCTTGCAATCTTTTCCTTCTTTACTATCTAAGTCATTCAGTTCAGTAACCGGCAGGTTGGTAAATGTGTCCAGTTCAAATTTAAAATTGTCGAGCGGGTGGCCGGAGATATATACGCCCACCACTTCTTTTTCAAAATGAAGCTTTTCAATTTCGCTGAATGGTTCAATGTTTTCAATTTTTGGCTGTGGCATTTGCGTACCCGAACTCCCGCCGAATAAACTGGCTTGGGCACTTTGGGTTTCCTGCTGAAGCTTTGTAGAGTAGCGAATCACTTTCTCGGTAAGTGAAATATCACCATCCTTGCCAGCGATATACTGTCTGCGATGATATTGGGTGAAACAATCAAATGCACCAGACAAAGCGAGACATTCGAACGTCTTCTTATTTACTGACCGCTGGCTTAGCCTTTTTGCGAAATCAAAAATATCTGCATAAGGTCCATGTGCTTCTCGTTCTTGTATAATTGCTTCAACGGCAGCATCGCCGGTTCCCTTGATCGCACCAAGTCCAAAACGGATTTCACCTTTTTTGTTCACTTCGAAATAAACACCGGATTCATTTACATGTGGCCCAAGCACGGCGATTCCTTGTTTGCGACATTCTTCAATAAAATAAGTTACGCTGTCCAGGTTGTTTTGTGAATGCGTGAGTACTGCTGCCATGTATTCTGCCGGATAGTTGGCTTTGAGATAGGCCGTCTGATAAGCTACCAACGAATAGCACGTTGAGTGTGACTTATTAAAAGCATATTGTGCAAAAGCTTCCCAGTCTTTCCAGATTTTTTCTGCAATACGCTCATCGTGGTTATTTTTCTTACAGCCATCGATGAACTTGCTCTTCATCTTATCGAGCACATCCTTTTGTTTTTTGCCCATCGCCTTGCGTAGCACATCAGCATCACCTTTACTGAAGTTGGCCAGCTTTTGCGATAGCAACATCACTTGTTCCTGATACACGGTAATGCCGTACGTGTCTTTCAGGTATTCCTCCATTTCGGGCAAATCATATTTGATGGCTTCGCGGCCATGCTTGCGCGCAATAAAGTTGGGGATGTATTCCATCGGGCCCGGACGGTAAAGGGCGTTCATGGCAATGAGATCTTCAAACTTATCGGGTTTAAGGCCTTTGAGATAATTCAGCATGCCGTCACTTTCAAATTGAAATGTACCGGTTGTTTCGCCGCGCTGGTACAATTGATAAGTTTTAACATCCGTGAGTGGAATTTTGTCTATATCAATGTCTATACCTTGTCGTTTTTTGATGTTGACCAATGCTGTTTTAATAATTGTCAACGTGGTCAGTCCCAAAAAGTCCATCTTCAAAAGCCCGGCGCTCTCAACAACACTGTTGTCGAATTGAGTTACAAGCATGTCCGAATCTTTTGATTTGGAAACGGGAACAAACTTGGTGAGGTCATCAGGTGTGATGATGACACCGCACGCGTGCGTGCCTGTATTGCGAAGTGAACCTTCGAGTACGATAGCCTGCTTAAGGACCTGTGCTTTTAGATCAACACCTTTTTTGAATTCATTTAACTCCTTTATTTCTTCGAAAGCTTTTTCGAGCGTAGTACCGGGGCGCTCGGGTACCAGCTTTGCAAGGCTATTGGCTTCTGCCAAGGGCAACTCCATCACACGTGCGCAGTCGCGAATGGAAGATTTGGCAGCCATTGTACCGTAGGTAATAATTTGAGCCACCTGGTTGTGCCCGTATTTTGCAATCACATAGTCTAAGACTTTTTGCCGCCCTTCATCATCAAAGTCAATATCAATATCAGGCAGCGACACGCGATCCGGATTGAGAAAACGCTCGAACAGTAGGTTATATGCTATCGGATCGACATTGGTAATACCGGTACAAAATGCAACCGCCGATCCGGCAGCCGAGCCCCGACCCGGCCCAACGCTAACACCCATCTCGCGCGCTTTCGAAGTGAAATCCTGAACAATAAGGAAGTAGCCCGGATACCCTGTTTTCTTAATCGTTTCCAATTCGAAATCGATTCGCTCACGGATCTCCGTAGTTAATTCAAAGTATCTTCTTTTTGCGCCTTCATAGGTCAAAAATTTCAAGTACTCATCTTCAGACGAAAAATCTTTAGGAATGTCAAACTTCGGCAGAAGCACATTGCGCTTCAGTTCGTACTTCTCAATCTTGCCCACAATTTCACTTATCGTGTCCACCGCTTCCGGCATGTCACGAAAGAGTTGTTTCATTTCTTCCTGCGATTTGAAATAATATTCAGTATTGGGTAACCCCAAGCGTGTGCCACGACCATGGCCGATAGGGGTGGACTGAAACTCACCTTCCTTTATACACAACAAAACATCGTGTGCATTGGCTTCCTCTTTTTCAAGATAATAGCACTCGTTGGCAGCGAAATACCTTGCGTTGTGTTTTTTGGCAAATTTTAGGAGCGTTTCATTGACGCGTTCTTCTTCGCGAGTGCTGTGCCGATTCAATTCAACATAAAAATCTTCTCCAAAAATTGTATGCCATCGCACAAAGGCTTCTTCCGCCTGCCGCTCGCCAACATTCAATATCAAGTGAGGTACTTCGCTGGCTAAGCCACCGGTAGTTGCTATTACTCCTTCTTTGTACTGCTGAATCAATTCGCGATCGATACGAGGATAAAGACCGTACAGACCTTCGGTGAAGCCAATCGAACTTAATTTTGCCAAGTTGAGATAGCCGGTTTTATTTTTGGCTAATAATACTTGTGAGAATCTTCGGTCGGGGTCGTCTTTGGTAAATTTTAACTTCTTCCGGTCATCAGAAATAAAGAATTCGCACCCAACAATCGGTTTGATATCATGCTTAAGCGCTTCACTTACAAATTCAAAGGCACCATACATATTGCCAAGATCGGTAATGGCAACGGCAGGCATATTTTGATCCTTGGCTTTTAGAATAAGTTTTACAACATCGGGTGTTGCCTGCAGAACCGAATATTGCGAATGCACATGCAGATGACAGAAAGGATGCTCGGAAATACTTCCTTCGGTGTTTGAATAATCTATTTCTTTCCTCTTTTCACGCTTCGCTGAATTCCCCGCTTCGAGATTCGGTTCTTCATATTCAATTTCTTCAATCGGCGTCGAATCAAACGGGCTAACTACCTTCTTTGCAATCAATCCAAAGAAGGATCGGGCTGTAGCAGCCACATCGTAACTTGCATCATGAGCGTCTTCAAATTTCTTCCCGAAGAGTATTTGATGTAATTCAGTGAGCTTGGGCATTTTTAATTTCCCGCCAAGGCCTCCCTGCAGCTGACAAAACTCCGTGGCGGCGATTCCGGTATCAATTTTTTGAAGTGACAGAAAATTTTCAGTCGCGAGCCCCGCTCTGATCAATTCAGCTCCGATAATATTGATGTCAAATTCTATATTATGACCAACGAGCACTTGGGTGTTGGTCAAATCTTTCTGAAACAAGTTCAATACGTGTTTCAAGTCGTGGCCTTCTTCAAGTGCGCGCTTAGTTGAGATACCGTGAACTTGTTCTGCTTTAAATGGAATGTCAAACCCTTCGGGCTTGATGATATAATTTTGCTGTGATAGAAGTTTGCCTTTATTGTCGTGAAGCTCCCATGCCAGTTGCACTAACCGAGGCCAATTGTCAAGGTCTGTAATAGGTGCAGTTTTGTTATGCGGAATACCGGTGGTTTCCGTGTCAAAAATCAGATACATGAATACAGTGGTTGTGGTGTAAAAATAGCGCTAGAAACCCCAATAGCCAACTGTCCCATTATTGGAAAATATTTCATTATTTGGACTATTTTGGATTATTATAATTTGTATGTGACTGATAATCAATGCAAAATCTAATGGGTACTTATTTGGCTTTAATGGAATCATGAACCCATCTATTATTTCTATGAAAACGCTCTTAAGTATGGTTACAACCTTTATCAGGAAGCAATGGTTTCTTTTGATAATGGTGGCAACGATCGCCGTGATCGTAATCCTGTTTGAGATGCTCTGAAATCCCTAGTCTAAGAATCTAAGTACTCCTTTTTATAATTATTGGAGCAGTTTAAAAAAGGTATTTTAAGCTGTCGCCAATTGTTTGGTAATCCTTTGACGAGTATTTTTGGCTCGCATCAAAAATTACCTCAATGAAATGGATTATTGATCTTTTCTCAAGTTCACTCGGCAGGAAACTGATTATGGCTCTTACCGGCTTGTTCCTCATCAGTTTCCTTATAATTCATTGCACCATAAACGCAATGATATTTTTTAATGACGGTGGAGAGACATTTTCTTACTGGGGTCATTTTATGGGTACCAACCCTGTCATCCGCACGTTGGAAATCGGCTTGGTGGCGGGGTTTCTTATCCATATTATTCAAGGGCTTTCACTTTGGAGAGCAAACCACGCTGCCCGTCCAGTAAAGTATAGCGTAACGAAGGCTCCCAACAGTACGTGGTATAGCCGTAGCATGGGTTTGCTTGGCACGTTACTTTTATTGTTTTTGATCATGCACACCTCGCACTTCTGGATTCCCAACCGTACCAATCAGTTTACACATGGTGAGGAGTTGCCACTCTATAAAATGATGTTTGATGTGTTTTCAAATCCTTGGATTGTTTTCTTCTATGTGATTGGATGTGTGTCTTTGTTTTGGCATTTGCTACATGGATTCGCCAGTGCATTTCAATCACTTGGTTTGAACCACCTAAAATATAATGGCGTCATTTCGTTTGTAGGCACTGCCTTCTCAATCATTGTGCCCTTCGTCTTCGCATTGATGCCGATAGCGGTTTATTTCAAATGGATAAACTAATTCAACAATAGATCTAAATTAAGACAGCATCGCAATATGAAATCGCCATCAAGAAAGCAGACCCAACGATATGTAGTTTACTTAGCGATTCCATGTGACCACTAAAAACAATTCTTAACGCATGAAACTCGAATCCAAAGTTCCCGAAGGCCCGCTGGCAGAAAAATGGACCAAGCATAAGTTCAATTTGAAGCTCGTAAATCCCGCCAACAAAAGGAAGTACGATGTTATTGTTGTCGGCACCGGTTTAGCCGGAGCCTCAGCAGCCGCTTCACTTGGCGAGTTGGGATACAATGTAAAGGCATTTTGTTTTCAAGACAGCCCTCGCAGAGCGCATAGTATTGCGGCACAAGGAGGTATTAACGCAGCCAAGAATTATCAAAACGATGGCGACAGCGTTTATCGCCTGTTTTATGACACCATAAAAGGTGGTGATTATCGCGCCCGCGAAGGAAATGTTTATCGCCTTGCTGAAGTGAGCGTCAATATTATAGACCAATGTGTAGCTCAGGGTGTTCCTTTTGCCCGTGAGTATGGCGGGCTGCTGGCCAACCGCTCTTTTGGCGGAGCACAGGTTTCAAGAACATTCTATGCCCGTGGTCAGACAGGACAACAGTTATTGCTAGGTGCATACAGTGCACTTAATCGCCAGATCGCCAACGGCAAGGTAAAAATGTACACTCGCACCGAAATGTTGGATGTCGTTGTTGTTGACGGGAAAACACGGGGTATCATTACCCGCGATTTAGTTACCGGAAAAATTGAATCACACAGCGGTCATGCCGTATTGCTTTGCACTGGTGGCTACGGAAATGTTTTTTATCTCTCTACAAATGCAAAAGGTTCGAACGTAACTGCCTCATGGCGTGCCCATAAAAAAGGGGCATTGTTTGGCAATCCTTGCTTTACGCAAATTCACCCGACATGTATTCCGGTTTCGGGAGATCACCAATCGAAACTGACACTGATGTCGGAGTCGTTGCGTAATGACGGCCGCGTGTGGGTTCCCAAGACTGCTCACAAAGGCTTGAAAGCAAAGGAAGCCGCTTCGATTCCGGAAAGCGATCGCGATTACTTTTTGGAACGGAAGTATCCTTCCTTCGGAAACCTTGTGCCTCGTGATGTGGCTTCGCGCAATGCCAAAATGATGTGCGATGAAGGCCGTGGTGTTGGCGCTACTGGACTAGCTGTATTTCTCGATTTCTCCGATGCGATCAAGCGCGATGGCCGAAAGACAATAGAAGCTAAATATGGCAACCTGTTTGACATGTATAAACAGATCACCGGCGATAACCCTTACGAAATGCCGATGATGATTTTCCCTGCAGTGCATTATACCATGGGCGGGCTTTGGGTTGATTATAATTTGATGACCAATGTTCCAGGACTATACGCACTAGGCGAAGCCAATTTCTCTGATCACGGGGCAAACAGACTTGGAGCGAGCGCACTTATGCAAGGTTTGGCAGATGGCTATTTCGTTATTCCGTATACACTTGGCGATTACCTTGCAAACATAGGCTGGAATGATAAAGTAGGAACGGATCATCCTGCATTCAAAGAAGCAATCGAAGCAGTAAATGCACGTGTTAACAAACTTCTTTCAATCAAAGGAAAGAAGACGGTCGATGAATTTCACCGTGAGTTAGGTTTAACCATGTGGGAATACTGTGGCATGTCGCGCAATGAGGCTGGCTTGAAGACTGCTAAGAAAAAAATACAGGAGTTGAAAGCGGAGTTTTGGAGTAACGTTGATGTGCTCGGCAATTCCAATGAATTGAATATGGAACTTGAAAAAGCAGGACGCGTGGCTGACTTTATTGAGCTTGGCGAACTGATGGTTGACGATGCACTTAATCGCGCCGAATCTTGTGGAGGTCACTTCCGTGAAGAATCTCAAACCCCGGATGGCGAGGCTCTACGCAAAGACGATGAATTCACGTTTGCATCGGCATGGGAATATAAAGGAGAAAACCAACCTGAAGAGTTACACAAAGAGGAATTGCGGTTTGAGAATGTTAAGTTGACTCAGAGAAGTTATAAATAAGACGTTAATAGTTATCCGTTATTTGTTAATGGAGACACATTGATTAATAACTGATAACGCTTAACTAATAACCGATAACATAACGAACTATGAATATTACACTTAAAGTTTGGAGACAAAAAAACAAGGATACCAAGGGAGGGTTTAAGACTTACCAGGCAGACCATGTTTCATCCGATATGTCTTTTCTTGAAATGTTGGATGTTTTAAACACAAGTCTTATAAAAAAAGGGGAGGAGCCAATTCATTTTGATCACGACTGCCGCGAAGGTATTTGCGGCATGTGTAGTCTTTATATCAATGGTCACCCGCATGGGCCGCTTCAGACGACAACTTGCCAGCTTCACATGCGCACTTTTAAGGATGGTGAGACGATTACTGTTGAACCATGGCGTGCCAAAGCATTTCCCATCATTAAAGATCTGGTCGTTGACCGGAGCGCTTTTGATCGTATTCAACAAGCCGGCGGATACGTAAGCGTAAATACCGGTGGTGTTCCTGATGCAAATGAAATTCCGATTCCTAAAAAAATAGCTGATGAAGCCTTCGATGCCGCGGCATGTATTGGCTGCGGTGCCTGCGTAGCTGCTTGCAAAAATGCTTCGGCTATGCTGTTTGTAAGCGCAAAAGTCTCTCAATTAGCCCTTTTACCACAAGGTCAGGCTGAAAAGAAAGAGCGCGCGGAGAAAATGGTAGCTCAAATGGATTCTGAGGGCTTTGGTTCTTGTACTAACACACGCGCCTGCGAGGCAGAATGCCCCAAGGGGATTTCGGTTACAAACATTGCGCGTATGAACCGAGAGTATTTTTCGGCTATGATGACCAGCTATGAAGTAGTTGTGGGAGGAGGCGAATAACGTTCCGAAAAGGCGTTTTCCGTTTTCAAAAATAATCCTACCTTTGCGCTCCAAAATTCAGGTTTTGGGTGTTTATTGTCCTATGGTGTAATGGTAACACAGCAGATTTTGATTCTGCTTTTCTAGGTTCGAATCCTAGTAGGACAACCAATCGGACCCGCCTCAGTAAAGCAGGGCGGGTTTTTAGTTAAAAAAATGGCTGTAAAGATATTTTCCGGAAGCGCGACTACTTACTTGGCAGAGAAAATTGCTGATGCTTACGGTGAACCGTTGGGTAAGGTAAACTATCAGCATTTCAGCGATGGTGAGATGTCGCCCTACATTTCAGAATCGGTACGCGGCCACGATATATTCCTAGTTCAGTCTACGTTTGCACCTGCAGATAATCTATTGGAGTTGATGCTCATGATTGACGCAGCAAGACGTGCCAGTGCCCAAAATGTAAATGTCATTATTCCCTATTTTGGGTACGCCCGCCAAGATCGCAAAGACAAGCCAAGGGTAGCTATTGCAGCCAAGTTGATTGCAAATCTGATTTCGGCCGCTGGTGCAGACCGCTTGATGACTTGCGATTTACATGCCGACCAGATTCAGGGTTTTTTTGATATTCCAGTGGATCATTTGGATGGCAATTACATTTTTGTTCCTTATCTCAAATCGCTCAACCTGAAGAATATCATGTTTGCTTCCCCCGATGTAGGTGGTATCAAACGTGCGCGGAGTTTTGCGAAATTCTTCGATGCTGAACTAGCAGTTTGTGATAAGTACCGCCGGGAAGCTAATAAAATTGAAAGCATGCGGTTGATTGGGGAAGTAGAGGGAAAGGACGTGATTTTAGTTGATGACTTGGTGGATACTGCTGGAACGATTTGTAAGGCGGCAGCTTTGTTAAAAGACAAGGGAGCCAATTCCGTGCGGGCGGTTTGTACCCATCCGGTGTTATCGGGCAAGGCATATGAGAATATTGAAAATTCTCAGTTGTCAGAGATGGCAGTTACAGATACCATCCCACTAAAGATACAATCTTCAAAAATCAAAGTATTGAGCGTATCAGATCTTTTCGCGAAAGCGATCAGAAAAATTCACGACCATGAATCGATTAGCTCCTTATTTATAAGACTTTAAAATTTTTTACTTGTTAAACTTTAAACTTAATTAATTATGAAAACTGTTGAGATTATAGGGTATCGAAGAGCAAATCTCGGCAAGAATGACGCCCAAAAAGTAAGGGAAGAAGGTCATGTGCCGTGTGTGCTTTATGGTGGGGATACGCAAGTGCATTTTTATGCACCGGTGATCCTGTTTCGTGATTTGGTATATACCAACGAAGCCCATTTTGTTCACCTGAATATTGAAGGTGAAGAATGTCAGGCTATTATGCAGGAGATTCAGTTCCATCCTGTAAGTGAGATCATCCTTCACGTAGACTTTTTGCGTATCAGCGAAGACCGCAAAATTAAAATGCAAATCCCGACTCGCTTGGTAGGCCAGGCTCCCGGCGTTGCTAAAGGCGGCTTGTTGGTGAGAAAACGTGCTGCGTTGAAAATATACGCATTGCCAAAAGATATGCCCGATCATATTGATGTGGATTGTTCTTCACTCGATTTTCACCATGCTATTAAAGTAGGTGATATGAAAATCGCTAACCTCGAATTCCTGGATCCAAAGGCTGCTGCAATTGCTTCAGTAGAAGTTTCGCGCGCTGCTAAGCTGGCTGAAGAAGCTGCCGCTGCCGCACCGGCTGAAGGTGCTGCTGCTCCTGCCGCAGGTGCTGCCGCTCCGGCTGCTGGCGCCGCTGCTCCGGCTGCCGATGCTAAGAAAGCAGAAGCTCCTAAGAAAGAGGAAAAGGGAAAAAAATAAACTCCTTTTGATAAACTCGAATCCCGCTCTGATTTTTCGGAGCGGGATTTTTTATTGTCAGGCAGATTAGTCGTTAATTACAACCTTATAAATCATTCCTTTATTCATTAATGAAATACCTGATTGTTGGCTTGGGAAATATTGGGCCTGAGTATGAACTTACCCGGCATAATATCGGATTTCTGACACTCGATCGCATAGCTGACAATCATAAAGTAAAATTTGAGACACATCGCCTTGCTGATCGGGCCGAACTGAAATACAAGGGACGACAATTGCATTTGATCAAACCCAATACCTATATGAACCTGAGCGGTAAAGCAGTGTCGTATTGGCTTCAAGATCTAAAAATAGGGAAAGAGAATCTGTTGATTGTGGTAGACGACATTGCATTGCCATTTGGGAGTTTGCGGATGCGTACGAAGGGAAGTTCGGCCGGACATAATGGATTAAAAAACATTGAACAATTATTGGGTGGACAAGATTACTCCAGGCTTCGTTTTGGGGTGGGGAATAATTTTTCGAAAGGACAACAAGCTGACTTTGTACTAAGCAATTTTTCATCAGAAGAGTTCAAGGCATTACCTGTGATGATGGACAAAGCTGGCGAAATGATTTATTCCTTTTGCACGATTGGAGCGGAGCGCACTATGAACTTCTTCAATGATTAAAGCTATCTTTATTTCTGTCGGATGACAGACAATCTAAAGGCTGGTATTAAGCGTAATTCATACTATGAAAACACAATCCATCATTTTCTGGCTTGCACGCATTGTGGCAGCAATAATTCTTCTGCAGACCTTGTTTTTCAAATTCACGGCATCGGCCGAGTCAGTTTATATTTTTACCCAGGTTGGAATGGAACCTTGGGGAAGGATAGGCGTGGGGGTTATGGAATTAATTGCTTCTGTTTTGATTTTGCTTTCAGCAACGGTTTGGCTAGGCTCGGTGATTGCTATCGGATTAATGGTGGGTGCGATTGGTATGCATTTGACGTTGCTGGGTATTGAAGTGCAGGGAGATCACGGTCAATTATTCCTTTACGCATTAATTGTTTTGATTTGTTCACTGATTTCTTTTTGGAAAAGTAAAGGGCAGATCCCCCAGCCAATCAGGAAGTATCTGCCCTTATTTCTTCAATAGAGCAATCAGAGATTCAAGGTCTTTCGTCAACGAAGTGTTTGTTCCCAGGTATGATTTCAGTCCCTCTGTTAGGTAATTCGGCACTGATTCGTTCTTCGAAACCTTCGATTGGATGTCCCTGAGTAGGTCTAGCGCGTCTTTTTTGGACGGGAAGTCTTCAGCCTCAACTTTAGAAGTCAGATTCTTAACAGCAAGGATTTTTTCAGGATCAATCACTGCAGGATGTGCCGGTGCAGAGGATAGGTTTTCAGTTTTAGTTTGAATGCACGTGTTATAGAGATCGACAATCTTTTCGAGTTCCCGTTTGCCGCCTTGCTCTATTTGATCTTTGATATCTGGACAGTCGGACAGGAACTTTGTCATTATTTTCTTGAAGCCAAGGTTCGGTACTTCAGTGCCCTTTCCGTCCTTCTTATATAAATACTGACCGTCCCACGAGTTGGTCTTATCCAGGCTGAAAGCATACATACTCAGATACCCAGATTTTATTATTCGCATAAATCGATATGTATCTTGATATCGTATCGATTGATAAATATCGCCGGCCAATTCAAATCCCTTAACTTGCAAAGCTGTGTAGCTAGTTCTCTTTCCATCCTTTGTTATTTGTAACCGATCAAATTGGTCGTAGGTAACTATCCTTAACTCGCCACGAAGGGTATCGCCTTTGGCTGTTAATGCATAGTCCTTTTGCGCTTGTGTTGTATAAGCAGAAAATAGCAGAGTAATTACAAACAGGGTCTTGAGTCGTTTTTTAATCATAAAATCATTTTTATTAAACAGAATTGAGGGCGAGTAAAATTTTGGACTTTGATCTTTAGTTCATCCATAAAACTGATCGTACTTAAATAACCAATTACCAAATTAACCCACCAACTTGTGAGCAAACTACTACTATTTTCTTTATTCTGCTTCGTAAGACTATCAATGGAAAGCTTTCTTGAGATTAGTGGTCGTTACCGTATCCTGGGTTACAACGGCTCGTAGTTTAGCCAGCTCGGAGCCACCTAATTATGGACAGATGACCTTTAAATTCTAATAAATCTAATTGACATGTAACAGAAGCCTTGGGGAGCCTAGAGCCTTTTTTTGTCTTAGAAAAGAACGGAATAAATGAAGTACAACATGATGAGCAGAATCATCACACCATACATTACCAAGTCCACCCGTACGTATTCCTTGTATTGCTGATAATACTCTTTTAGCTTTCTAAACATCTTTCAAAAGTAAACATTAAAGGCATCGGCTGATAATAAGAGTTTTACGATTCCAAAATTTGGATGTAGCTTTTGCGTTTTATTTTGGCCTATGAAGAAGTTGGTTTTTGCTTTGGTTACCCTGGTCAGTTTTGCCGTTCGTGCTCAGGAGGCTGTTGTGAGTGAGACTAATCCGCCATCTCTGAAATGGTATCAAATCAATACTCCTTCATTTCGAATACTTTACCCGCAAGGCTTTGATACACAAGCACAACGAATGGCCAACACGCTGGAAACCATCCGTGTACCAGAAGCGCGAACCATAGGCTCATTGCCTCCGAAGATTTCGGTGATCCTGCAAAACCAGTCGGCGCTGTCAAATGCGTTTGTGACCATCACACCGCGCAGGGCTGAGTTTTATGCCATGCCCTCGCAGAACTACAATTTTGTGGGTAACAATGACTGGCTCAACTTATTGGCAACACATGAGTATCGGCACATGGCACAGTTTCAACATGCTACCCGCGGTTTTAACAAAATCGCCAGGTACGTGTTTGGCTATAATGTTCTTGCCGGAATGGCTTATGTGGCTGCGCCACAATGGTTTTGGGAGGGAGACGCGGTAGCTACAGAAACTGCCTTCAGTCAGGCAGGCCGCGGTCGTATTCCCAACTTCGACCTTGTGCTGCGTACTAATTTACAAGAGGGCCGTGTGTTTAATTACCACAAGCAGTACCTGCGTTCTTATAAAAACAACATCAACGATCATTATGTATTGGGCTATCACATGGTTTCGTATTTGCGAAAAAGGACAAACGACCCCATGATATGGGATAAGGTGACAGCGCGGGCATGGAATGTATCTTTTCTCCCATTTCGTTTTTCATCAGCTCTTAAAAAAGAGACAGGCCTTTACGTGAAAGATCTTTATAAAGAGATGGTAGCCGACTTACAAAAAGAATGGAAGGCACAGCAAGACACATTGAAGCTTACATCATTTGAGCGAGTTAACCCCAGGACGACCAAGGCCTATACCGACTATATGTATCCGCAAGAACTGGAGGATGGAAGCATTGCCGTGCGCAAGGTGGGTATAGGCGATATTGAAAAATTGGTGTTGCTAAAAGATGGAGATGAACGAACGGCTTATACTCAGGGGATCATCAACGAATCGGGGATGCAATCGGCTGCGAATAGCCGCATAGTTTGGAATGAGTTCCGTTATGACCCTCGCTGGCTGGTTAGGAATTATTCCACTATTGTGGGCTTTGATCTCGGCATAGGAGAAAAAAAAGTCTTTGAGTCTGATGCCCGTTATGCTTCTGCTGCCATTTCTTCTGATGGATATAGAGTTGTAACCGTAGAAACAAGCCTTGAATACAAAACAAAACTGGTGGTGCTGGATTATTTCAGCGGTCGTGTGTTGAAGGAGTTTGATAATCCAGACAACGATTTTATCTCCATGCCGCGATGGACGGACGACGGAAAGGAAATTGTAGCACTGTTGACCAATAAGCAAGGTAAGGCAATTGTGAAATTTAATCTTGAAACCGGGGGATTAGTCAAGCTCACTGATTTTTCGAATGAAAACATCGGGTATCCTGTTCCTTTTGGTGATTACATCTTATACAACTCACCCATCAGCGGCATCGACAATATCTATGCACTTGAGATTAAGTCCGGGAATCGGTTTCAGATTACATGTAGTAAGTATGGAGCCTATAACCCAACGGTTTCGCGCGATGGAAAATTAATATATTACAATGAGCAGAGCCGCGATGGACTTGATGTTGCTAAGATACAGTTCAATCCTTCAACATGGAAATCATGGAAACAACTGAGTCAGCCGAAGAACGATTTCGGTTATCTGGTTGAGCAGGAAGGAAACCCCTCACTTCTAAAAAATATACCACAGCAACAATATGATGTAAAACGGTATCATCGGTGGAAAGGGATGATTAACCCTTACAGCTGGGGAGGAACTGTAAGCACAACACTAACAACCGCATTTGTCGGTGTGACATCTCAGGATTTGTTAAGCACAACAACTATCAGCGCAGGATATCTTTTTGATAAAACCGAAAATACCGGTTCATGGCAAGCAGCAGTAAGTTATCAGGGTTGGTATCCGATTATTGACTTTACAGCGAGTCAAAGTAATCGAAAAGTAAATGAAGGTAATATTGTCACCTCAATCGTGAATGCAAATGACAGTACTATAAAATATTTGCCACCGAAGAATCTGACTTTCACTTGGAAGGAAAAAAATATGGAGGGAGGACTTCGTATTCCATTTGTAACGACCACGTCAAAGTACGTTGGTAATGTTACAGTAGGCAATGCCGTTGGGCTTACCCAAGTTACAGGCTTCCAAAATTTATTTAACAACTCGAGATACATTCCTGCTGAGGTATATATAAAGGGTAAAGACACAACCACCTTTATTTACCCCTATGTTGACTATCAAGGAAATGGAAATTTAGTATACAACCATTTCTCCTTGTCAGGATATAGACTTTTGAAGCAAAGCAGACGCGATATTAACAGTAAGTGGGGGCAGGAATTTTTTCTTGATGCCTACAATACTCCGTATGGTGGTAATTACTCTGGAGCTCAATTCTCATTTTATGGTGTATTATTTTTTCCGGGCTTATTTAAACATCATTCCTTTTGGGGATACTGGGGATACCAATACACAAGATCCGTAAGTATTTCGGCTGACCCCAATAACTATGTATTTCGAAACCAAATTCCCTTACCACGGGGCATAACCAATTATCGGTTCCAAGACTTCTACTCTATGTCTGGCAATTATACACTGCCTGTTTGGTATCCAGATGTAGCTTTCGGGCCGTTGCTTAATATTCAGCGAGTAAGGGCAAACGGGTTTTTCGATTATGGATTTGGGAGTGGGCAATTCGGTCAGGCTGTTACTCAGTCGTTTATGTCCACTGGAATTGAGGTAAAATTTGACGTAAACGTTATGAGGTTATTGCCCCAGCTGGATATCGGGTTCAGATATTCAAAAGGATTGACCCCTTCTACTTCATTATTTGAAGTTCTCATCGGAACGATCAATTTCTGATCCCTCAAATGAGTCTTTCACATTACTCTAAAATCGATTATTTTTGATACTTGGTCGATGAAGATTGAATCCTTAAATTATAAATAGAAGATGGCAGAAATTGTACGCATGCCCAAAATGAGTGACACCATGACTGAAGGGGTGATCGCTAAATGGCATAAAAAGGTAGGAGACTCGGTGAAGTCAGGTGAGCTCATGGCTGAAATTGAGACTGATAAGGCCACGATGGATTATGAGTCTTTTAACTCGGGAACGGTTTTGTATTTGGGCGCTCAGCCTGGTCAGGCAGTACAAATCAATGATGTTCTGGCAATTATAGGAAACAAGGGCGAAGACTACTCTGCCCTGCTGGCCGGTGCCAAAGATGCTGCCTCTTCCGGCGGAAAGACGGAGACTAAACAGGAAGCACCTGCACCAGTTGCTAGTTCGCCAGCCATCGATACTTCGGGGATTAAGGCCGAGATTGCGCTAATGCCTAAAATGAGTGACACCATGAGTGAAGGTGTTATCGCCAAATGGCACAAGAAGGTAGGAGATAGTGTGAGGTCAGGAGAACTATTGGCCGAAATCGAGACGGACAAGGCCACCATGGATTATGAATCTTACAACACCGGCACGCTGCTTTATATTGGGGCAAAAGAAAAAGAGGCCGTAAAAATAAATGACGTACTGGCTATCATTGGGGAAAAGAATGCCGACTGGCAAACCTTGTTGAAAGCGCAAGCATCAAAGTCGGCAGGTACTTCTAAACCTGTAGCGGCATCAGCGCCGGTAGCAGTTGCTGCACCAGCTGCGACAACTTCGTCCAACGGATCAACATCAGCTAACGGCCGATTGAAAGCTTCACCGCTTGCCAAAAAAATGGCAAATGATTTAGGCTATGATATTAATAAAATTGAAGGCACAGGCGATCATGGACGCATCACCAAGCACGATGTTGAAAGTTATAAGCCATCAGCTGCGCCAGCGAAATCGGCCGATGCAAAAGCGAGTACTTCTATTGTGTTACCGCAAGTAGTAGGGCAGGAGAGTTTTGAAGATATTCCTGTTTCGCAAATGCGCAAGACTATTGCCAAGCGATTGGCTGAGAGTAAATTCAGCGCGCCGCATTTCTATCTCACCATGGAAATCAACATGGACAAAGCCGTTGAAGCCCGTAAAAGCATCAACGAAATTGCTCCGGTGAAGATTTCGTTCAACGATATGGTTATTAAAGCCGTGGCAGCTGCGCTTCGGCAGCACCCAGATGTAAACGTCAGCTGGCTTGGCGATAAAATGCGCAGGAATAACCACATCCATATCGGTGTAGCTGTTGCTGTAAAAGACGGATTGTTGGTGCCGGTTGTACGTTTTGCAGATAACAAATCGCTCTCGCACATTGCCGTTGAAGTAAAAGAGCTGGCGCAAAAGGCCCACGACAAAAAACTTCAGCCGAGCGACTGGGAAGGCAGCACATTTACCATTTCTAATCTTGGCATGTTTGGAATCGATGAATTTACAGCTATTATAAATCCACCCGATGCATGTATTCTCGCAGTCGGTGGGATAAAAGAAACTGCCATTGTGAAAAACGGACAGTTGGTTCCCGGGAGCGTGATGAAAGTAACCATGTCATGCGATCACCGTGCAGTAGACGGAGCGGTTGGTTCTGCTTTCCTCAAGACGCTCAAAGGCCTGCTCGAAGATCCGGTAAGGATTTTGATTTGACCTGATGGATAAAATCCACGCAACAACTATTCTCGCTGTTCATCACAATAGTGCTGTGGCTATTGGTGGCGACGGGCAAGCGACTCTGGGCAATACGATCGCCAAAAGCAACGTAAAAAAAATCAGAAAGCTGCAAGACGGAAAAGTCCTCACCGGCTTTGCTGGCTCTACTGCCGATGCCTTCACACTACTTGATCGCTTTGAAGAAAAGCTTAATGCTTATGGTGGCAATATGAAACGCGCGGCTATCGAGCTGGCCAAAGACTGGCGAATGGATCGTTATCTCAGGCGTTTGGAGGCAATGCTTATTGTTTGTAATAAGGACGAAATTCTTATGTTGTCAGGAACGGGTGATGTGATCGAGCCTGACAATCACGTGGCCGCGATAGGTTCGGGTGCGATGTACGCTCAATCGGCCGCACTTGCTTTGAAAAAACATGCTCCGCATCTTTCTGCCGAAGAAATTGTAAAAGAAAGCCTGAATATTGCCGCAGATATTTGCATCTACACCAATCACAATCTGGTGATTGAAAAGGTTTCCTGAGAGCGCGTCCTTCTTATTTATTTCGAATAAATGAATAGGCCAGCATTATCCAGCCTACCAGCATGAAGACTCCGCCAATGGGAGTAACCATTGCGAAACTTGCGATGTTAGTAAATGCGAAGAAATAAAGGCTGCCACTAAAGAGGACCACTCCAACAAGTATCAATAACGAAGCCCATCGAATGGAAGCCTGATTGCACTTCTCCATAGCCAAGCCTGTTATCAACATTACAAATGCATGATAATACTGGTAGCGCACAGCAAGCTCGTACGTTTCAAGCCTTCCATTTTGGATTAAAGCATTTTTCAGTGCATGAGCGCCAAAAGCGCCTAACGCAACACCTAAGGCGCCTAGAATTGCACCTGCAACCAACGTTTGTCTTTGATTCATAGTAAGAAGCTATCTTTTGACAATGACTTTCATAATTTTCTCGCCTTCATCACTTTTAATGCGAACCAGATAAACTCCATCCATTGATGACTCCAGATTTAATTCTGTCTGGTGACTTCCCTCACTTTGGTACCCCAGACTCTGGGCGCTCACATTTCGGCCGGTCATATCCCAAACGGTTACCGAGACTTCCATGCTTTTTGATAAAGAGTAACCGATAAAAATTTTTCCTGTTGAGGGGTTTGGATAAACGCTGGTTTGAACAGGCGATGGTTCAGTACCAGTGGGTGTTTGCTGGATATAAAGATTATCGACAGACCATCCCCAGCCCGTGGTGGCATGACTATTAGCATGCAGCCTGAAACGGATAAGCAAAGTATCTTTTGGACTAAATGAATTTTTCAAATCAAATGTTTCAGTCACCGTGAGAGATTGGCTTCCTGCCTGATTGCTCGTATATGCAGCTAGCCAACTCGCCTGAGCTGATGCATTATATCCGTTGGCAACTGGTGTCCAATTAAGACCATCTTTTGTCGCTTCAGCTACCACGTAATCGTTGAAGGATGCCTGCCCGAATACAGAACCTGCTGCTCCCGGCTGCACAATAGCTACATCATCGTAAATAAACGAAGCGTTGCTGCCAGTGGATACTATGATTGGTGTAAGCAATGTACCAGATGCATCTTGGCCTGACACATACTCATGCTGACTCTGCATACTTGTATTTGAATTGCCAAAAGGCAAAAGCGAAAATCCGTCCGAGTAGAAATTGTTCATGGTGATAAAGAAATCATTGTACTGCTGCTGATAGGCATTGAGTTTTAAGTTTACTGCACTGTATGGCAATGAGTATATCGGAGCTGTCTTTTTGTATCCGATTAACTGCTCTTGCAAACTACCCGTAGGCACATTAGTTATAGTAACGATATAAGTCCCTGAATCGGGGGGTATCAGCGTGACAGACTGTGACCCGATGATCATTTGCACTGAATCGTATTTTGATGGAAGATGAATTTGTACTTTAAATTTCGACTGCGGAGAAGTGCCTGATGCAACAATTTGCGGAACCGGGAAGTTTGCATTTTGATCAACCGGTAATTCGGCTGTCCAGATACCGCGCCCGTGAGTAGCCATAACAATTTCGTTATCCTGGCCCTTCATATCCCAGACAGCAACACTTGGAAATTCCGTTAACAAAGCCCACGATCCTCCGCCATCAAGTGATTCGATAATTCCTATTTCTGTGCCAGCCCAAATTATGTTGGTATTATCCGGACGAACGTACAAACAATAGACAGCCACATCGGGAAAGCCAGTGGTGCTTGATTGCCCCGTGCCAAAGCCGCTAATGTCTGTCCACGTTTGACCTAAGTCCTGAGTCATTAATATCTTTGCCGTATTGGCAAATGAAAATAAGACATAAGCAATTTTTTCATTCGTCGGGTGGGTAGCAATGCGAGAGACATTGCCCAATACATATCCGGCAGGGTTAGGTACAGATGTAAATGTCTTTCCTGCGTCAGTAGATATAAAAAGATTACCACCAGAATAAGCGCCATTTCCTGCCCATACGATGTTGGCGTTGGCACGGGAAACTTCCACATCGGCAAAAGAAGTGACGCTACCCCAGTTTTGCGTAATTGACGTGAGGTTCCAGGTTCCTCCGAAATCAACTGACTTCCAAACCCCTTGTGCCCCCACACTATAAATAAAATCCGGAGCCTGCTTTGAGTTTGCTAACTTAGAAATGAATGGAAATTCGCTTTGCGTTGGAGAGCCCGATGTCAATGGGAACCCCGAAATGGCAGACGACCATGTTGAGCCTCCATCAAGTGAACGCGCGAAGTTATTGTATTGAGAGCCTCCAATCATTTTGTTGCCATCGAGGCTGTGCCACAATGCCTCAAACCCATCTCCTGCAAGAGCGGAGTTGGTATTGAAGTGAGTTGTAGCAGAAGAGATCGTTCCATTCGGGGTGAAATAAGTTGAATTGTCCTGCATACCACCAAGGTATTGTTGCGCACCAGGTTTTTTATCGGCTCCATAAAACTGACTTGTATTGTACCCAATGCCAACTTTGGTCCACTCTCCCTGTGTTGTGCCTGGTGAAGTAGAAATCCCTGAAAGGAAAACGCCGCCATCGTTGGCCATCAACAGTTGAAAAGTTTGAGTCGCATCATTTTGTTGTATCGGATAGATGTTGTGCTGGTCTGGGTGGACATAGCTGGCATCATTTTTCCCATCGTAATCATCATAGGGGTCGGCTACCGAACTAACGGTACTGCTGTACCGGCTTATCTGACTATAAGTGATGTCCAGATTGGAATTTGGCAACGACGAGGGATTCCAGGTAGCAGTACTGGCAAGTACAGGCCAGAAAAAATACATCTCTTTGTAAACCTGACCGCCGTTAGTGGCTATAAATGTATTTGGACTTGTTGCGTAGGGCACATTATTAATAAAAACATATTCACGGCTTTGGAGAGTGGCGTCAGAATTGGTCGTGTTTTGAGTGATAAGATCGAATACCCCATTGCGATTTTGATCCCGAAAGGAAACCATCAGTTGTTGGTTAGTCGTAACATCCCATACTTGAAATGGAACATCAACATAATCCTGATAGGTATACTTCGCGTTGGATACACCCGTTGTAGAATCTACAGGAACCAAAAACCGGTGCGCCTTTTGAGTAATGCCGTTGCCGAAAAGCACCTTCACTTCATCTTTATTTACAGCGCTGCCTATATCCAACTTGCCTCCATCTTGTGATGCATTGAAATTTTGTAAGTTTAGAAATGAGCTGGTATTATTTTCAGCAATGGCATAGCTTCCTGAAGACGTGGTAAGTGCCGAACCCAATGTGACCTGGTAGGTGCCGATACCTCCTACATACACAACATCTTTATCATAAGGACTAAAAGCAACTGTATTATCGTACCACCCTTGCGTGAAGAGATAATCTAGAGTTTTGTTGCTTAACGTAAGTGTTACCAAATACCATGTCGCGCCGGCGTTATCGGATACATATAAATCTGAGTTACCACCTGAAAGACTTCCCTGTGCTGAGGCAATAATTCGGTTTGTATTTACAGGCGATACCGCAATTTCAATTCTTCCAGACGGAGACATGCCTGTGGAGGATGCGTTCCAGGTATTACCTCCATCGATGGACTTAAAAACACCTGTAGCATTTTGCGTAGCATATAATACTGAAAAATTGCCGGGCGTGGCTCGTAAATCCTGGGCTCCTGCGTTAAAGACCAGAGTCCAGGAGTTTCCACCGTCAGTGGAGTGATAGATACCCGAGTTTGCTGCTGCCAATATATTGTTTTCATTCGATGGGTCTACAGCAAGTCTATTAACATCACCTATGCTGGACGAGTTAGGCAAAAATGCCCACGAATTTCCACGATCAATACTTTTAAAAATTCCATGCCCGTCTACACCATCTACCAACCCGAATCCTTCGCCGGCACCGGCATAAATAGTATTATGATTTGATCCGGCCATTGCCAGTGTAGTTGTAGCCAAATTGGGAAGTGCCGGAGTGAGCCATTGCCAGCTTGTACCAGCGTCTATGGTTTTCCAAATGCCACCGCTGGCCGAGCCTGCATACCATGTTTTATGAGTTGCATCATCAGGGTCTACGATGAGCCCGCGGGTGCGACCCGGCACATTGCCAGGTCCACGCTCGGTGTAGCCTGTAACTCCGTTGCCAGCACTTTGTGTTCTCAATGCTGCATTGCTTCTATTTTTTGCGGACGACTGCAACGCTTTTTGCCACTCAATCAGTTTGTAATTGTCAGGATAGCTGGGTTTTGCTTCATCACTACGGGTGCGGATGCCGAGATGGAATTTAAGAAACTCTTCGGGGCCGTCTTCATGGCTTTCATGCTCTTCAAAGCCCTGCCGCTCTTCTTCTCCTTCTTCCCGAAGTTCGTTTTGACTTTTCTTGATTTCTTTATTGCGTAACTGAACCCCAATCACCATCGCGGTGAAAAACAGGAAGGTGAGGACTGAAATTTTTCTCATTTCAAATTGATAACAAACTTTTTTAAGTCAATCATTTTTACTGACGCATTATCAGAATTTGGATCCCGCTTTACGATGCCAGGTGTAACAACCTTTTCAATTTGCATGTCACTATACCAGCGTACAACTCCGTCATGGATTTTTTCTTTCACCACTACTTTCATATCGACCATTCGGATGACTATGTATGTTAATACTTTACCTTGATTTTGATAAGCAAGCGCAAAGGTTTTAGCGGAATTGGTTTCTATTGTTGCAGTTGCGCCTACTTCTTGTTCTACGATCTTAGTTAGAGTTGATGATTCAGATTGGGCATGAGCGATGGGTTTGCACGAAATAACAACGAGGATCAGGAAGAGTAATACCAACCTCATGTCTTCTGTTTCTTTTTCTTGGCAGCAGGAAAAAAGGATGTTGTTTAAAATAAGTCGGAATCCCGGTGAGTTGGGGTGCAAGTTGAGGTCAGTTGGTTCCTCGCCAACCTGATGCTGATAATCTTCGGGATCATGCCCTCCATAGTACGTCCAGAAGCCTTTTCCTAAAACGCCATGAATGTATTTGGCTTCGTTGATGGATTTGGTTTCGCCCATAATCACTACGTCTGGCTTGATCAATCGTTTTTTGAATCCAGTGGTTTGTCCATAAAAGCCTTTCACTTGTTTTTCATGGTTTTGAGTTAGCATCGTAGGGATGGGGTCCCATTTGGCCGAAAACTGGAAGACGGAGAAATAATCGTTGCTCTGCACAAGTCCGCGTTCAGGGAAATTATTATCAATGTCCGAGAATTCGTATTGGTAAGGGTCTCGCGACAGATGGAAATTGGTGAACGCCAATGTATTTTCGAAATTCAGTTTTTCCTGCGCTTGCGGATCGGCCGGGTCGCCATCGTACATGTGCTCACAAATATCTACGCCATCAGCTGCCAAAGCAATGTCAAAAGAATCGGTTGCTGAACACATAGCGAATAAAAAGCCACCACCGGCCACAAATCCTTTGATACGTTTTACCACAGCAAGTTTAAGCTGCGATACTTTATGGAACCCAAATTTGCGAGCAGTTTCTTCGGCTTCATGTTGCTGCTCAATATACCATGGCATGTTGGCATAGGTAGCATAGAATTTTCCGTACTGGCCGGTGAAGTCTTCGTGATGCAAATGAAGCCAATCGTACTTGGGTAGTGTTTCGTTCAGCACTTCATCATCGAAGATTACATCGTATGGGATTTCGGCATACGAAAGACAAAGTGTTACAGCATCGTCCCATGGCTGTTTTGATTTCGGTGAATAGACAGCAACCCGCGGAGCCTTCTCCAGCTTCATTATATCATAGTTCACTGCCGGACTTGCAATTTCAGTTACAATAGCGTTGACTTGAGCATCGGAGATGATTTCATAGCTCACTCCACGCACAGCTAGTTCGTTCTGAATCTTTGGGTAATACTTGCACATGAAACTCCCGCCGCGGTAGTTCAGCAACCAATCTACTTCGATGTCTGATTTTAGAATCCAATAGGCAATTCCATAGGCTTTCAGGTGGTTGACTTGCTTTTCATCCATGGGGATGAAGATTGAATTCCCCACGCACGTTTTGGCGAGCAAAAACATCAACAACAACAAAATCCCCCCGCTCATCGTAAAAGCAAATTAGTTTTGTAACAAATCTATTAGAAGAAAGTCTTCGTGATCAACGGATAAAGGTATAATTTTGATTTTGGATACGCTAAAAATCGAATAGGTAATAGACAAATCCACAGGAATTATCGATGAATTTTATAGAAAACATTAAAGAAGGGCTTCGGTCAGTAAAGGCTAATTTGCTCCGTTCCGTTCTTACCGCCCTGATTGTGGCCATCGGTATCACCTCTCTGGTGGGAATTCTGACCGCTATTGACGGTATTGAGTATTCCGTGAATGAGAGTCTTTCGTCACTTGGGGCCAATTCATTTGATATCTATTCGAAAAACAACCGTGGATCTGCCCAGGAAGGAGTGAAGGAGAAAGTTTACTCTCCGCTGCTGTTGAGTGAGGCTCAAAAATTTATTCAGGAATATACCTACCCGGCAAGTATCAGTTTATCAGCACGCCTAACAATTCTGGCTGAGATAAAGCATGGTTCTGAAAAGACAAATCCTAATGTAAACGTCACAGGTGTGAATGAAGAGTACATGGCGATCAAAGGATTGACCTTGGAAGAAGGACGTAATTTTTCAACTTTTGAAATCCAGCAAGGTGGCCGCGTGGCTATCGTTGGGCATGAATTAGCTCAAACCTTGTATGGGGAAAATAAGAGTACGTTGAACTCCGTAGTTTCATTCAAAGGAATGCAATTCAAAGTAATTGGTCGGTTGAAAGAGAAGGGATCACTTTCCGAAAATAACTTCGACAACATGATGCTCATTCCGATCATTGTGGCCAATCAGCAAGCAGCAGGAGCGGGATTGAACTACCGTCTCAACGTAGCGATCTCAGATCCAAACCAGATGGATTATGCTATGGGCGAAGCTACCGGGATCATGCGTAAAATCAGGAAAGATGCAATCGGAAATGAGAACTCATTTGAACTGGAAAAAAGCGAATCGCTTGCTCAGGAAATGGAGAGTATTACCAGTGGGTTGCGGTTTGGCGGTTTTGGGGTTGGGTTCATTACGTTGTTAGGTGCTTCAATCGCCCTGATGAATATAATGCTCGTTTCTGTTACCGAACGAACTCGCGAAGTGGGTGTCCGTAAAGCATTGGGCGCCACGCCTTTGAGAATACGCCAGCAATTTGTGATTGAAGCTATTGTTGTTTGCCTGCTCGGCGGTATAGGCGGAGTTTTGTTGGGAATACTTATTGGAAACTTGATTTCTCGAGCCATCGGTATCGAAGCCTTTGTCGTGCCTTGGCTTTGGATGCTCGTGGGTATGATTATATGTATTGTTGTGGGGTTATTATCAGGGTATTATCCTGCCCACAAAGCATCTAAGCTTGATCCTATCGAATCGCTCCGTTTTGAATAAGTAAGTATAATTTCAGGTCAGCTTTTGTTGATCAAATCGAAAATCTCGGACTCTAGGATTGGTGGGTTTGCCCCGTGATGTTGAGCAACGAGGGCTCCCAAAGCACAAGCATATTCCAACGTTTCCTGAGCTGGTTTTTGCAATAGGATATTTTTGATCGCACCTGCCAGAAAAGCATCACCGCTACCAATCGTATCTTTTACTTCTACCTTGTAAACTTTGGAGGAGCGAAATCCCGAGTCATCCAGAAGCAGAGCTCCTTCTCCGCCCAAAGTGACGATCACTTTTTGTAAATCAAATTTCGTTTTCAGGTTCTCCAACTTACTCTGAATACTTAATTCTTCTGGTCCAAGCCATGCACTCACGATCAACAATTCATCTTTATTCAATTTTACAATTTCTGCTTTTTGTAAAAGAAGTAGAATTAACTCTTTCGAATAATGTGGTGGCCTGAGATTGACGTCATAAATTTTTAAAGCCTTCGTGTCTTCTAATAAATTGAGTAGTGTTTCACGAGTTTGTTCGCTACGGCAGGATAAGGTACCATAAACAAAAGCATGCGCATTTTTTGCGACCTCGAGAATCTCGGGAGTGACTGTTATAAAATCCCAGGCAGCTGGATGAACGATTTCATAGCTTACGTCATTTCGGTTTGACACATTCGCATTGACGATACCGGTGAGGTATTTTGAATCAGACTGAATCCATTTTATTGAGCAATTCTTCTGGCTTACAAAGTTCTTGATCTCATCGCCCAGAGCATCGGTTCCTACCCGGCTTATAAACGCAACGTCAACACAGATATTCTTTAAATGCAAGGCTACATTCATGGGTGCACCGCCAGGCATTTTCCCGGTTGGTAAAAGATCCCACAGCATTTCGCCGAAGCAGCAGATATAATTACTTTGTGTTTTCATGAATCTAAGTCCTTAGTTTGTGCCTTGGTTTTGCATTGCCCAAATGGATTTGAGCTCGTACAATTCACCTTTCAAAAGAGAAGAACTCCCTCCGCTACTGAACAGAGTAAGATTCGAAAAATCTTCATTCGGGAAAAATATTTCGGTCATCACAATTTGCCCTTCGTCAACAAAAAGCTCCACAGAGGCTGCGTCTATAAATAAATGCAGTTTCAGCAGGTTAGCGGCACGATAAGGCGCTGTGTGTTTTCTGGCAAATTTTTTCGAAAAATCAATTTTGCCGGATTTTGTTCTGTCAATGAACACTTCATGCTTAGCCTTGTCGTAACCGATAATGACTTTTTCTTTGATTTTATTACCGATAATAACTCCAAAAGTACTTGCTGTTGATTGAGACAAATCGAATTGCAACTCTATTTCCTTTTGTATTGATTGATTTGGAATGACTAATGAGTCCTTAAACGCTTGAGCTGAAATGTCTATCTTCTTTTCCCAAAGCTGAGCCAGTTCTTTAATCGGTCTTTGTGTTATCCTTAATCCTTCATCTGTTTTGATCAACCCCAATTCGCGAGGTATAGTCATTGCACTTCTCCAATTTTTGGTAGGTACCCTGGTTGCGTAGTCGTCCCAGTTTGACATCCAGCCTATAAATATTCTTCTGCTGTCTGGAATTCCAAACCAAGTAACACCGGCATAATTGTCTGCACCGTAATCAATCCACAAAATCGTTTTAGGACTGTTTTCATTGACGAAAGTCTTTCCATTAAAATCGCCGACAAAGTACTGCGTTCCCGAGCCTCCGCTTATACTCCCTCTGTCAATATTTTGAATGAGCACCCATTTTTCAATTCCTTCATTTGTTTTAAGCGGAAATAAATCGGGACATTCCCATGCACCTCCGTGAGCTCCGTCTGCGCTGCCAAACTCACTTTCTTTCACCCAGCTAATAAGGTTTGGTGACGAATAGATTTCCAAATGGTCGTGAACAGCCAACGGCATGATCCATCGACTTGAAGCTTCGTGCCAAAACACTTTCGGGTCTCTAAAGTCCTGATCTCCCTTATTTTTAATCACCGGATTGCCTGTGTACTTAGTCCAGCTATTGCCTTCATCATTACTATATGCAATTGCCTGAGACTCTCTGTCAATTCTGCCGACCTTCTCCTTTTTCATATCATGATAAGTGAAGATCGCTACGAGAGGACCATCGTTTCCATTTTGAAAACCTGAGGCATTGTTTTTATCAGCCACAACGCTGCCCGAGAATATGTAGCCTAAGGAGTCTGGGTAGAGTGCAATCGGTAAATGTTTCCAATGCACTAAATCTTTACTCACTGCGTGTCCCCAATGCATTGGCCCCCAAACCGTACTATCTGGAAAGTATTGATAAAACAGGTGATATGTATTTTTGAAATAGACCAACCCATTAGGATCGTTCATCCAGCCTTTTTCAGGTGAAAAGTGAAACTGCGGACGATGCTGTTCCTTGTAATTGATTTGGTTAGCAGGCGGTACTTTATTGCACGAAGCGATAACCAAGAGGGAGAGCACGAATAATATATTGATCTTCATAATCTATTTTATCAATTGCCGCTGCAGCTCTTCCAAAGAAACTCCTTTTGTTTCGGGCATCAACAGCCATACATAAAGCAATTGAAAGACCATCATCACCGCAAAAAAAGCAAAAATGATTCCTCCACCATATTGTTGAGAAAAGAAGGGAAACACATTAGCTACAACAGCGGCAAAAACCCAATGTGTAAGCGCACCGAAGGCCATGCCCGAGGCACGCACTGAATTGGGAAATATTTCGGAGATAAAAACCCAGATCACCGAACCTTGCCCGATCGCATGAGCGGCAATAAATGCGAAAATAAATAGTGGTACGTGGCTAAAGGTTTGAGTAAAGAATGAAACCGAGATAAGTGTTAATGAAATTATATAACCTGCCGATCCAATGTACATCAATGCCCTTCTGCCAAAACGATCTATAAAAATCCATCCTAATACAGTGAATATTAAATTGGCCAGACCAATACCAGCCGAGGATAAGAGTGCGCTTTCTTTTCCAAGACCAGTCATTTCAAAAATACGGGGTGAATAATAAATGATGGCATTGATACCCGATAACTGATTAAAAGCCGCAAACAGAAATGCCAGAATGATTGGTAGTTGGAATTTTTTCGAAAAGAGACGATCGATGATGCCATTGTGTTCTGTTTTTGATTGCAATATTTCTTGCACTTCTTGATCTACATCGGGGTTGGTTAAGGAGATTATTTTTTTAGCGTCATTTATATTTCCCTGGTGAAGAATAAGCCAGCGTGGAGTCTCTGGAGTAAAGAACAGGAGTACAAAAAAAAGCCAATGATGGTACTGCAACAATGCCAAGCATCCATCGCCAATCGTCTGGCAAGCCGCTGAGAAGATAGTTGGAGAAATACGCTAAAAGGATTCCCAGAACAATATTGACTTGAAAGGAGATAACGAGCCTGCCCCGGTATTTTGGTGGAGCAATTTCTGAAATATAGATTGGAGCTACCACAGAAGATGCCCCAATGCTAAGGCCGCCAATAAATCGAAATACCATAAAGGAGATAACGTCGGAAGCGAGGGCAGCACCGATCGCCGATATCAGAAACAGCGAACTGATCCATTGAAGAGATCGCCTGCGCCCGAATTTGTCACTCGGCCAACCTCCGAAAGCTGCACCTAAAACTGTTCCATATAGTGCAATGGCTACAGCCAAGCCGATATGAAGCGTATCTAATTCCCAGAGCTTTTGAATTGCCTGCTCAGCACCGGAAATTACTGCCACATCCATACCAAATAGGAAGCCACCCAGACTCACAGTAATGGACCATAATATCAAGTGCTTATTCATTTTTATAAATATTAAGTGAATTGCTCAGGTACGACTTATGAAATTAGCCCAAAAAAGATGATTAACAAGGTATTACGAGTAGGTATATAAAACTGAAAATAACTTCAGCGGAACCGTTTACAGAAATGATAACGGCTTGGATTCGTAGCCAGATAGCTCAAAAAACATCCGTTGTAAAATCTATTTTTTTGCCACATCTTGGCCGAATGGGGAGTATTAAGAGGGTAATCCTAAGGGGAAAAGAAATCCTTGAGGTAGATTTCAGCAACAGCAAAGAGGATCAGATGATTGAAATACTCATGGAGGCAAGGAGAATATTAATTTCAGATAATAAGAAGCAGTTGGTTCTGGCTTTATTCAATGAGAAAAACTACCTGACTCCCAAGTTTATGGATCGATTTAGGATGGACCAGCGCGAAGAGGCTATTAAAGTAATTGAGAAACAAGCTATTGTTGGTTTCAACGAGACTAAAAAACAAATTATCAAAGGATACAACGTGATCTTTAACAGAGATATGAAAATGTTTGATACTCTGGAGGAGGCAATAAATTTTTTAGTAAGCTAAACGTATAGTTTTAGCCCTGCTGACTAAGAAACTTGTAATCCAGCTAAATTATAGGATAAGAAACGAGTACAAAAGCAGTATCAGTACGATAAGGCCAATGACAAAGACCTTTTTGTCTTCTTTCCAATTGTATCGGTTCGCATTCATAGGCTCAAATTAAGCTTCTCATTTTTAAATTTGATGTAAACCAATCAGGCTTTGTTTTGTCATTTAATGAACGACATTGCTGAATTCATATTGGTCCGCTTTGAAGAGGAATTACCATTAGGAAGTTTATGAGTACAATCTTTATTCTTACATGAAATTATGACCGTTCTTAAAATTTTCAGGAATTATTGGATCATTTTTTAAACCAGAACAGCTAAAACGAATCGAAATTTGTTTTATATAAATACTGATGGTAATCTCAATTTTACTACTCTGTCTTTTTGGTATTATTAATTTAAGCTTGGGAGTGTCTTGGAATTATGAGAGGTTCAGGATTGCTGGAAAGTACTCCATGAAGTATAAGGCTATCTGGATCATTGGAATAATTGAAATCTCAGCTGCAATTATATGCCTGACTTTTGCACCATCTAATTTTTCGTTTTAGAAAATAGAAGTTAATCATCCCTTAATGATAGGTTTAGTCAAACCTGTTTTTGAAGATTTTATCACTGAGGAGCCCGCTTTTTTTTAAGCTCAATCTCATGGTCTTTGTTCCCGGTCTTTTAAGTGACCACGGTCACTTGGTCTTCACTTGAAGAAGATTGTAAAAAAATAATTTACACGAGTAGTGATTATGATTACAGGAAATTGTGATCGTAATATAAATGTATGCTGTGCGTAATAGGAATGTAAGCGACTCTGTCAAGATTTAGCAAAGGACTGAATATAGTTTTGCTTCTGAGTTCGAGTCTTAATGTTTCATTCTAAAAAATTACGTATGCAAAAAATAACTACGTGTTCAATTCGATTCATGTTGGCTTTTTCATTTGTGATTCTAACATGGACGGCAAATGCTCAAATATGTATTCCGCCAGTTCTAAGTATTCAACCCACAAACAATACTATTTGTGTTGGAGGAGTATCTACGTTCGCGGTAGTTGCCGTTGGTATTAATCTGAGCTATCAGTGGCAGGTTGACGAAGGGTCTGGCTATCACAATTGCTCTGATGGTAGCACCTATAGTGGTTCGCTGAGTGCTACCTTGAGCATATCAGCATCGGCAGGCCTAAACACCAACCACTATCGTTGCGTGGTGAGTAACCCCTGTGGATCAATTACAAGTAACACCTGCCTGTTAACGGTTCCAACGATAAGCATATCTGCTTCACCCGTTACTATATGTGCGGGCGCTTCAACAACATTAACGGCTAGCGGAGGATTAAGCTATTCATGGAACACTGGAGCAACTTCCGCGTCCATTACGGTGAACCCTTCATCAACTACAACCTATACCGTTAATGGTACAACCCTGACAGGATGTTCCAGTAGTGCTAGTACAACAGTTACAGTTAACGCTTCGCCCTTGTTAAATATCAGCGCTCCATCAACCACAATTTGTGCAGGTGCATCGGCCACGCTTACTGCCAGCGGTGCATCTAGTTTTTTGTGGAGCAACGGCGCCACGTCAGCGAGTATAACAGTAAGCCCCAGTGCCACAACAACCTACAGTTGCACAGGGACCAATGCGAGCGGATGCTCGGTGACAATTTCGAAAATTATCACAGTTAATGCTGCCCCCAGCGTAAGTATTGCTGCTTCGGCTTCCTCAATTTGCGCAGGAGCCTCGGCAACACTCACCGCCAGTGGAGCTTCTACTTATTTGTGGAGCAATGGTGCTACGTCGGCTAGTATAACTGTGAGCCCGAGCGTCACAACGACCTATAGTTGTGTTGGTACCAA
>JABDGP010000005.1:0-12512 GCA_013285945.1 Bacteroidota bacterium | reverse complement strand
AGTGTAAGTATCGCAGCTTCGGCTTCTTCAATTTGCGCAGGAGCCTCAGCAACACTTACTGCAAGCGGAGCTTCTACTTATTTGTGGAGCAATGGCGCGACATCAGCAAGCATAACTGTTAGTCCCGCCGCTACGACAACTTATAGTTGTACTGGTACTAATGCCAGTGGCTGTTCAGTTACAATTTCAAAAACAATTACTGTTAATGCCTCACCAAGTGTAAACATTGCCGCTTCAGTATCCTCAATTTGTGCAGGAGCCTCGGCAACACTGACAGCAAGCGGTGCGTCAAGTTATTTGTGGAGCAATGGAGCTACATCAGCAAGTGTAACTGTTAGTCCTACTGCTACAACAACATATTCGGTTACAGGAACTAATGCGAGTGGATGTTCGGAAACTGTTTCAAAGGCAATTACAGTTAATGCAATCCCTGCTGTTTCTATTGCAGCCTCTTCGTCAACAATTTGTGCCGGAGGAACTACAACGTTAACCGCCAGTGGAGCTTCCAGCTATACGTGGAGTACTGGAGCAACTTCTTCTAGCATTTCCGTCAGCCCCGTTTCTACTACCTCTTATAGTGTCACAGGTTCAAATTCAAGCGGTTGCTCAGCAACTTCTTCAATAACGGTGAATGTAAGTGCAACACCCACAATCATTATCAGCTCTTCAGCATCAACTCTTTGTGCTGGCGCATCAGCCACACTTACTGCCACAGGTGGCTCAAGCTATGTTTGGAGCAATGGTGCAACTACCTCAAGTATTACAGTCAGCCCGTCGGCAACGAGTACCTATAGCGTGACAGGTACCAACTCAGGCGGATGCACTGCAAATGCATCCACAATAATTACGGTAATACCGTTGCCAACGTTATCAATCAGTGCTTCTCCGTCGGTAATTTGTTCGGGAGCATCAACAACACTTACTGTCTCTGGCGCAACGGGTGTTACCTGGAGCACAGGAGCAACTTCGGCCTCAATTTCAGTTAGCGCTACAGTAACAACCACGTATTCTGTAGTTGGCATTAATGTAAACGGATGCCAGGCAAGTGCGAGTGTTACGGTACAAGTTAATGCTGCTCCAAGCGTAACAGTTAGCACATCTGCTTCCTCAATTTGTGCGGGAGCATCAGCTACACTTACGGCTTCGGGAGCTTCGAGTTTCTTGTGGGGTTCCGGTGCGACCTCTAGCTCGATAACCGTTAGCCCTGGTACAACGACGACCTATTCGGTGACGGGAACCAATGTCAACGGCTGCGCGGCTTCCGCAAGTGTAACAGTGGCTGTCAACGCATCACCTGATGTAACAATCAATGCATCGTCTTCATCGATTTGTGCCGGAGCATCGGCAACACTGACAGCTTCCGGCGCTACTAATTTCCTGTGGAGCAACGGCGCTACTTCTTCAGCTATCACAGTAAGCCCTACATCTACAGCAATCTATTCCGTCACGGGCACTACTTCGTCCGGGTGTACTGCTACTGCTTCTGTGACCGTTTCTGTGAATAGCTTACCAAGCTTATCTATTAGTGCATCTTCATCGACAATTTGTTCGGGAGCATCAACAACACTTTCTGTTTCTGGTGCATCCGGCTTACTTTGGAGCACTGGAGAAACTTCGGCTAGCATAATTGTCAGCCCAAGTGTTACTACAACATATAGTGTAACAGGTACTAATTCAAGTGGCTGCTCAGCTGTAACTGATATTGCCATTGTTGTGAATGAATCGCCAACAGTTGTAGTAAGCGCTTCGCAATCGGCAATCTGCGCGGGGGCATCAACAACTCTTTCGGCAAGCGGGGCGACAAGTTTTATTTGGAACAATGGAGCAACTTCGTCGAGCATAGTTGTAAGTCCGTCCACTACAACAACCTATTCCGTAACCGGAACCAATAGCAATGGTTGCTCTGAGACTGCATCCGTAAGCGTTGGTGTAAGTACATCTCCAGTAGTTACAATAAGCGCCTCGCCGTCCATCATTTGTTTAGGCGAATCAACAACGCTGACTGCCACAGGTGCATCCGGCTTCGTGTGGAATACAGGAGAGACATCTGCGAGCATCGTAGTCAGCCCGGCAGAAACAGCAACCTATTCAGTAGTAGGGACGAGCGCAGGCGGATGCTCTGCGAGTGCATCGGTTACAGTCAATGTGAGTGCCGCGCCAACAATTTCTGTGTCGGCATCGACAGCAATTATTTGTGTGGGAAGTTCTACGACACTTAGCGCCAGTGGTGCGTCAAGCTTTGTTTGGAGTACGGGTGCAACTTCATCATCAGTTTCGGTGAGCCCGACGGTTACCACAACCTATACAGTAACCGGCACAAATTCTGGGGGATGCTCTTCTTCGGCATCAGTCACTATAGTTGTTAACCCGTTGCCGGTGGTGACTATTGCATCATCGGCACTCCAGATAAACATTGGAGCATCAGCAACTCTCACTGCCAGTGGCGCAACAAATTTCGTGTGGAGTACTGGTGAAACTTCGGCAAGTATTACCGTGAGCCCAACGATTACCGATACGTATTCTGTAACGGGAATAGACGCAAACGGATGTTCAAATTCAGCTTCGGTTACAGTAGTAGTTATTTCTCTGCCAACGGTAGTGTGTACAGCATCTCAGTCTACAATTTGTGCAGGCGGATCATCTACTCTCACCGCAAGTGGGGCAAGTACTTATCTGTGGAGCACCGGCGAAACTACTGCAAGCATAGTAGTGAGCCCAACTAGCACCACAACGTATAGCTGCACAGGAACAAATTCAGCCGGATTGTCGAGCACTGCGAACGTGACTGTTTTTGTAAATGCAGCGCCCAATGTAACACTCTCTGCAAACCCTTCTATTCTCGCTTCACTTGGGCTTTCGAGCACGTTAACTGCAAGTGGTGCGGCAAATTATCAATGGAGCACCGGCGCTACTGGTTCGGTTATCGTGGTTATCCCTTTAGCTACAACAACTTATTCAGTAATTGGAACTGATGCCAACGGATGTACGGGAACAGCGTCGGCAACTGTTTCTCTAAACCTGCTTGGTGGTCTTTTATCGAGTACTTCGTTATCGACGGGAACGACCAACCAGAGTTCTGTAGAGAGTGACGGTGAAAAAACTCCTTCGTCGAATGAACAGGGTAAGGAGATTACGCTGTATCCAAATCCAAGCAGCGGAGTTTTCTATGTTAAGAATGCACCTGAAAACTCAACGATAGAAGTATATAGTATAGTAGGAGAACGGGTCTACGCTAATACCATCGGGAATGAGATTGAAGCGGTCGATTTGGGGCAGAAAGCAAATGGAATTTATATCATCAGAATAAATTACAACGGCACCGTGGTCCATCAGGCAAGGATCATCCGTAACTAGAAATTCATCTCAAGTTATACTTTCAAAAAAGGGGATCCGTAAATCCCCTTTTTTTGTTTCAGTTCAATTTGTAATGATAACCATCGCTTTTTGTAGTCTTATTAACGACAATTTCTAAGCCGCCATTGCCATTCATAATTTAAATTGAGGCTTTCGTGGACTATCAAAACATTTCGAAGAGATATTAATCACAATAAATTATTTTGTTTAGTAGATTCGTCTGTCTTCTATTCAGTTGGAGTTGATCTGGTTACCGGTTACAAGGCTGTATGAATTTTGTAAATGTAATGAGAGATGAAACTGAAGAACCCGCCAACACGCTCGCGTCCTTCTCCTAAAACCAGTGGACAAAGAAGTTCCTCCGCTAGCAACGGAAAGAAAGCATATCCTTTGGTTGAATTTGCGCCTGACCCAACCATTTTTGTAAATAAGGCGGGGGACATTGTTTCAATAAACAGGCTCACAGAACTGCTATTTGGCTACACCAAAAAAGAACTTTTTGGAAAAACGATTGAGTCATTACTTCCTCAAATACATATCAAGGCAGGGAATAGCTCAAAGAATTTTTTCCTTAACCCGCATAATTATCGGATTGAAAGTAGCGCTAAGCTATATGGTGTAACAAAGAGCGGTCAGAAATTCTCTGCTGATGTAAGCATGAATCCGCTTGAAGTGGGAGAGGAGATTTACACTTGGGTTTCAATTCGAAAAATAGGCGAACCGAGACTTTCAGATAAAGATTCTAAAATAACACAAGCGTATACACGCAGCCTGATTGAAGCCTCACTTGATCCGCTGGTTACCATAAGCCCCGAGGGAAAAGTGACCGACGTAAACGAAGCTTCTGTAAAATTAACAGGGATACCGCGCGATGAACTTATTGGCACCGACTTCACCGACTACTTTACCGAACCAAAAAAAGCCAGAGAAGGATATCAACAGGTATTTGAAAAAGGATTTGTATCTGACTACCCACTTACAGTCAAAGACAAAGAGGGAAAACTCACCGACGTTGTTTACAATGCTTCTGTTTATAAAGACGAACAAGACAATGTGATGGGAGTTTCTGCCTCTGCACGCGATGTTACTGTGCAGAAACGAGCGTCTCAATATGCCCGTAGTTTGATTGAAGCCGCTCTTGACCCTTTGGTGACTATCAATCCGGAAGGAAAAATCACCGATGTTAATGAAGCATCTGTGCGTGCCACCGGGGTTCCAAGGGAGAAACTGATTGGTACCGATTTCTCTGATTATTTTACGGAACCTCAAAAAGCTAGAGAAGGATATCAGCAGGTTTTTGCAAAGGGTTTTGTGGCAGATTATCCGCTCACGTTACTCGATAAGAAAGGCAAGCTGACTGACGTTCTCTATAACGCTTCTGTTTATAAAGATGATCTCGGAAATGTATTGGGTGTGTTGGCCGCAGCTCGCGACATCACTCAGGTAAAGCGCACTTCGCAATATGCACGCTCTTTAATTGAAGCGGCTCTTGATCCGCTTGTGACCATTAACCCGGAAGGGAAAATCACAGACGTGAATGAAGCTTCTGTTCGTGCTACGGGAGTTCCCAGAGAGAGGTTAATCGGGACGGACTTTTCTGATTATTTCACGGAACCTCAAAAAGCGAGAGAAGGATACCAACAGGTTTTTGCTAAAGGCTTTGTTGCCGATTATCCTTTGACTTTACGGGATAAGAAAGGTAAACTGACCGATGTTCTTTATAATGCCTCTGTCTATAAAGACGATCTTGGAAATGTACTCGGGGTGTTGGCTGCAGCGCGCGACATCACGCAGGTAAAGCGGACTTCGCAATATGCACGAAGTCTTATTGAAGCCTCACTTGACCCCCTGGTTACGATCAATCCCGAGGGAAAAATTACTGACGTAAATGAAGCGTCGGTAAGGGCAACAGGTGTTCGAAGGGAAAAACTGATTGGCACCGACTTCTCTGATTATTTCACAGAACCTCAAAAGGCTCGTGAAGGATATAAGCAAGTATTTGCGAATGGATTTGTAGCTGACTATCCACTAACGATAAGACACAAAAAAGGCAAGCTTATGGATGTGTTGTATAACGCAACCGTGTATAAAGATGACCTTGGTAATGTGCTCGGTGTTTTGGCTACCGCGCGTGATATCACGCAGGTAAAGCGTACTTCCGAATATGCGAGAAGTTTGATTGAAGCTTCACTGGACCCACTCGTAACTGTTAATCCAGAAGGAAAAATCACCGACGTTAATGAGGCATCTGTCAACGCAACAGGAGTTCCTCGTGAAAAACTGATCGGCACTGATTTCTCTGATTATTTTACAGAACCCCAAAAGGCCCGCGATGGATACAAACTTGTGTTTGCTAAAGGCTTTGTTGCCGACTACCCGCTTACACTTAGAAACAAAAATGGAAAACTGATTCAGGTATTGTTTAACGCTTCCATTTATCGCGATGAAAAAGGAAATGTACTTGGAGCCGTGGCAGCCGCACGCGATGTAACTGTTCTAAAAGAAACCGAAGAAAAGATCAGAAAAATACAGGCCTATACGCGTTCACTGATTGAAACAAGTTTGGATCCGCAAATCACAAAAGGTCCTGATGGTAAAATCACAGACGTGAATGAGGCCACCGTTCAGGTGACCGGTGTCAGCCGCGAAAATTTAATCGGTACTCATTTTCCAGATTACTTTACAGAACCAAGCAAAGCCGAAGAGGCCTATCAACAAGCCTTTTATAAAGGCGTTGTAAGGAACTACCCGTTGGCGATTCGGCATGTTTCAGGTAGAATAACCGACGTACTTTATAACGCTACCGTTTTCAAAGATGAGGATGGAGTTGTGCAAGGTGTGTTTGCATCGGCTCGCGATATCACCGATCGTAAACAAGCCGAAGAGGAAATCAAGAAGCAACAGGCATATACACGTAGCTTGATTGAAGCGAGTCTCGACCCGATGGTGGCTATCAGTCCGGAAGGGAAGATTACCGACGTGAATGAGGCACTGATAAAAGCAACAGGCGTAGTACGGGAGAAACTGATTAGTACTGACTTTTCTGACTACTTCACCGAACCCGAAAAAGCGAGAGAAGGATATCAAAAAGTATTTGCTGAAGGGTTCGTGTCAGACTCACCTCTAACTATTCGGCATAACTTAAGAGACGTACTTTACAATGCATCTGTTTATCGCGACGAAAAGGGAACAGTGCTGGGTGTATTCGCTTCTGCGCGCGACATTACCGACCGCAAACAGGCTGAAGAAGAAATCAAAAAGCAACAAGCTTATACACGAAGTTTAATTGAGGCCAGTTTGGACCCAATGGTTGCTATCAGCCCTGAAGGAAAAATCACCGATGTGAATGAAGCGCTGGTGAAAGCTACGGGAGTGGAGAGAGAGAAACTTATCGGTACTGACTTTTCGGATTATTTTACAGAACCAGAAAAGGCTCGCGAAGGGTATCAACAGATATTTGCAAAAGGTTTTGTAGCAGATTCACCTCTCACTATCAGACATAACCTTCGGGATGTGCTTTATAATGCCTCAGTGTACCGCGATGAAAAAGACAAGGTGCTTGGAGCGTTTGCTGCAGCCCGCGACATCACAGCTCAAAGGAAACAGGAAGTAAAAATCAAAACACTCAATGAAGAATTGGAGCAACGAATCATTGAGTTGGAGTCATTTTCATATTCTGTATCTCATGATTTGCGTGCTCCGCTTCGGGGCATTGATGGGTTTATTGCAATTTTCCTTAAGAAGTATCTTGATCAGGTCGACAACGAGGGCCAGCGCTTGCTAAGCAATGTTCGCAGAAATGTGAACAAGATGGGAAGCCTCATTGATGAATTGCTGACCCTTTCAAGGATTGGAATGAAAGATATTCAGATTGTCCGAATCGATATGGACGAACTTGTGAATACCGTGTTGGAAGAGCTAAGTGAAATGAAGGGGCGATCGATCGTACAGGTTCAGAAGCTAGGAATAGCCAAAGGTGATATTGCTTTGATCAAGCAAGTCTTGGTTAACCTGATATCCAACGCATTTAAGTATTCAAATAAAAAGAACCTTCCGATAATTGAAATCGGAAGCACTCATGGAGATAGCGAGGTGCAAGTTTATGTAAAGGATAATGGTGTTGGTTTTGATATGGAATATTCAAATAAACTATTCGGGGTATTTCAACGACTTCACGATCCTCAGGAGTATCAGGGTACGGGTGTGGGGCTCGCCATTGTTAAACGCATTATCATCAGGCACGGAGGGCGTGTTTGGGCCGAAGCTAAAGAAGGTGAAGGAGCGACCTTTTACTTTTCACTGAAATCCTAGCGAATGGAAAAAGATGATGCAATTGAAGTTTTGTTAGTGGAAGATAACCCTGATGATACTGAACTTACTACCCACGCGCTGACTGAAGGGAATAAAACGATTCGTCTCCTTCATCTCAAAGACGGTGTTGAGGCACTCAATTTCATCTATGCAAAAAAGACATACGAAAATCAAAAAATTCAAAACGATCTAAAGTTAGTATTACTTGACCTTAAGCTTCCGCGGCTGGATGGACTCGAGGTGTTGAGAAAAATTAAAGAAGATGAACGAACAGCAACATTGCCTGTGGTAATACTTACTTCTTCGAGAGAAAAAAGGGATATCGCTGAAGCCTACAAGCTTGGAGTCAATAGTTATGTAGTGAAACCTGTAGGCTTTGATAACTATGTAAAGACAATAAGCTCGTTGGCGTTCTACTGGTGCCTTGTTAACGAAAAGCCTGTTTAAAATGAGTATGAATTATCAAAGTGTATTTAGTGAGTTGGTGCATGACCGGGAAGATACTCTTCAAGACACTCTTAAGAGAACTTATAGAATACTTTTTCTCGAAGATAATCCGGATGACATAGAGCTTATGCGCCATGAATTGTCAGAAGCGGGCATGGATTTTATAAGCGAACAAACAGACAAAAGACTTGATTTTGGTAAGTTCGTTTCTGATTTTAAACCTGACATCATTCTTGCTGATTATTCTCTCTCTACATTCAATGGCATGCAAGCCTTTTACATTTTGCGAAAGGAAGACCTGCTGATTCCTTTTATCCTAGTCACAGGTGCGCTTAGTGAGCAATTGGCACTCGAATGTCTAAAAGAAGGTGTTGATGATTTTATTTTAAAGTCGAGTTTTAAAAGATTACCAGCAGCAATCGCAAATGCAGTAAAAAAGAAAGAGGTTGAACAGGAGAAGAACCTTATCGCCCAAGAGCTTAGAAAATCTCACGATGAACTTCAACTATTAGTGGAACGCCAGCAAAGTACAATAGAAGATGAACGAATGAGCATTGCGCGAGACTTGCATGACGAACTAGGTCAGACATTGACCGCTTTGAAAATTGATATCACAATGCTGAGGAAGAAATTATCTTCAGGAACCCTGACTGATCAAATCGTTATTACAGAATTCGATTCCATCACAAAACTTATTAATAAGCTAACCGGATCGGTAAAGAGAATTTCATCAGGACTCAGGCCGGAAACTCTCGACGAACTTGGGATCATTGAGTCTATTCGTTGGCAGGCTGCAGAATTTGAAAAGCGATATGAGATCAAATGTTCAACTTTTCTAAACTCAGGACCAACTGTGTTAGATCGGAATTTGTCTATCGCACTTTTTCGAATAGTTCAGGAGTCACTTACCAATGTTGTACGGCATGCCAATGCTACTCAAGTGGAGATATTCCTTGAACAAATTGATGATTTTCTTTTTCTCGCTGTGAGTGATAATGGAAAGGGTATTCATGAAGATCAACTTAAAAGCTCACAGTCCCTTGGGTTAATCGGCCTTCGTGAGCGAGTCCGACTCTTCAATGGAAAGCTGAATATTCGAAGTGAAGAAGCTAACGGCACTATGGTTTCGGTAATGATACCACTAACTCAATCAAACCAGTCATGATATCTTTATTGATTGTTGATGACCATTCGATGGTTAGAGCAGGTTTAAGAAAGATCCTTGTTGAGGAGCCTGATATGGAAGTGATTGGTGAAGCAGATGGCTATGCGCAGCTATTGAATTGTCTTCATGATAAATTACCAGATGTAATTCTATTAGACATATCGATGCCTGGACGCAACGGACTGGAAATCATGAAAGATCTGAAACAATCATACCCATTTATTAGAACAATCATGTTGAGTATGCATCCTGAAGAGCGGTTTTCTGTAAGGTCTATCAAAGCAGGTGCTAGTGGTTATGTGACAAAAGAGTCTGCTGCTGATGAATTAGTAAAAGCTATTCGTCAGGTTTATGGAGGTCGAAAATTTATCACGCCGGCAGTTGCAGAAAAACTGGCTAGCTCATTTGAATTGGAAAGTAATAAACTTGCTCACGAAAGACTTTCTGACCGCGAGTTTCAGATACTTAGCCTTATCGCATCCGGAAAAAAAATAAAAGATATTGCTGATGACCTTTCACTCAGCCCTGCAACAGTGGCTACATATCGTGCTAGGGTATTAGAAAAAATGCAACTTAAATCCAATGTCGAGCTGACGAGTTATGTTCTGCGAAACAATCTGATTGAATAAATCCTCTGTCATCAAAGTAACGACATTACTTTCCGAGTTCTGACTCTACCTCAGAATAGCGCACTACCCTAATTTAGATTTATCGTTTAACGGTTTTGTGATTAACAAATTTAATTGTGTGTGGAAAGAAAAAGAGGAATTGAAGTTCTTGTTGTTGAAGATAGCGTGGATGATTCCGAGCTCACAGAATTTGCCATTGCGCAGACGAAAAACAATATTCAGTTAATTCATTTTTCGGATGGCGTTGATGCACTGAATTTTATTTTCGGAAAGAAGAAATACGAGGGGCAGGAAATTCAGAAAGGGCTTAAACTTGTTGTGTTGGATATCGGGCTTCCAACGCTTACCGGATTTGATATCCTGCGAAAGATTCGGGAAGAACATTCAACAAAAATGTTGCCTGTAGTGATTTTAACTTCTTCATTGGATGAGCGGGATATGAGTATGGCGTATGAACTGGGCGCAAACAGTTATGTAGTTAAGCCCAATGAGTTTGAAGGTTACATGAAAAAAATCGGCTCCCTTGCTTTTTACTGGAGCTGTGTAAATGAGAGACCTTACCAAATCTAACCTTTATGACACCTACATCCACTCCCAAAAAAAACGGCGCACCTTCCGGTTTCTTTCGATCATACCCCGAAAGCTATTTTAAACAGGATGCACAGATATCGCGAACGATCAGATCATTTTATCTTTTAGCGAAATCAGTCGTCTTAAAAGTTTCAGGAATTGAAAACAATAAGAAAAGGAGACTAATCCTTGTGGTTGACGATGAGCCTTTGACGTTCCGGTTAATAGATGAGTTTCTTCAAGAGGCAAATCTGAACTTCGAAATGAAGACAGCCATTACAGCTGAAAATGCTTATGATGTTGCTAGGGCAATTACCCCTGACTTAATTATTACAGATTGGCTGCTGCCCGAAATGGATGGGCTTGAGTTGATCAGGAAACTGAAATCAAATCCAGCCACCCGGGATATCCCTATAATAATGGCGACAGGTGTAGTTGCTTCAAACGAAGAATTTGATTTGGTACTGAAAACAGGGGCGATTGATTATATCCGTAAGCCACTCGACTATGGCGAATTAAGCTCCAGGGTAAAAGCCGCTTTCACATTGAGTGATTCACTGAAAGAAGTAAAGCATCAAAGAGACTCCATACATATTAAGAATCAGTTTGTTAATTTTTTAATTGAATCGGCACCCAACCCGATATTTTATATGGACAAGTGGGGACGGCTTATGGGATGCAACAAAAATTTTGAGCTTTTATTTGCAAAGACGAAAGAGGAGATCGTCGGGAAACATGTCGAAGATATTCTTTCAAAGCCAATAGCTGATATTTTGGAAGGTCACTTCTCCACACTGATGGTATGTGATTGCATAGACAAGTTTGAAATGGAGTTATCCACTGCTGAAGGCCCTAAACATTTGTTGTTTTCATTTTCTGGATTTGGAAACACCTCTGTCGAAGGTGCAATCGGCTCTATTACTGACGTGACAGAAATTGTTCAATCAGGCAAGGAAACAATTAGCCGGCTTGAGATCACGCACCGCAAAGAGAAAGAACAAATCAACAGTAGTGTGGAAAAACTGCAGACGGAACTTGATTTTAAGCAACGTGAAGCAGCAATGCAACTGCAGCTTCTCATTCACTCAAGAAATGTTAAAGAGAAATTGATTGAAGGCGTAAATAAACTTCAGCCGTATCTTACCCCTGAAGGAAAATCAAAGTTATTTTCATTGCTTAAGCAACTTAAATGGGAAGTTAATGAAGAAGATGATTTGGGTATTGAAAGGAAGTTTGACGAAGCAAATGCCGGACTTTACTCGCTTCTTGAAAAATGCTGCCCTGAAATTACAAAAAATGAAAAAAGGCTCTGTGCTTATCTAAAGATGAATCATTGCGCCTCTGACATCGCCAAGATCACCGATAAAAGTCTAAATAGTATAAACGTTGCGTTGGCTCGCTTAAGGGCAAAATTACAATTGCCAAACACCAAAGACCTTCGGATCTATTTGAACGAATTTGATTTTTCCAACCGGGTATTATCGTAGGTCCTTTTGAATTTAAGAAGGTGAATTCGGAAATAGAAGAGTTTCATTTAATTTAAAAGCTTAGTCAATCCATCCACCTTTGAATCCTGCCTTCTTTAATCCATTGATGATATACTTATTCTTTTTCATCAGGTTGCCAACAAAGTTGTTCTTGTAATTTGCAATCTGAATAACAATTGGACCCTGATCAAGGCCTAAATAATCTTTATCTACCCAGCCCTGTGTTCCATCCTTATAATTTATACTCAAGTTGAATGCATCTTTAAAACCATAGCGATCGTAGATTTTGTCGCCGTATTTTATTTGCATGGCTTCAAGCGCCGGTATACAAACTTCAGGTGCAAAAGGAATCGAGCCACCTGCAGCCGTCGGAGTGATAGTGCCATCATCATTTGCATACCATTGTGCAGCGCCCCGGGCGTTGTATCCCATGAATCCAATGTTGGGATTTGATTTATTTCTACCGCCAGGTCCATCACAAGCTGTTAACCCCCAAATGTTTTCGCCGTAGCCTATCCAGCCGACTGGATTGAGTATGCAGTATTGCCG
>JABDGP010000004.1 GCA_013285945.1 Bacteroidota bacterium | reverse complement strand
GATCCATTTTTAAACGAAAACCTACCCCGGCGTTGGGTTTCAACCCCTGAATGCTAAATTGATTCAGGGTACTCGCTACTTCACCAGTTCCTGCGAAGAACACCATCCCTATCATTCTGTTAAACACCTTGCGGTATTCCACTTGTGCAGCTCCGTAGTTACGGTCGCGAAACCGCCCGGAATAATATCCACGCATGATCATATCACTTCCGAGTGTTCCCATTTCAAACCAGGGAACAGTGCCTGTGGTAAAATAGGTATAAACCTGAAGTGCAAGGATGTCTTCTGATTGCGGGCCAAGTTTTAGAAAACCCCGCACGTCTGTTTCTAGGGATGTAAAATCGTAGCGACTGCCTACCGCACTGTTGTTGACTCCGTATTTCACCCGCACGAGATGGCCACGGGAAGTGTTGTATATATTGTTCCGGCTGTCGGAAGTCACGCAAAACTTTATTCCTGAAACAACCGCACCACTGTATCCCGGCACCCGACTGTTTTCAAGTAGTTGCATAGTTCCGTCTTGCAGATCAAATACATTGTCGTAGTGATACCCAATGCCTGCGTATAGTTTTTTATAAATGTTTCGTAAAAACAGTTGCTCGAAGGTAATTTGATTGTAACGGATAAGTTCCTTGTTGCTGTCGGGGACATAGTTGCCTATGCCATAGTAATACTGAGGAAACTTCTGAAACCCAATTTGACCGATAACCATGTATTTCTCATGATTTGAGAAAAGTGTATACTCAGTTTCGGCGATGATTTGTTCGCGCAACGTTACTGCACTGAAGATATCTATAAACGATGTGCGGCTAACAGTATCAGAATGAGCCAATCTGAAAAAATTAATGAGGTTGGCTCCGAGTACGGCACTGGTTTCGGGCGCATATCCAATTACAGGTGTAGCTACTCTCTTTCCCGAATAGTGAGCACTTTTATTGGCTCTTTCGTTTTCGAGAGAAACAAATATTTGCTGAGAGGTGCCATCAAAATAAAAAGACATTTGTTTGAACTTCGGTGGCCCGTATCGAGCCACAGCACCATTGGAAAGTCCATAGTCTTCATTTTCAAATTCCAAAGTGCCGTTTCCGTCTACATCATGAAAAGCCGATACTCCATACCGTCCGGCAGGTATTTCGAAAACAACTTCTTCCTGATCGGCAGTGATGGGAACAGTTTTCGTAAGTATCGGTGTGCCTTTGCCCTTCAGGCGACTGAGGGAATCATAAAGCATTACCACGAGATTGCCCTTCGTTTGCATAAAATGACCAACCTTAACGCGGAGTTGTCCTTTTGTAGGTTGAGCTATAAGTAAACCATTGCCTAAAATAAGCACAATCAAAAAAATCAGTCTCTTCATTCCCTATTAAAGCTTTAATCTGTTGACTAAATTAAAACTGTTTCTAACGTCAACTTTTGGCTGGTGGTTACTGCTATTATTAAATAGCATTTCAAATGCGATAGAATTCACTGACTGTCAACAAGAAATTGTAAGCTTTTAATATTTTGAACCTGCGAAGACCTAATGGCCTTGAGAAAGAAGAATTATTTATCTTCTGTTCGATAAACTTTCTTCGTAAATTAGTATCATATAAGTATGAACAAGGTACTATCTGGAATATTTGCCCTTTGCCTGCTCATAAGTTGTGAGTATAAGGACACGAGCATAAAGTGCTATCACGGCAAGGTGATTATGAGCAGTTGCTGTAGCGGCACTACTTTTATTAACCTTGATAAGACCCTGCCACTCGGAAAAAAAACCATTATAAATGGCCAGGAATATGATAACGCAATTCAATTACCAGGCGATTATCTTGCCAATGAAGACATCTACATGAATCTCAGAACATTTGATCCGAATAAGGACTACGCTTTATTTCCTCCTCATTGCTATTGCCTTATTGCAATTGGGTCTGATGTGCCCTTGTTTGTGGCTACAGCCTTTTCCTATTCATCTTGTCCGCCCGGAGCGAGTCGCTTGGATTGAGTAACTATGGCCTTTCATAAAACGAAATAAATACTCATTTTATTTCGAAAGCAATACCCCTGCCGTCATCGCTAAATACGCTGTAACACTTATTTCGATTAAAGTAGAAGATAGGGTAATTTGCCCCTTCAACGAGCTGATAGAATGAAACGAAAACTAAACAAGCGTAAGGTAGCCGCTGCTGTCAAACAAAGAGATACCAAACAATTAGAGCTGCTCATGAATAACTGGCAGTCGCCGGAGATTGCCGACTTTATTTACCACTTACCCCCTGCCGACAAAGCATTTGTGTTTACCATACTGCCTTATGTGATGGTGACCAAGACATTTAAAGTCCTTGATATTTCCTCACAAAAAGAGATCATCAAAAACTTACCGCACGAGCAGGCGGCAAGAATATTGAATGAAATACAACCCGATGACCGGACTCAATTTCTGTCTGAGCTGCCAGGCATTCTGGTGAAAGACCTGCTACAGCTTCTGTCGGAAGACGAACGAATTATCACGCTCAAACAACTTGGGTATCCCGAGCATAGCGTAGGCCGGCTTATGACGCCGGAGTACCTGGCTGTGCATCCCGATTGGACTGTGCAGCAGGTTCTTGATCATATCAGGGCAAATGGTAAGGACAAAGAAACGATCAACGTGATTTATGTTATCGATAATGAAGGGCATCTTTTGGACGACGTACGGATACGCGAGTTCCTTCTTGTAGCCACAGATAAAAAGGTAGAGGACTTAATGGATAATAAGTTTAATTCTCTTAAAGTAACTGATGACGAAGAAACCGCTATTGAGGAGTTTCGCAAGAATAACCGGGTGGCATTGCCTGTTATCGATGAAGAAGGTATTCTGATTGGTATTGTTACTATCGATGACGTGTTGCGTTTGGCCGTTGACGAAGAAACGGAAAACATTCAAAAGATTGGCGGGGTTGAAGCACTGGAAGAGCCCTACATGAAAATTCCTTTTTTGAAGTTGATGAAGAAACGATCGGGATGGCTCGTGGTTCTTTTTTTGGGTGAAATGCTCACTGCCACTGCCATGGGTTTTTTTGAAGGCGAGATTGCCAAGGCTGTAGTGCTCGCATTGTTTGTACCGCTTATCATTTCAAGCGGAGGTAACTCCGGCTCACAGGCTTCTTCGTTGATTATTCGTGCAATGGCATTGGGCGAAGTTACGTTCCGCGACTGGTGGAATGTGATGCGAAGAGAATTTTTGTCAGGTCTTTTCCTTGGCTCTGTACTTGGGGTAATTGGTTTTACGCGCGTTACCATCTGGACTTTGTTCTCAAACATCTATGGTGAACATTGGTTGCTGGTGGCCTTGGTGGTTGGGTTCTCTTTGGTGGGTGTTGTGCTGTGGGGAACTTTGTCGGGCTCGATGCTTCCTTTGATACTCAAGAAATTTGGTGCCGACCCTGCCGTGTCATCTGCTCCTTTTGTTGCTACTCTCGTAGATGTGACCGGACTTGTGATCTACTTCTCTATCGCGTTTGTGATTATGCACGGAACGTTGCTGTGATTTTGTAATTATTTTGCCATTTTTGGAGACCATTACCCAACCAAACTTAATTCAAGCCAAATGAAAAAAGGTCTTCACTTCACCAGCCTCCCTTACAAACGCATTCGAGATCACTGGAACCTAGTTGATCTGATGACATAACTAAATCGTTACTATGAAAGACTGTTTCCTATGACTTATTTTCTATCGACACCACTCCATCAACAAGTGGTTCACTATAACCCTGAAAACTAACCACAACCTCCGTTCCTTCACCTAATTTACTTGTCACCGTTATAGAGCCATTCAACTTCTCAACGATCGCCTTTACGATAGATAAACCAAGTCCTGTGGAGCTCTCTCCATCGGTGGGTTGTGCACTGAGTTTTTGAAATTTTTTAAACATATTCTTTTGATCCGTCTCGGAAATACCGGGGCCTTCATCACGCACCGAAAAATTCAAATTCTGTCCGGAAGACCACGCACGTAAATAAATGGGCTTCCCCTTGTCTGAAAATTTACTTGCATTACTCACCAGGTTGTCGAGAATACGAGTAACCATCTGTTGGTCAATAAAGGTTTGATCACTTTCCAATTTAATGTCTGTTTTCAACTGCTGCTGCTTTACACGCAGTTGTCCGTTCATAGCTGCCTGAAAGTTATGAATGAACCTAGGCAGGTCTGTTGATTCAAAAACCGGTGGTTTAGTTTCAGTGTAAACATTGCGAGCCTCTAATAATTTATTGATTAAATAATTACCTTGGGCTATAGAGGCTTTGATGTGTTCGATGTACTGTTCTCTATCAGTCTCGCTTTGGTCTTCGGTGATCTGCATCAGATCAACTAATCCTTTTATCTTATTAAAGGGAGCTTTCAGATCGTGCGAGATAATATTCAGAATGCTCAACTTCTCTCTGTTTTCTTCCTCTAGGCTTTCTGATTTATGCTTTAGTTCCGTATTAATCTTACCCTGCTTGTTCTTATTTCGATATAAAACGATTGCCAGGATTAAAATCAGGGAAGCAATAATTCCCAGAAAAAGAGACTGGTTTCGTTGCCGGATATCTTTTTCATGTTGCTCGGCCCTGAGTGCCGCTTCCTTTTTATTGAATTCGTAGTTTAGTTTTAGTTGCATCATTTTTTTGACGCTACCCTCATTTAGAAGACTGTCTCTATTGAGGATGTAATTCTTATGATTGAAGTAGGCTCCCATCCAATTATTCCGGGCGCTGTCGAGTTCCTCTACTCCATGGTAGTAGTCCGCCAGGAGAGCTTTACTGTCGAGCGCTTTAGATAAAGTAAAGGCACTGTCATAATAGATTTTTGAAAGCCAATACTTACCAACAATACGATAGCAATCACCAACAAAGCAATAACTACGGGCAAGGTCTCTGCGGTTAGAAGATTTTTTGAACAGTTGTGCCGAAGACATGTAATGTGTCAATGCTTTGGAATATTCGCTACTCGCTTTATAAACCTCAGCCATGCCTTCATAGGCTTTGGCAGCAATATTCGGGTCATGTGCATCTCTGCCTATCGAAAGCGCTGCCTTGTGGTTCTTCAGTGATTTGGAATACTGACCCATCAACCGGTAAACCCTTCCCACCATAATGTGATTGTATCCCAGGTTAAGGATATCACCTTCTGAGCGGTTGATTGTCTCGCTTTGTCTAAAATATTTAAGAGCCTCAGAATAATTTCCCAACTGAATGTAATAATCTGCTATATCTGAGGCGGCGAGTGCGCTATTTTTTTCATCACCCAGTTCCTCGAATATAGAAAGTGACAAGTAGCCATTTCTGGATGCCTCCACATAATTCCCCTGTTTCGCATATACCCATGCAAGAAGATTGTAGAGCAGTGCTGCGTTTCCACGGTCACCAGTTTTTTTGTACTTGTCCAGGGCGTCATTCAGATGCTTCAATGCTTCAGGGTAGTATCCTCCATCGGCGTAGTCCTGGCCGATGTATCTAACAGAGAGCGCAATTTTTTTTGCATCATTAAGTTGTTCGAAAATTTGCTTTGCCTCGTGATGGTATTTCAGTGCTTCGTTAAAATTACCAAGACGCCAATAAATTCTTCCCACCACATTTTTTACATCGGCTATTCCAGCTTTGGATTCTATTTTGGTAGCCAGGGCCATGGCATCTTTTTCAAAGCTTAGTGCAGCCTGCTTATCAAAGTCATTGTAGACAGTCATCACCTGCACGTACAAACTCAGTTTGGCAAGGCCGTCATCTGCAGTTCTTAATCGCTCAAGCAGGGAATCAACCCGGGCTTGCGCCTGCTTCTGAGAAAACAGGCTAAGATTGCAAAGCAGGCAAACGAGAAGAGAGGCTATCTTCATAGTTAGAGTCAAGGCACCATAAGTTAGGATGGAAAGTCTGGTTTGTATAACACTTTACGAAGAGATTTCTTGGGAAGGATAGTCCCACTCCGCCCGACGTTAGGGGAAACTTATAAAATCGTTTTGAAACATTTCTGAGCGTCCGGGAAAACTTTCTCAACCATCGAAAATTTTCTGGAACATCGGGAAACTTTTAAATGTCCAAAATCAACTCAAAAAGGCAGTTTTGAGCATTGTTGAAGAGAAATCTTACGGAATTTGATGGAATCGGCAAGGGATGGTAACGGAAAGCCCACCGCAGCGATGGGATGGTATGATGGGCGTGAGGATTTGCAGCATCCCGAATCCTTGGGAAGTCCGGTGTGCGCGTCTCACCAGCGCCATGCCGCCAAACTTTTCATTAACCCAAATCCGGTCTCATCCTTACAAACACAGGCTCGCGGAAGATTTTGTCGGGGGTGAGTGAGGCGTAGGTGACTTCGGCAATCAGTTTGGGCTCTACCCACTTGCTCGTTTTGTCGTCCAGTGTTTTTTGAGGGATGGGCTTTTTTATCTCTTCCAGTTTTTTGATGTCGGCAAATATTTCTTTGAGTGTGGCATCGTCAAAGCCGGTACCCACCTTGCCGCGGTAGGTTAAGTTATCGCCATCGCGCTCGGCTATATGCAGTCCGCCAAAGGCGCTGGCGCGATTGCCCTTGCCGGGATTATAGCCGATGATCACGACCTCGCTCGTGTTGCGGATTTTTATTTTCACCCACGCATCGGTGCGCTTGCCGGGCAGGTACTTGCTGTCTTTGCGCTTGGCCATGATGCCTTCGAGTGCATGTGCACGGGCTGCATCAAGCAAGAGTTGGCCGTCGTCTTCTATGTCGCTGATGCGATAGGCTTTGTTGGTGTGCACCGCATCTTTCAACCACTCTCTGCGTTTTGTAAGCGGCTCATTTACCAAACTTCTTCCATCAAGGTAAAGGCAATCAAAGATGTAACAGTACGACGGATTGGTTTTGCTGAGCTTCTGAATATTAGAATCGCCGGAAGTCTGTAAGCGGTTGATTACTCTTTTAAACTCAGGCTTGCCGGTTTTGTCGAGGCAAACAATCTCGGCATCAAACACACCGCAGTTGGCACGAAATGATTTTGCATCGAGCAACTCGGGAAACTGTTTGGTGATATTGTTTTTGTTGCGACTGGTGATGCGCACCTGTCCGTCTTCAAGATATACCAGCGCACGGATGCCATCCCACTTCACTTCATAGAGATAGTCATCGTTGAGCGGAGGCTTGTCGGCGCTGGCAGAAAGCATCGGCTCGATGTCGCTGTGTAGATAATTGAATTGCGGTTCGTCCACACGCTCTAGCAAAAACTCTTTGTTCTTGATTTTATAAATCCGGTATTCGCCGGAAATTTCTTTGCTGCTAAGGCGAAAATAAAATCCGTCTTTCTTGTCTTTGGTGATCTGGTATTTTCCCAGTGCATAAATCCACATGTCGCCACCACCATATTGACCTTTGGGGATTTTACCATCGAAGGTAAGATACTTCATGGGGTGGTCTTCTGTTTGCACTGCCAGCCGCTTCACACCCGGATGCGGAGGCAGGCCGCGTGGCACAGCCCACGATTTCAACACGCCATCTTGTTCGAGCCTAAGATCATAATGCAAATTGGTGGCATGATGCCTGTGTACTACAAAATTATTTCCGCCGCTGATATCGATCTGAGGTTTGGGTTCAGTAGTCTTTTTGAAGTCGCGCTTCTTCTCGTACGACTCCAGTTGCTCAGGCGTCTTTCTTTTCTTTGAAACCGGCAATTCTTTCGCTACAACTTTCTTCCGTTGTGTATGAATCTCTACCGAATAAGCGTCCATCCCTTCCCATGCATCGCCATCGCGCAATACTTTTTCTACCGCGTTATTGATATTATATTCCTTCGGGTCTTTTAATTTCGAAAGTTCGTCCCACGACAGCGGCATAGAAACCGGGGCACCGTTTCTTCCGCGCAAACTGTATGGCGATACAATGCTTTGTCCGGAACGAATACGATAAATATCGATCAACACCCTTCCTTTGCGCGCTTCTTTTTTGATGTGAAGTGTAGTAGTAGATGTATTCTTATCAACGAAAGGCTGAGCAATCATTTGTGCTGCCTCAAACACGGCATGAAAATCTGCCTTCGGCTCAAGCGGGCAGCAGATATGAACACCTTTCCCTCCGGTTGTTTTCACAAAAGCAGTGTAGCCAAAACTTTCTACGTGTGTTTTCAAATCAAAAGCAAGCTCTGTTATTTTTGAAAACGTATAGCCTTCGGGGGGATCAAGATCGAAGACCATATAATCGGGAAACTCATAATTGGGTTTGCGGCTATGAAGCTGATGAAGTTCGAGTGCGGCAAGATTGGCAAGCCATACCAATGATGCAGGCTCTGTCGCGATGATATAATCCTTCTTTTCCTTACCTAAAACTTCAAACTCAATCCAATCGGGTGCCCACTCGGGGCGATTCTTCTGGTAAAACATTTCGCCACCTACACCATCGGGGAAACGGATCAGCGTAAGTGCTCGGCCTTTTACATGCGTTAATAATGTGGGAGCAATCTTGAGATAGTATTCTATTATTTCGGCTTTGACTACGCCATCTTCCGGGAACAGGACTTTCTCCAGATTGGAAAGCTCAATCTTCCGTTTGCCGATGGTTGTCCACGTTGATTTTTTTGCCATGCCAGATTAAAAATACTATTTACTCCTAAGAATTTGAAGGTATGAATAAATTAGAATAGCTGTTTACTCATTTGAATAAGTGGCGCAGTGGAATTGTCCTACTTTGGGCGCTTTCACCTAAATCTAAAATCTATGTGGGCAATTTTTGAATTCTTAGTATTACCAGCTATCGTATTAATCTCGATCACGGAGTTTTTCTACCCGCTAATTGCCGGGAAGCCTCTTCTCAATTCTTTCCGCAAAAAGAAGAAAGAGCAGTCTGTCAGCTACGAGGGTGAGCTACCTAAGGCAGAGAGAAAAATTGCTGAAGAGGAAAGTACGCACGACAATATAAATGCTGACTCCAAATCTAGTGGGCAACTCAACGAAGAGGCGGAACATTCTTTAACAAGTAAACAATCTAAATTTTCACCCTATAGCGTAACCCATTGCAAGGCGTAACTATTCCTTCACTTAATTCGAGGAAAATTCTTATGATCGGTTTAGGGTTTCTCTTGCTCATTTTCATTTTGTTCTCGGGAAAACTAATTGAGAATGTAGACAACTCCGAGATCGTTATCATTCAAAGTGCATTCTCTGGTAAAATCTCAATTTACTCTACTCCAGGGCCGGTTTTACAAAATTTTGGGACAGCCACACATTATAAAAAGTCTAACCAGTTTTGGTTTAGTATTAAAAAAGATGAAGGGAAAAATAACGTTAATGAAGATCAGTCCATCAAAATTAGATTTAATGATGGGGGTCACGCTCAGATTTCAGGTTCGGTTCGCTGGTACATGCCGGTGAATGAAAAAGCTACATTAAAACTTCACACCGACTTTGGTTCGCAAGATGCCATAGAGCAGCAATTGATCCGTCAGGTAGTAACCAAAGCGGTCTTTATGACGGGGCCATTGATGTCATCAAAAGAATCGTCGGCTGAAAAAAGAAACGATTTGCTTTCCTATATCGAAGATCAATCGATTAACGGAGTCTATCGTACCAAACAAGAAGATATTAAAGTTCACGATGATTTAATGAACACCGACAAAACGATAACTGTTGTTAAAATTGTTCAGGATGAAAAAGGCTTGCCGATGCGACAGGAAGTATCAAGTGTAAAAATTTATGGTGTTGATTTGCAAGGTTTGGCTTTGAATTCAATTGATTATGACTCTGATGTAGAGAATCAAATCAAAGTGCAGCAACAAGCTTATATGCAAGTGCAAACGGCTATCGCCAATTCTAAAAAAGCAGAGCAAGATGCTATTACTACCGAATTGCAAGGAAAAGCCGCGGCCGCAAAAGCGAAATGGGAACAGGAAGTAATCAAGGCTCAGGCCATAACTCAGGCGCAGCAAGAGAAAGAGGTAGCAGCTCTTGAAGCACAGACGGCGTTGCTATCTTCCCAAAAAGTAAAAACAGATGCTGATGCAAAAGCATATGCAAACACCCGATTGGTTACTGCTGGCTTGACTCCTCAGGAGCGCGCTCAATTTGATAAAGACACAAAAATTGGTGTAGCCGAAGCTCTCTCTAAAATTGTTTTACCTACTACTTACATGAATGGCGGTGGAGGAAACAAAGATGCTTCATTACTGGAAAGTATTCTGGGAGTAAAATTGCTTAACCCCGATAAGAAGCCTTAGGCGTAAGTAAGAAAGGCAACTATTCTTAGGGATAGTTGCCTTTTTTGCCACTCAAGGATATTTTATTTAACAAAAATCGAATTGCCTGCGGCATCTAAAGTCCCGTCAGTCAGGCTAATCGAAGTCCCGTTTTTCCAATATTTAGCTACTCCAATGTAGGCAGAGTTTATTTCACGGCCAGCCACGTACACATCGCTACCTGAAACAAAAATTGAATTTGCCATTGCAGTGTGTGTTCCATCAGAAAGCACAACCTCGACACCATTTTTCCAATATTTAGCTACCCGGTTTCCTGCAGCATTTGTTTCATATCCCGCTACGTAAACATCCGATCCTGAAACAAAAACTGATGTTGCACCCGCCACCGTTGCACCCGAAGTGAGACTTGTCTTAACACCATCTTTCCAATAGGTGGCAATGGAGCTCATAAGATCTGCTGTAAGTTCTATTCCGGCGGCATGAACTTCAGCATCTGCAATAAAAATTGATTTCGCATCAGAGTTAGTCCCATCAACACCAAGATTCACCAGGCCTCCGTTTTTCCAATATGCAGCAATGATATAATCATTTATTGTTTCGATGTTCCCGGATACATAAACATCATTACCGGAAACAAATATTGATTCTGCACTAGACGAAAGGGTGCCATCTGTCATACTTGTTGCCGTTCCATTTTTCCAATACTTCGCAACTGGAGCTCCATAGAGTCCATCATTCTCTGTGCCGGCTACATACACACCAGCAGCATCAACATAAATTGCTTGCGCCGTTGAGGTATGAGTTCCGGTAGTTAAGCTAACCTCAACACCATTTTGCCAATACTTAGCATTTGAACTCAAACTGGAAGTTTGTTCATTTCCTGCTGTATATATATCTGAACCATAAACGAAGACCGATTGAGCTGCAGATCCTAATGCTGTTGAGGATTCCGAAGAACTGACTTCCTTACTATTGGACCAATATTTTGCGTTATTGTACGAAGAGACACCAAAACCACCAGCGCCACTGCTGGACTTTAGTTCATAACCACCAACAAATACTCCTGAAAGAGGTGGTGTCACACTATCCTTTTTGCATGACAGCAATAAAAATAATAACAGGCATGTGGCAAATTGGGTCTTAGATTTCATAAGCGAGTGTTTAAAATAAACACAGTTATTATTCAGTTACTTCCACTGGTTTCCTATTACTTAAAAATATCATTCCCACGACAAAACAAACTCCTGCCACGATGATCGGGTACCAAAGCCCGGCAATTGGATCGCCCGAGGGGTTGGAATCCGTTTTACTATACTCATAAAGACTAGTTGCGATCAATGGAGTGAGCCCGCCAAAAATTCCATTGCCGATATGATATGGCAGCGACATCGATGTATATCTTATTTTGGTTGGGAATAACTCCACCAAAAAGGCTGCAATAGGCCCGTACACCATCGTTACAAAAATTACTTGTATTGCAATCAAGCCTACCATCCACCAATAGTTTGAGCCCGCCAGTGTTGTTTCCTTTTTTGTTTCTTCGGAGGAAGAATGGTCTTTAGCTGAAATCTTTTTCTTTATTTCTGCCTGAACAGTTGCATCTGAAAAGAGTTTTTTCATCGAAGTGGTCACAACCGTATCACCTGAGTTGGTGAAAGAGGTTAGATGTTCTATGCTCCGCGAGCTTTCTATCTCAGCCTTCTTTGTGATGTCAGTCAGCGCATACATTTTCTGGTAGATCGGGCGATACAACACAACGCCAAGAATCAATCCTGTCATCATTATGTATTTTCTTCCAACGCGGTCGCTCCACCAGCCAAAGAAAATAAACAATGGTGTGCCTACAGCCAATGCAGTAGCGATAATATAGTTTGACTGAACAAATTCAATATTGCATGTCTTCTGTATAAATGACAACGCATAAAATTGCCCCGTATACCAAACTACTCCCTGGCCAGCCGCAGCACCGAACAATGCAAGCAGCACCAGCTTTAGATTTTCTTTCTTTCCGAAACTTTCCTTAATAGGATTTTTAGAAAGTTTTCCCTCGGCCTTGATTTTTGCAAACAAGGGAGACTCTTCCATACGTAGCCGGATATAAACCGAAATAGCGACCAATATTGCGGAAGCTAAAAAAGGAATACGCCAGCCCCACGTATTGAATGCATCCGCTTCCATAGATTGACGCACGGACAATATCACACCGAGTGAAACAAACAACCCAAGTGTTGCAGTAGTTTGAATAAAACTCGTATAAAAACCGCGCTGATCATTTGGGGCATGTTCAGCTACATACGTGGCCGCCCCTCCATATTCACCACCCAATGCCAATCCCTGAACAAATCGCAGCAGCAAAACTATCAGCGGGGCAAACAAACCAATAGTGCCGTAACCCGGCACCAGCCCAATAAGAAATGTAGAGCCACCCATGAGAATTAGTGTAACCAAAAACGTATGCTTACGCCCTACCTTGTCGCCCAGCCTCCCAAAAACCAAGGCGCCAAATGGCCTGACTACAAAGCCCGCTGCAAAAAACGCAAGCGTAGACAGGAAAGCTGCTGTTGGGTTTCCTTTTGGAAAAAATTGTTGTGATAAAACCGTAGACAAGCTTCCAAAAATGTAAAAATCATACCATTCGATAAGGGTGCCTACCGATGATGCTGCAATTACTGCACGTAGGGATTTGCCGGGATGAGCTAAAACAGACATACAAAAAACATCATTGATGAGCTACTAAGTACGATCAACGGCCGCTCAATTCAAAATGAAAATGAGTGCTATTGGCGTAAATTTATAATGTATGGCTCTCTACGATGCTGTACTTTTTTGCCAGCAACTCAATTATTTTATAATTCAATTCTCTCTATGTTTGGTATGTGAAAGCCCCCTTTTGGATAACGGCAATTTCTCTCTTTGCATTGAGCGTTTCTGGCATTGCACAGCAAGCTCAACAAGGCACTCTTGATCTATCTCATTACAATTTTGAAGTTGATGGTGCCTATGGTTTTTCAGGAACATGGGAATTTTATTGGAATCAATTACTTGAACCCGCCGATTTCAACAAGAGCCGAAATCCGCAATGGATGAGTGTACCCGGCTCGTGGAACAGGCAAGGCAATTATCCGGCGATTGGATTTGCTACCTACAGGCTCAAGCTAATTTTGCCTGAAAAAAGAAAAAGCCTCGTGCTTTATTTCCCTACAATTAATTCGGCTGCCAAAATATGGGTAAACGGTATTTTAATTACAGAAACCGGAGTAGTAAGTACAGACCAAAAAACTTATTCCCCCAAGCTCACCAGTACAACTATATCCCTTCCCGATAATGTTGTTGAAGCAGAGCTGGTCATCCAGGTGGTGAACTTTACTTACTTCAGTGGTGGGTTGGCAGGAACTCCCCGGCTCGACACCGTGGCTGGTATTGTTTCTTCACTGAACCGAATGAATGGCGTTGAGAATTTTTTTGCCGGCAGTCTTATCGCCATGTTTATTTATCAGCTTATCCTCTATTTCGTGTATTATCGTGGCAAGCCTTACCTCTGGCTGGCATTAATATGTCTCGGTGTGGCACTACGCGCTATGATCGTACACGGTGGTTCTTTCCTGCTTCCAAATTTGTTTCCAACGGTTACAATGGAGTACTGGAAAAAAATAGAATTCATAGGTGTGTATGCCAGTGTGGCGCTCTTCCCATTGTATGTCTACCATCTCTTCATCGATCATTCACCAAAAAAACCTATTGTTTTTTTTGTAACCGTAGCCTCATTTCTTTGTCTCGCCGTAATCACCACGCCACAGCATATCTACGGCAAATTACTGGATGTTTGCCATGTGTGCTTACTGCTCTCCTTTGTTTACGCTGTGTACTCCATAAGCAGAGCGTGGAGAGCCGGAAACAAAGATGCAAGAGTGATTTTAGTTGGCGTACTCACCTCGTTTCCATTCATTTTAGCCGAAATCTTAAAAAACTCATTGCTCTACCCACTCAACATCAAGTCCGCTTATATGGTAGAACTGGGCGTGCTTGTGTTTTTACTTTTTCAAGTTTACCTGCTTGCCAATCATTACGCCAAGTCCTATAAGAATCTTGAAAAAACAGTGGAAGAGCGCACAGGAGAGTTGACCACAGCCAATACCGTGAAGAATAGACTGCTCTCAGTGATGTCTCACGATATAAAGAGTCCACTTAATTCGTTGCGGGGCATTTTACAGGTTTATAATAAAGGGTTAATTACCAAAGAAGAGTTTAACCGATTCGCGCAGCAGCTGGAAGGTGATCTTGGCAAAACAAGTATGCTTGTGGAAAACATTCTTTTTTGGACAGCCAGTCAGCTAAAGGGAATTCGGTTGCAAAAAGAAAAGTTTGATTTGAAGCAACTTACCGAAGAGAACATGCGGTTGTTTGAGACCATTGCTGCAAACAAAAAAATCGAAGTCAAAAGTACCAGCGCCGAAATCGTGACAGTTGAGTTTGATCGCAACATCCTGAATATGGTGTTACGCAATTTGATTTCGAATGCGATAAAATTTTCCTACGAAGGCGGGCGAATAGATATTGTTATTACCCAAACGGAGGATTCAATTCTGTTACAAGTGAAAGATCAGGGTATCGGTATGGATGACATCACAATTCAATCTCTTCTCGATCATCGATTTACAGTAAGTACTTCGGGAACAATTCAGGAAAAAGGTACGGGACTGGGGCTGTCATTATGCCGCGATTACCTACAAAAAGCAGGCGGGCTACTAACTATTGAAAGCGCAAAAGGAAAAGGAAGTTCTTTTAATGTAGTTATACCAGTTTGATCATCTCCTGAACAAACGCTGCAACAGTCCTTTCTTAGATAGTTTTTCGTGAAGCGAATCCAAAGCCGTACGCAGGCGCACCAGTGACGCAGAGTCTTTCAAAATATATTGTTCGGCACCCAAATCCATTACCTCTTTCTTAACACTGTCGTCATTGAGCGTGGTGTGATAGATAACCGGAATAGATCCATAACTCTTCTTAAGTTCTTTAAGGTAAAATAATCCCGTTTTATCAGACTTGCTGTCGAAAAAATGATCAAGCACAATCGCAAAGGGTTTTTGATTGAGGTTAACTAATAAATCATCGGGGTTGGAGAATGTTCGAACCGTATAATTGCCAAGCGTCTCTTCAAAATGTACTTGTAGCATTTTTTGCTGAACCGGACTGTCTTCCACTATAAACACTAAATTTTTCATTCGGGCAATTTAGTCAATTCAAAAATAAAAAATCCCCCGTTGAAAACAGGGGATTCAAATTTCAGAGAAATCTCACTATCACTAATGACTAACTATTGGTTGCCCAAGCTTTACCGTTTCCAGCTTCGCTCAGCGGAATACATCCTTTATAAGCACCAGGCACAGCTTCATATTGCAGCACTTTGGTAGCGCCAGGCTCAGATACAAAATAGCCAAGTATGGTCAATTCCTTCAGTTTCAAAATAAACGGACGTGGTGCCTTGGGGTCACTCTTTGCAGCTGCCACAGCATCATCGTGGACCTTTTTCAAATAACCTAACTGCTCTTCAGGGCTTCCTTCTATAAACCGGTTGCCAAAAGCTTTGATTGCGTTTTGATCAAATTCGTGGAGACCATCTAAAAAAAACTTTTGGTCTTCTTCCTTGTAGCAGTCTTTCACCAGCCGGTCAATAAAGCTGGGTACACCGACATCTTTAGCTCCAGGCGTATCAGTCTTAGGCAAAATAATTTCTGCTGCTTCACTCACAAGGCTAGCCTGATCTTCGGTGAAGAAACTTGGTTTGTAATTGAGCTCGGGTGTAGACTTACAGCTTTGCAAAAACGCAGCTACCGTTGATGCTGAAACGGCTGCACCCATCAGCAATGCTGTCTTCCTCAATGCATCCCTTCTATTAATCATTTGATCCATAGTTATTACAGGTTTCCTTTTTTTAGTTCGTTAACTGCATAATCCACTGCTCGTGCCGTGAAGGCCATGTAAGTCAATGACGGGTTTACACAAGAAGCCGATGTCATAAATCCGCCGTCAGTGACAAACACATTCTTGCAGGCATGTACCTGATTGTATTTATTCAATACAGAGGTCTTCGGATCTTTACCCATGCGCGCGGTGCCCATTTCATGAATCCCCAAGCCTGGTCCGCCAATGTGATCATAGGTATGAATATTCTTCACACCTGCTGCTTCCAGCATTTCAGCTGCATCGGCCATCATGTCTTTGCGCATCTTCATTTCGTTTTCTTTAAACTCTGCGTCAAAGTTGATTACCGGCAAACCGTGTTTATCTTTTTTGTCGTGATTGATTGTCATTCGGTTGCTATGCACGGGCAAGAACTCGCCGAAGCCCGTCATCCCGATAGTCCATTTGCCCGGTTCGGAAACGAATTTTTTCAAATCGGCACCAATTGCAAGTTCGGCCACGGCTCTTTGCCATCCCTGTCTGCCTCCACCACCTTGATAGCCAAAGCCCCGTACGTAATCACGCTTGTCTTTACCAATGTTGCGATAGCGGGGAATATAAAAACCATTTGCGCGCCGGCCCGAATAGTACTTGTCTTCAAAACCCTCAATGCTCCCTCCTGCTCCAACACCCAAGTGGTGATCCATAATATTACAGCCAAGTTCTCCACTATCATTACCAAAGCCATTTGGGAAACGTTTGGAAATAGAATTAAGCATGATGTAAGTTGACCCGAATGTGGAAGCGCAAAGGAAAATTACCTTAGCATAAAATTCCATTTGCTCACCGGTCTCTGCATCAATCACTTTCACCCCCGTTGCCTTTCCTTTTTGCTCATCGTAGATCATTTCATAGACTACCGAGTTGGGCCGTAGCGTCATGTTTTTAGATTTCTCTGCTGCAGGAAGTGTGCATGAATTGCTACTAAAGTACCCACCGAAAGGACAGCCGCGGATACACATATCTCTGAATTGACATTGGCCACGCCACGGAGTGTGAGGAAGCGGGGCAGTAGCATGCGCAGTCCGGCCAATTGTCAATAAGCGATCAAATTTTTCTTTCACAGATTTTTTCAACTCCAACTCTGCACAATTCAAATCCATGGGAGGAAGGAATTTTCCATCGGGCAGGTAAGGATAGTTCTCAGCTTGTCCACTCACACCAATATAGGATTCTACATAGTCGTACCATGGCTCAATCTCTTTATAGCGAACCGGCCAATCTACCGCCACACCATCTTTTAGATTTGCTTCAAAGTCCAGGTCACTCCATCGATAGCTTTGTCTTCCCCACATAATCGAGCGGCCACCTACGTGGTAGCCACGCATCCAATCCATTCTCTTCGTTTCTGTGTAGGGATGATCAAGGTCATTCACAAACCAGTGCTTTGAACTCTGCCTTATAGTGTAACCGGTACGGTTTTGAACACCTTGATTTTTCAAGTCTTCCTGGGTCGGCTTATCCCCGTTGGCTAATTGCCATGGATCTAGAGTAGCCGTTGGGTAATCGGGATGCTTTACATCGCGGCCTCGCTCCAGTACCAGTGTCTTCATGCCTTTTTCTGAAAGCTCTTTGGCGGCCCAACCTCCGGCGATACCTGTACCAACCACGATGGCATCGTAAGTGTTTTTCTTTTCTGCTTCAACGTTCAAGTTCATGTATATTATTTTGGTTGTTTTCGAGGTATTAAGGTAGAAATTTTTCCAGACGCTTGTAGTCCTTCCATCACTTTTTAGAAGATTTTTAACTAAAAACCTTCCATTATTCCAAGGCCAAAAAGTGCAAAATCATATTTCACAGGATCGTCGGGGTCAAGTTTTTTCAGGGCAGTTGTTAGCTCAAGAGCCGTTTGCCAATCCATTTGTTTTCGTCTGATCAGTTTTAATTTTCGTGCTACCCGTTCCACGTGCAAATCGCATGGACAGATCAGCTGAGATGGCGAGATATGCCTCCAGATACCAAAGTCAACGCCATTATCATCACTACGCACCATCCAGCGTAGAAACATGTTCAAACGTTTGCAGGCCGATTTCCTTGCGGGTGTTGCAATGTGCTTTTTCGTTCGTGTCGGGAAATCGTCTAAACTAAAAAACAGGTTGTGAAAATTCTCTAACCCCCGACCTACATGTTCATCTGTTTGGCTTATTTGAAAGGCCTGCTCAAGAGATTGATTTTTCTTATAAAAGAAAGTCAGAAATTCAATAAAGTATAGAGCATCGGTTTCATTGAAAGTACGGTGCCGGAACCCATGAAACCGTTTCAAGTCTTGCGACCTGTGGTTTAAAACAAAATCGTGGGGTGAGTTATCCATCCGATTTAGAAAATCCCAGGTCTTGTTGATGATGGTGATGCGCTGTCCCCACGCCAGTACCGCTGCCATCAGTCCGGCAATCTCAATGTCTTGTTTCTTTTTGAATTGATGAGGAATCGAAACAGGGTCGTGTTCTATAAAATCGGGCTTGTTAAATTGATCAGCTTTCTCATCAAGAAAGTTTTTGAGATCTGCCAGCCGACTACCGTCTGTTTTCAAGATAACCGTTAGTCTATGAATTTTGCTTCCACTCTCCTGTTGAGCATTCGTGCTTGCTCATCATTTCCATCGTGCAACGGTTTCTGTTTGCCAAATCCCTGTGTTAGTATCCGATCGCCCTGCACGCCATTTTGTAACAGATAATTGCCAACGCTTTTGGCACGGTTAGCCGAAAGTACAAGGTTGTAGTCGTCAGAACCCTGATCATCAGTGTGGCCACTAAGATTGACTTTCCACTGTGGATTCTTTTTTAAGATAGCAATCAATGCGTCAAGTTCCTGAAATGAAGAAGGCAGCAGTTCATAGCTGTTGAATGGAAAATGGATGTGTTTTAAAATGTAAACTTCGTTGGGCCGGATCGCAGGTAGTGAATCTAAGCTTACTGAATCTATAACCGGAGCATCATCTATAGGTGAGACTAAGATGTCGTCTATATAATAGTAAGCACTGCCGCCAAGCATCGGGCTTTTCCCTTCCCGATAATCAATCTTTGTATTTTCAGTGGATTCGTTGTCAGAAAAATTCCCAATAATTAAAAACTGTTCGCCACCACGAGCTGTGATCTGTGCCGAAGCGCGTTGCCATCCGTTTGTGAGTGTCTCCAGCTTTTTTTTCTCAGAAAACACAGGTGTTATTTCGAGGCAGTTATCACGTCTGACCCACACAGCCGAATCTGACAAGGCAAGACCAATCCTGTCAATTGCATACACTGAATACGATGATATCCTGTAATAGAATTCGATATAATAAGAAGCTCTGTTTTTAAGAGGCTCCTTCAATTTGCATTGAATGTATTCGCGATAATTTCCGGTCTTATTGTTCCAGGCGTAAATTCCCGAATAGCCTACTCCCGAATGGGCATACGAAACTCCCGCCCAGTTTCTAGGAACGCCATTTTCGCCGATGCTGCATTTATTAAAATAGTCGGGCGTACCGATCGTGGGCGAGTTCCATTGGTTGGGGCCAAAATGCTTGGGGTCTGTGCTAAACGAAGTAGGACATCTGTTAAATTCCTCGAAACCGGAATTAGGTACTAGGTTTTGCCCTAAACACCAATGACCAAGCCAACAAGAGCATAATACGAGAAGCCATTTCACAGATTTATTATTGTCATTTGGTTACGAATTTAACTTCTACTCTTCGATTAACCATCCGTGCCTCCTCAGTTTTTGCTGGTTTCAGGGGCTTTAATTTGCCAAAACCTTTCGTTTTTATCCTTTCTACAGCAATTCCGCCCTGCACCAGGTACCTGCCAACCGTTTTGGCACGGTTTAAAGATAAATTATAATTATAAACATTGTTGCCTTTGTCATCTGTATGCCCGCTAAGCTCAACTTTCCATGTTGGGTTTTTCTTCATAATCGACAGCAGAAGATTGAGCTCCTCATACGATGGCGGCATGAGATCATAGCTGTTAAATGAAAAAAAGATGTGTTTTAAAATGTAGACCTCATTTGGTTTTACTTCTTCACGGCTGGCCAGGTCTCTAGAATCCCGCTCGGCATTGTTCAGTGGGGTAACCGAAACGTCATCAATATAAAAGTAGGCTGCCTTGCTCAGCATGGGTTCACTGGCATCCGAATGTTGGATATGGAATTTTCGTATCTCCTCATCAGGAGAAAAATTTCCGATGCTGATATACTGCTCTCCGCCTTTCGCTGTGTATTCAAAATAAAAATGATTCCATATTCCTGTCTTTGTGCTATATGCGGAATCCATCACATGAGTAAAAGTGGGCTCTACCGTCCAGATGCGGTCGTGTGCCACTTGCTGTGTTGAATCTGAAAGTAATACACCGACACGATCGATACTGTATTTTGAATAGACCGAAAGCCTGAAGAAAAATTCGACTCTGTATTTTCTTCCCTCAACCAGTTTACTCGCCAGCTTCGCCTGAAGATATTCGCGGTAATTGCTGTTGTTGATCCATGCATAAATACCTGAGTAGCCAAAACCTTTGTGCGCATGTGCAACACCAGCCCAGTTGTGCGGCACGCCTGCGTTACCAAAACTGCATCGATTAAAAAGATCGGGAGTGCCCAGCGTTGGCGAAATCCAACCTGGAGCAAAATTTCTATCAGAACCCTGAGGATTGTATGAGCCAGGGCAATCGAAATATTGCTCAAAGCCGGGATTCGGTACAAGGTTTTGGGCCTTGCAAACTTGAACAAAAGCCAGCAACAATAGTATTGTCCCAGCCTTCATTTTATTTATAATAGACTACTTCAACTCTAAACTTTGGATCAACCGCTCCAAGCCTGTCGAAAGCTGATTTTGATATTTTAATTACCGTACTGTCGTCTTCATTGAGAGGCCCGATCACGCGCACAAACACTTCGCGGTTGGTTGCTTCACTGCGTACTTTCATAATCGTCCCTGCCTTTACAGTTTTGTGTTGTGCCAGGTATTTACGGTTTCCATCGGTTCCATCCATTAAAGCAGCTTCACCCCTTTCATGAACTTCGTCTGAACCAATTACAGTCTCAGAGATCTTCATATCCTGATTAGTCGTTTTCGGAGTTTCAGTTCGCTTTACCTCAGCCTTAAATGTGTCAAAGTTTGTCACCGGCGGAAGTACAAAGAGCATTTGTCCTGGTTTCACTTCATCTGTAGAGAGTTTATTCCATTCTTTCAATTGCTGCACACTGGCGCCATACATTTTTGAAATTGAAAACAAAGTCTCTTTGGCCGTAACGGTATGTGTACCACGCAATTTTCGAGGGTCAATGGTTTTCACTACCGGTTGGATAATTTTTTTACTCACAATCAGCTCCTGACCTATGCTAATTGAATTGTCCTTTAAGTTATTCCAGCTTTTCAAGTCGTCGATATTCAAATTGTACTGTTTTGCTATCGAAAACAACGTTTCTTTGGCAACTACCTTGTGTAAAACAGTACCTTTTTCAGGGTTTCCTTTCGGGACATAGGGCACTTTTAACTGTTGACCTACTGCCAGCCCCGAATCGGCCGTTGGGTTTTGCTCTATAATCATAGCCACCGAAACCCCGTATCTTCTGGAAATAGAATACAGAGTTTCTTTGGGGTCAACCTGATGAATGATGAATTGCTTTCCGTTGATTGTCTCAATGCGAAGGGAATCGGCAGGAGCAGCCAGGCCGGCAAAAGATACAAAGCAAAAGATGCAAGAAATTATCGTCTGATTTACGTGTCCTTTCCCCGATAAGGGCCTTTGCCGAATCTTAAATTTTGAATTTACCATTCTCAGTATCTTTATACAAAAATACAACTGATTGTGATGATGAGGAAACTACTTTTTATAATCGAAATCTGCCTTGTAGCTGCATTTGGAGCCTTCGCTCAAAAACCAGTAGCCACTCAAGCCGTCGTTGGAAAGCCAAAAGTAATGGTCATGGACATCAAAGCGGAGATTGATTCGCGCATGCTTCGCTATGTAAAACTGGCGTTGGAACATGCCGAAAAAACTAAGGCCGATTATGTAATTGTAGACATGGATACGTATGGCGGGGTGCTCACAGATGCCAAAGAAATTGTTGACCTGATTATGGATTATAAGAAGCCAATTTGGGTGTACATCAATTCAGATGCAGCCTCGGCCGGCGCACTCATTTCCATTTCCTGCGATAGCATTTATATGTCACCTGGGGCAAGCATCGGAGCAGCCACCGTGGTCGAAGGTGATGGTAAAGCTGCGCCCGACAAATACCAGTCGTACATGCGCTCGATTATGCGATCTACTGCCGAAGAAAATCACCGCGACCCGCGCATTGCCGAAGGTATGGTAGACGAACGTGTTGTGGTAGACAGCATTAAGCAAGCGGGCAAAGTGATCACTTTCACTACCAATGAAGCTATCAAATACCATTATTGCGAAGCGAAAGTAAATTCAATAGAAGAAATACTGACCCGAAACGAAATCCACAACTACGAACTGGATCATTTTCAACTCGGTGCCACCGAAAAAATCATTGCGTTCTTTTTAAATCCATTCATCAGCGGGCTTCTGATCTTGCTCATTATCGGCGGAATTTATTTTGAACTACAAGCTCCCGGCACAGTTTTTCCAATTGCTGCCGCTATGGTGGCACTTGTGCTTTATCTCGTGCCTTATTATTTGAATGGCCTTGCCCAATACTGGGAGATCATAGCGCTGTTGGTGGGTATCATTTTGCTCATCGCAGAAATATTTATCATTCCTGGCTTTGGCGTGGCCGGCGTGCTCGGCATTTCACTTACGGTGGTATCGCTGGTGCTTATCATGCTCAATAATGATTTTTTCAATTTTGAATTTGTTCCGCTGGGGGATATTCTAACTGCAACTTTTGCAGCTGTGGGCGGACTCGCAGGAGGTGCGCTCCTTTTGTTCTTTGGAGGCGCCAAACTCACACAAACGAAAGCTTTTAAAAGGATAGCGTTAACAGATACACAAGAAAGTTCGAAAGGATATTCGGTGAGATCAACTGAGCCCAGTTTTATTGGAAAAACCGGAATTTCACACACGGTGCTGCGGCCTAGCGGCAAGGTAATGATCGATGATCAGGTATACGATGCATTTACCCGTGGTGAATACATACCGAAAGGCGAAGCAATTGAAGTGGTGGGTACAGAAGGCATAACACTGAAAGTAAGAAGTGTGAATCGTTGACGTCATTCTCGAACGCCAACTTTACAATTGCTTTTTGATAACCAGAATCGGGCTCGTGGTAGCCCGTAAGATGGGATTGCTAAATCGGAACCCAGTTTCTAATTTCATATCTTAACATTGCTGCTCAAATCTTTTATTTTCGAACAAAATTTGAATTTTATGACTACCGCTTTTCGTTTTGATCGCTCACTTACCGGAGTTGAAGAGAACAAATATAATTTCGACTACTGGAAGACGGTGACCGACTTATACGATAACAAACAATACAAGGAGTCTGTCGTGGCCTTGATCAAGTATATCGACGAATCGTTGATTTCAAAATATGGCAATGCTGATCAAACTGAATTTAATGTCCCCCACGGATCAACTATCGTCAACCTCAAAATTGGCAAGACCCTAGAAATCACTACGCCATTTATCAACTTGCCAGCGGTTTCTTCAGTACCTCTGATGCGACAAGTAGCCCAGCTTAGTTTTTGGCCTCTTACGATTAGTACGGCTACACTCACCGATAATAAAATCACATTTCACTTCAGTTGCCCCATCGAATTGGCGGAGCCTTTCAAAATTTTCTATACAATCAAGGAAATGTGCCAGGAAGCTGACAATAATGACGACCGCTTCATTGAAATGTTCAAAGCCTCATACATCCAAGAACCAAAAATTCAACGTTACCCCGAACCCCAACTGGAGGTCATCTGGAATACGATGCAAGGCTATGCAGACCAAGGCTTATCGTATCTACAGCAATTTGAAGAAAAGCGCTGGGGATATCTTTGGGATATATTGGCCTGCACGCTTATGCAAATCGATTACTTCGCCGCACCTCAGGGCTTTGTGCACTCCGAATTGGATAAGGCCATTTCAGATCTTCACGACAATCATGCAGACTACAACAAGCGAGTACAGTATGCAAAAGGGTTTCTGGAAAGACTAAAAAAGTATGACAAGAAAAAATTCCTCGACAGCATTTACAAAGCAGAAACGTTCATCCCATTCCGGTCGGGTAATTCAATTGATAATGTGCGCCAAAATTTAAGCCATGCTAATACTGCCTCACAAGAAAGTATAAAGAATAAGAACTACATGTCGGCTTATTTCACAATGCAATACAATTTGCTTCGCTCACTCTATTATAATCGAATGGATGGTAATGTCACCCGCTTGTGTGAAGAGGCTTTGCTGAACGCGTCGGGAAAGACATGGGAAGAAGCGGCAGTCACTTTACGTAATGCGTATGATGTCATTTTAGACCCCAAGCTTTATGAAGCGCACTTGGCTACACTTAATAAATAATTTACCCTCACAAAAATCCCGATGGAGTCTTTACAGCATTTATCCAATTTAGTCGCCAAAGTTATTACCGCAGGCGGAAGCGGCACCAGTTTTTACCTTCGTGATAAAAACCTTTGGATCAGCAATTACCATGTGGTGCAAGGCAATAAACGAGTAGCTCTTCAAGATCAGAACATGAATCGTTATCTCGCCGAGGTCATTTTGGTAAATCCTGCCGCCGATGTAGCGATATTAAAGTCTGATTTCTCACCACAGGCTGCTGCCGGGTTTGAAATTCCAAGCGCGTTACAAACCAGCCAGCAGGTATATGTGCTGGGCTATCCATTCGGAATGCCATACACGGTTACCGAGGGTACTATTACTTCTGCAAATCAATTAATGAATGAGCGATTTTATGTGCAGATAGATGCAGCCGTAAACCCAGGCAATAGTGGAGGTCCTGTAGTGACCGCTGACGGCAACCTTGTTGGTATTACAACCTCGAAATTTACACAGGCCGATAATATGGGCTTTGCAATACCGGGTTCTGTCCTTTTGGAGGAACTGCAAAGTTTAGATTCACATGGTGGAGGGTTTTCGGTGAAATGCAATTCGTGCGGAAGTCTTTCTTATACTCCTTCCGACTATTGTCCGAGCTGTGGTGAAACCATGGACGCTAAAATATTTGACGAAACTCCCCTCACCGCTCTCGGCAACTTTATTGAATCAACGATCGCCGGCATGGGCCACAATCCCGTGCTTGCGCGAATGGGTAATGAGTTTTGGGAATTTCATCATGGAAGCTCATTGGTGAGACTCTTTATATATAACAGCAATTATTTCCATGCTAATTGCCCAATCAATAAACTTCCCAAAGGAAATCTGGATGAATTGCTTCGGTATATGTTAAGTAGTCCGATAGCACCTTACCGGCTGGGAATCTGGGAGAATCAAATTCATTTGTCCTATCGCGTGGCACTAAATGATCTTTTTAGTTCATACGCACCAGCGATTCAAAAGGATCTAATTGGCTTGCCTGCAAAGGCCGATGAAATGGATGATTTCCTTGTGAAGAAATTCAATTGTGAGATGAGTGTTCATGCGAAGCGGTCTTAAGGTTTCAAGGCTCATCGCAAGTTCAGCATCCCCTCTTCTTTTGCTTCGAGCATACTTTGCCCCATCAAGTACTGGTCAATTGCGCGTGCAGCTTCGCGGCCTTCGCTGATAGCCCACACTACGAGGCTCTGACCTCTGCGCATATCTCCAGCGGAAAAAACATTTTCCACTGAAGTTTGATAGCGTGTACATTTTACATTGCCCCGTTCATCAAGTTGCACACCAAGTTGGTCGAGCAAGCCCTGATGCTGCGGATGAAGAAATCCCATGGCCAATAATGCAAGGTTGCATGGAATTATACGTTCACTTCCTGCAACCTCAGAAAAACCTGCAGGTTTTCCGGTTTCTGATTTCCATTCGAGGTCAACGATCTTCAGTCCTGTGACATTTCCATTTTCATCGCTGATGAATTCTTTAGTGAGAATACTCCAGTTCCTGTCGCATCCCTCTTCGTGTGAAGTAGACGTGCGTAAAATCATTGGCCAGTTAGGCCACGGCATTGACTCTGTGCGATCTTTGGGGGGCTTAGACATAATTTCAATCTGAGTAACTGAGGCAGCACCCTGCCTATTGCTTGTACCTACACAATCCGAACCGGTATCACCTCCTCCGATCACTACCACATGTTTTCCGGTAGCCAAAATATCCTTGGCCTCAACTTTATGGTTACTCACTCTTCTGTTTTGCTGGGTAAGAAAGTCCATAGCAAAGTGTACACTCGAGAATTCTCTTCCCTTGATAGGTAAATCGCGCGGAATCGTGGAGCCTCCTGAAAGTAAGATCGCGTCAAACTCTTCGCGCAGGTTAGCAACAGAAACGTTGACACCAACATGCGCATTGGTGACAAACTGCACCCCCTCTACTTCGAGGAGCTTTACTCTGCGTTCAACAATTCTTTTTTCAAGTTTAAAATCCGGAATACCGTAACGGAGCAATCCTCCAATTTCATCTGATCTTTCAAACACAGTAACCCAATGTCCGGCTGAATTCAATTGCGCAGCAGCTGCAAGGCCGGCAGGACCCGAGCCAACGACAGCGATTTTCTTTCCGGTTCTAACAGAGGGAACATTCGCCTTCACATAACCAGCTTCAAAAGCTTTCTCAATGATGTTCTTCTCAATAAATTCAATAGCTACAGCCGGCTTGTTGATTCCGAGCACGCACGAGGCTTCGCACGGCGCTGGACAAATCCTTCCGGTGAATTCAGGGAAATTGTTTGTCGAGATCAGTATTTCATAGGCCAGCTTCCAGTTGTTTTGATAGACAGCGTCGTTGAATTCAGGGATAATATTTCCCAGCGGGCATCCGTGATGACAAAACGGAATACCACAGTCCATACAGCGAGCCGCCTGCTTTTGTGTGTGATCTGTACTTACCGATTTTTCAATTTCTCTATAGTCGGCAATCCTTTCTTTCGGATCACGCTTCGGTGCAGGTTCACGATCAAATTCTAAAAATCCAGATGGTTTTCCCATTTCTATTTTACGATTAACCTTAAAACAAATTCACAATCAAAATTTCAACAAACATCTAATGGCTCACTGGCACAATCACCAGTTTACTTGCAGCCTTCCTTTTTTCCAGCACGGCTTTGTATTCTACCGGCATAACCTTCACAAACTTGCTAAATGATTCCAGCCAATTTTTAAGAAGTGCGGACGCTACATCGCTTCCGGTAAACGTAAGATGATCCATCACTTTGTTTTTGATTTTTTCTTCGTCACCGGAATCCATTTCATCAAACATGACCATCTCCATGTTGCAGTTTTTCCTGAACGCATTGTTCTTGTCATAGACATAAGCCACACCGCCGCTCATTCCCGCTGCAAAGTTTCTTCCGGTATCGCCAAGTACAATTACGGTACCGCCCGTCATGTATTCACATCCATGATCGCCAACACCTTCCACCACTACGTTTACGCCCGAGTTTCTCACCCCAAAGCGTTCACCTGCGCGGCCTCTGATAAAAGCTTCACCCGATGTTGCTCCATAGAAAGCTACGTTGCCTACAATTATGTTTTCTGATGGAATGAAGCCTGTCTGCCTTGGAGGGTATAGTATAAGTTGTGCTCCCGAAAGTCCTTTGCCAAAATAATCGTTGGCATCACCTTCCAATTCAAAATTCAAACCAGAGGTTGCAAATGCCCCAAAACTTTGTCCGGCAGTTCCTTTAAACTTATAATGAACAGTTCCTTTCGGCAGGCCCGGCCCAAAGAATTTCTTTGAAATCTCATTTGATAACATTGCACCAACGGCGCGATTCTGGTTTGTGATTTCAAAAGAGTGCTCCACTTTTTCCAAGTTCTCCAGCGCGGGTTGCGCTACACGAATCAATTCGCGATCAAGAACTGCATCTATTCCGTGATCTTGCTCTTCCTGCCGGAAAAGCGGAGTGTCAAGACTCATCGGCTCCTTAAATAGAATCGGTGAAAGGTCGAGATTTTTTTGTTTCCAGTTTTCTTTGAGATCCTTTAGCAACAGATGATCAACTTGTCCCACCATTTCATTAACCGTACGAAATCCAAGTTCGGCCATGATCTCGCGCAGCTCTTCAGCCAGGAAAGTGAAAAGGTTTACTACATACTCCGGTTTACCAGTGAACAGTGCCCTCAACTCAGGGTCTTGTGTAGCCACGCCAACGGGGCATGTGTTGAGATGACACTTGCGCATCATAATACAACCTGCAGTTACCAATGCGGCCGTTGCCACTCCCCACTCTTCTGCGCCTAGCAATGCGGCGATAGCGAGATCTCTCCCCGTTCTGATCTGTCCATCGGATTGCACCACAACACGGCCGCGTAATTTATTTCGTACCAGGGTCTGGTGTGTTTCCGCAAGGCCAAGTTCCCAGGGCAAGCCTGCATGACGAACAGAGCTCAAGGGTGAAGCGCCCGTTCCGCCATCATGGCCGGCAATTAGGATAACATCGGCATGAGCTTTCGCTACTCCGGAAGCAATTGTTCCAACGCCGGCTTCAGAAACTAATTTCACGCTGATGCGGGCATTGCGATTGGCATTCTTCAAGTCAAAAATGAGTTGCGCCAAATCTTCGATAGAATAAATATCATGGTGAGGTGGAGGCGAAATCAACCCAACACCCGGAGTGGAATGACGAACACGACCGATCCACTCATCTACTTTATAACCCGGAAGCTGCCCTCCTTCACCGGGCTTTGCGCCTTGTGCAATTTTAATTTGCAATTCTTGTGCATTGGCGAGATAATAACTCGTCACGCCAAAGCGACCCGATGCAACTTGTTTGATAGCCGAGTTCTCCCACGTGCCATCTTCTTTTTTATGAAAGCGAATTTCATCTTCACCGCCTTCGCCGCAGTTGCTTTTGCCTCCAATCCTGTTCATAGCAACGGCAAGCGTACTGTGAGCTTCATACGAGATTGAACCAAACGACATTGCTCCGGTGGCAAACCTTTTGAAAATGTTTTCCTTTGGTTCTACTTCACTTATCGGAATCGATTTTCCTTTCTTGAATCTTAACAGGCTGCGAAGCGTGATTGCTTTTTCGCTTTGATCATTAATGAGATTACTGTATTTCTTGAAAAGACCGTAATCGTTGGTTTTGGTAGAATGCTGAAGAAGATGAATCGTCTGAGGATTGAACAAATGCGCCTCGCCACGTTGCTTCCATTGATAAATGCCTCCAACTTCCAGCCTGGTGTTGAGAGAAGTCTTTGGAAATGAAAGACTGTGTTTGACCAAGGCTTCACGTGCAATGTCATCCAGAGTCAGTCCACCAATACGGCTAACGGTTCCTGTAAAATATTGATCGACCACTTCGTTGCTGATACCGAGCGCTTCAAATATCTGCGCACCGTGATACGACTGTAGTGTGCTAATCCCCATTTTGCTCATGATCTTGAGCAATTCACCACATACTGCTTTCTTGTAATTGTAAACAGCTTTCTCTTCGGTAACACTTACTGAAAGAAGATTTCTCTTCTTCATGTCGTGGATAGTCTGATAAATAAGGTATGGATTTATCCCTGATGCTCCATAGCCAAGCAACGTTGCATAATGATGAGTTTCCCATACATCTCCAGCTTCCACGAGCAGGCCTACTTTTCCGCGCAACCCCTTGCGGATCAAATCATGATGCACAGCTGCAGTTACAAGTAAGGAAGGTATCTGGGCGTGACCGCTGTCAAAACTTCTATCAGAGAGAATAATGATTGTAAAACCATCTTCTACCGCATCGGATACATACTGACAAATCCGGCTTAGTCCGCGTTCGAGCGACCCTGCCAAACCGTCGGCGCGAAAATAAGTATAGATGGTTTTGGTTTGAAGATGTCGGTGATCGATGTACCGGATTTTTTCCAACTCATTGTTTGAAAGAATCGGAACGGGCAACTCAAGTGTGACACAGTGCTCAGGAGTTTCTTCCAATAAATTCAATGAACCGCCTACATGCGAAGCCAGCGACATCACCATTCTTTCTCGGATAGGATCGATGGGCGGGTTTGTAACTTGTGCAAAGAGTTGTTTAAAGTAACTCGACAAATGTTGCGATTGATTAGACAGCACAGCCAGTGGGATGTCGCTTCCCATCGAGCCAAGTGCTTCCTTGCCCGTATCACACATTTGCGCCAGCACTACACGAATGTCTTCGCTGGTGTATCCAAATGAGATTTGTCTTTTCAGGAATGTGTTTGGATCGTACTTATGAAAACTTCCGCCTGGCTCGGGCAGATCTTGCAATCTCACTTTATTCTCTTTCAACCATTGTCCATACGGTTGGCGTGTGCAAATGTCCTGCTTAAGTTCATCATCGCTGATGATACGACCCTGCTCCAAATCAACCACAAACATTTTGCCGGGCTGAAGTCGGCCTTTGGAAATAATTGTTGACTGATCAATGTCAAGAACACCAACTTCGCTGGCCATCATTACGCGATCATCGTTGGTAACTATAAACCGTGATGGGCGCAAACCATTCCGATCAAGAGTTGCTCCAATTATTTTTCCGTCAGTAAATGTTATTGAAGCCGGGCCATCCCACGGCTCCATGAGATTGGCGTGGTATTCATAAAAATCTTTTTTCTCCTGACTCATGTTCTCATTTCCGTCCCAAACTTCCGGAATCAACATCATCATCACGTGCGGCATTGAGCGGCCTGCGTGCATGAGTAACTCAATAGCATTGTCAAGGTTCGAAGAATCGGACTGAGCAGGGTTACAGATCGGAAGAATCATGTCTAGCTCTTCGCGCGAAAAAAGTGGAGAAGCAAAAAATGCTTCTTTCGACTTCAACCAATTGATGTTTCCTTGAATTGTATTGATTTCGCCATTGTGTGCAATAAATCTGAATGGCTGAGAAAGTCGCCAGGACGGAAACGTGTTGGTTGAAAATCGGGAATGGATAACAGCCAATGCCGAAACAACTTCTTCATTTTGCAGATCAGGAAAATAATAACGCAGCTGCCCGCTGGTAAGCATTCCTTTATAAGCGATAGTCTTGTAAGAAAGCGATGAAAAGTAAAACTGGTTGTTCACCTTCGCCACCGATTCTGTTACGATGCGCGTTGAATATTTTCTCAATATGAAAAGCTTCCGTTCGAAATCATCCGGGTTGTTGATGTTCTCGGGGCGCTTGATGAAAACCTGCTCCATCACCGGCTCTGACTTCAAAGCTGTTTCGCCTATATCCTTATGATCTGTGGGCAAGGTGCGGTAACCCAACAAACTCATTTTCATTTTCTTGATCTGCCGGTTGAGCACTGTGCGGCATTCTTCACGCACTTTCGCATCGCGAGGGAAGAAAACCAAACCCACTCCATAAGAACCAAAGGGTGGCAGTTTGATATTTATTTTTGAACACTCACTCACAAAAAACTCGTGAGGCACCTGAATAAGAATTCCTGCGCCGTCTCCGGTATTGGCTTCGCAGCCACAGGCACCACGATGTGCCATGCGCTCGAGCATGGTCAATCCATCCTTAATAATCTGGTGTGATTTTACTCCTTTTATGTTTGCAATGAATCCTACTCCACAGGCATCATGCTCAAATTGCGGATGGTAAAGGCCTTGAGGCCGCTGATCTTGATCGTCCACTTCGTAAAAGATATTTTTTTGTTAGCCTAAATGTATCTTCGAAGGGTTGTATAACAATCATTAGGTTCCAAAAGAATTTTTTGGAGCGAACTAACATTTAGTAGGGATCGGAAGTATAAATCGAACTCAATCGATTGAATATTTCCAGCTATTCAAAAAAAAACAGCCGTCTGATCACTCAGCGCGGCTGTCAACTATAAACCAGAGAATCTCAATAGGCTTGTATTGCTTCGACAATCCCGTCGGGGAAAGCTACTCCCGAGAAAAATATCCCTACACAAAAAACTTTCTCATAATAATTAGCTCGCGCTATGGCTAATGGCAGTGAACTCACAGACAGCGAAGTGAACGACAACGTAAAGACAATAACCATTACCAATGCAATCACCGGAATATTGAAAAGCAACACGCCAGCCATACTCACCATATTTATGGTAACGCTTAGCCAGAATGATTTCTCAATTCCTTTTTTGTTTACCCAATCACTCACAGGCAGAATAACGATGGTGGATAGGATCAAAACCAAAACTAAAATCCATTTGCCCTGAAGACCGAAAGCGAAAGCACCAAGGTTACGTTGAAGAATATCAGGGAAGTAATTGAACAGCACTGTGGTTGATAACCCAAGCGCAGTTCCCAAAAAGAAGATGTATCCGTACGAAGACTTCTGCGTGTCGAGTTTCATCTCAGTCTTTGGTTTTCCTTGGTTATTATTAAAGAGACTGATTGAATTTTTCTTTAAAGCAAGGCCGGAAACGAAAACTGCAATTCCGCCAATCATAAAAGTAATTGGAGCACCCAAGTAGTCGATCAAGTCGATGATTACCGGCTCTAGCGAATACAACAAGTTTGCTACAATCGTAAGAATCGCCATGGCACGCGGAAGTTTATCTACCGGTGTAAAAAGCTCGAGCGTAGAAAGCGCGGGGCTGGTAAAAATGCTCATCGCGATAAGCCAGAAAATAATGAGCAAAGGAAGAATCCATTTAAATACCTCTCCCGGATTGCCGAGCAACGTGAAAGCCACCGCCATAAAAATCATGGCAGCGAAACTTATCCCTGTTGAAATCACCGGGATGCGTGTTCCTTGCTGAAACCGAAAACGGTCGCCCATTCTTCCGGCAATTGGAGGCGTGAGTACTAATATGACGCCTTGCACTGCCATCAATAAGAAAGTAAAATCGGTAAAATGAAATTTGACCAACAGTTTCGGTTGGTAATTATGGTAGGCGATCCAGCCGATAACAATTGAAGCATAGAGGGCGGCCAAACTCCAAAGCTGACGCCACTCGATACCGCCGGTGGCCGTGTTCTCCATAGAAACCGTTGCATTCGTATTCATAAAGGGATTTGTATTTCTATAATCTACGAAAGAGCCGGTCGGTTTGGATTCTGACCGCTCGCTTTGCCAATGCGTCCGGCAAGGGATAGTAGCGGAAAGCCCGAAGTGCGATGGCATGTGTAATGGCAGGACTTGCAGCGTCCCGAATTATCGGGAAGCCCGCCCGCCTTTGCCAGCGGAGGCCACTGGCAAAGGCGATGCCGCCAAGAAATATTTAATTTCTATTTTTGCCGACTTAATCTTTAGTTTTTACCCCGCATGGCGCTTTCTACGAAATACAATCCGGCCGAAACAGAAAATAAATGGTATCAATACTGGATGGAGAGGGGCTTCTTTAGAGCCAAACCCAATCCGGATAAAGAGCCCTTTACTATTGTGATTCCTCCGCCCAACGTGACGGGCGTATTGCACATGGGCCACATGCTTAACAATACTATTCAGGATGTGCTTATCCGCAAGGCTCGTATGGAAGGAAAGGAGGCCTGCTGGGTTCCCGGCACTGATCACGCCTCTATCGCGACCGAAGCGCGCGTTGTCGCGATGCTTCGTGAGAAGGGAATTAAGAAATCTTCGCTTACGCGCGATGAGTTTTTGACATACGCGTGGGAATGGAAAGATAAATATGGCGGAATCATCCTCGATCAGTTAAAAAAGCTCGGAGCGTCGTGCGATTGGGAACGGACAAGCTTCACTATGGATCCTGGATATTATAAAGCGGTGATCAAAGTATTTGTAGACTTGTATAACAAAGGCTACATCTATCGTGGGCTGCGGATGATCAACTGGGATTGCGAAGCGAAGACGGCTTTGTCAAACGAAGAAGTTTTATATAAAGAAGACGGCGACCGATCGGTACTTTATTCTGTTCGCTATAAAATAAAAGGCACGAACGATTGGATTACCATTGCCACCCAGCGGCCAGAAACGATCATGGGCGATGTGGCAATCGCGGTAAACCCAACAGACGAGCGTTACAAAGGCCTGGTCGGCAAGAAGGTACTGGTTCCTTTTATCAATCGTGAGATTCCGGTGATAGCCGATAATTATGTTGACAAAGCCTTTGGTACCGGTTGTCTGAAAGTAACTCCGGCCCACGATGTTAATGACTATGAAATCGGGTTGCGTCATAATCTGCCGGTGATTGACACCATCAACGATGACGGTACACTGAACGAAAAGTGTGAACTGCCTAAATTTTTTGGTAAGGACCGTTTTGCCGTGCGCAAAGAAATTGTAAAAGACTTGCGCGAAGCCGGAGACTTGGTAAAAGAAGAAGAGTTTGTAACGCGCATAGGGCGAAGTGAAAGAACCAACACGGTAGTAGAACCTAAGCTTTCGCTGCAATGGTTTGTGAAGATGAAAGAGATTTCGGTGCGTGCGAAGGATGCTGTGGAGAACGATGAAATCAAATTGTATCCGGCCAAATTCAAAAACACCTACCGGCATTGGATGGAGAATGTGCGCGACTGGTGCATTTCGAGGCAGCTGTGGTGGGGACACCGCATCCCGGCTTGGTTCGATGCCGATGGCAATTTTGTAGTTGCTGAAAATGAGGAAGAGGCAATTAAGATTTATAATAAAAAATTTGCCGTAGACGGTCAACAGACGACGGTCCAATTGAAACAGGACTCTGACGTGCTTGATACCTGGGCTTCATCGTGGCTGTGGCCGATGCAAGTATTTGACGGATTTAATGATATATCCTTTAATGATGGAAAAATAGACGCTTCTAAAAACCCGGATCTCAAATATTTCTACCCGACAAATGTTTTGGTAACGGCTCCGGAGATTCTTTTCTTCTGGGTGGCGCGGATGATTATCGCCGGATATGAATATACAGGTGAAAAGCCGTTTGAGGATGTTTACCTCACCGGAGTTGTTCGCGATAAGCTGGGAAGAAAAATGAGCAAGTCGCTCGGCAACTCCCCCGATGCCTTGGAACTCATTTCAAAATATGGAGCCGATGGCGTGCGAACCGGGATGCTTTTCAGTTCGGTAGCAGGTAATGATTTTCTATTTGATGAAAAACTTTGTGAGCAAGGAAGAAATTTTTCAAATAAGATATGGAACGCTTTCCGGTTGGTAAAAGGCTGGGAAGTTTCGGAGCAGGCTCAGCCCGAAGAAAACAAAGTTGCCATTGAGTGGTTTGAGGCGAAGTTGAACCAGTCGATGAAAGAGCTGGAAGATCATTTTTCGAAATTCAGGCTATCAGATGCGCTGCACGCCCTATATAAACTAGTCTGGGATGATTTCTGTGCATGGTATCTGGAGATGATTAAGCCTGAGTTTGGAAAGCCAATTGATAAAGTCACCTACGAACGCACGATCGTGTTTTTTGAATCGCTGTTGAAATTGTTACATCCGTTCATGCCATTCATTACTGAGGAACTGTGGCACGAGCTTAGGGACAGAAAGATCGAAGACTGTATTATTGTTGCACAGTGGCCAAAGGCGAAAGAGTTTGACGAGAAAATTATTAGGCAAAGTGAAGTTGCATTTGAAGCGATCACCCAGGTGCGAAATGTGCGAAATGCCAAAGGAATATCGCCAAAGGAATCTCTGCCACTAAGTGTGAATGGAGTTTGCGATGAAATCACCCGATTCTCTTCAATTGTAAGTAAGCTGGCAAATTTGACCTCCATTAATTTTATTGCCGATAAAGTAGCCAACGCTACTTCGTTTCTGATTGGCACACGCGAATTTTATATTCCCCTGGAAGGGAAAGTGGATTCCACCAAAGAGAAAGAAGAAATTCAGAAAGAAATCGAGTACAACAAAGGCTTCCTTACTTCGGTGATGAAGAAACTCTCCAATGAAAAATTTGTAGCTGGTGCTCCTCCTCAGGTTTTAGAACTTGAGCGCAAAAAGAAAGCCGATGCCGAAACAAAAATCAAGTCATTGGAAGAACGTCTTGCTACTCTGAACTGATTTTTTGTAGAAATAAGGCAACCATTTTCAAATTCGGCCGTCAATTAAGGTAACCTCTAACAATAGCTGGAGTTACCCTTAAAACTACTTTGCCATGATAAAAAACTATCTGAAAGTTGCTTTGCGTGCCATTCTGCGCAACCGCCTGACATCGTTTATCAATCTTATGGGCCTTGCATTGGCAATGGCCTCGGCTGTGCTGATCTATCTGTTTATTACCGATGAACTTAGTTATGACCGCTACCATGCCAAAGCGGACAGAACGTTTCGGGTCACACGCGAATTTTTTAGTCGCGACGGGTCATCTAATCTTCACCTGGCTACTGTTGCTCCGCCGATAGGGCCGCTTCTTAAAAACGATTTTGGTGAAATAGAATTATTGGCAAGAACAGTACAATACCCTGTCGTAATGGCCATCGAAGAAAACGGAGAGCGTACAAAATTGGCATCTGAAGAAAATGTTTTCGTGACAGAACCCGACTTATTCAAAATCTTAGATATCTCTGTGATTTCAGGTGATCCACAAAAATCACTAGAACGGCCACTAACTGTAATGCTTTCAGAAAGTGCAGCAAAGAAATACTTTGGAACTACTGAGGTCATTGGCAAACAATTAAAGGGCGGCCAAAAGCTGACCTTGGAAGTGACTGGTGTCTATAAAAATTTTCCAAGCCAAACTCATTGGCATCCTGATTTCCTAATTTCGTTCAGCACACTTTATGATAGTACTATCTACGGCCGCAAAGGGTTAGAGACTAACTGGGGCAACAATGCTTTCAGCACATATATGGTGTTTGCACCAGGAACAGACCCGAATAAAATCGAAGCACGGTTTCCGGGATTTCTCGACAAGCATTTTGGCCCATATGCTAAAGCTAACTTTGGTGCGCCTGCCGATTTCGTTGCCTCAAAAAGTACAAGGCTTTCTCTTCAAAATATTCAAGACATTCACTTGCGCTCGCACCTTGACGATGAAATAGAGGCCGGCGGTAATATCAACACGGTTTACATGATGGCTGTGATCGGGTTGTTCATCATACTCATTGCATGTTTCAATTTTGTAAATCTTTCAACAGCACGCGCCATCAAACGGGCCAAAGAAGTAGGCTTGAGAAAAACTGTAGGTGCGTTTAGAAACCAGCTGATCGGGCAGTACCTGAGCGAATCCGTTTTGATTTCTTTCTTTGGTTTATTAATCTCAGTTGCCTTTGCATGGGTTGCGCTTGGATGGCTCAATCAATTTACTGGCAAACATCTCACTTTTCAATTTTTTGAAAACTGGCCGCTTACATTGGGGCTGATCGGTTTTGCATTGCTGGTTGGTCTGCTTGCTGGCATTTATCCCGCCTTTGTGATTTCATCATTTAAACCTGCTCTTGTTTTGAAAGGGCAACAAGGATCAGTGCAAGGAAAAGGTGGTATCCGCAAGACGTTGGTCGTGGCACAATTTGCAATTTCTATTGTGTTGATTATCGCAACGCTGGTGACAACTCAGCAATTAAATTTCATGAACAATACCAGTCTGGGTTTTGACAAAGATCGATTGGTCACGCTAACCTATTACAACGAACTAGGCACTAACTACGATGCATTCTATAATGAGGCTGTAAAATCCTCTACCATCAAAAATGTAAGTCGTAGTTCGCGTATACCTACCGGTCGTTTACTGGATAGCAGTGGTGCATCACTTGTAAATGATGGTCAGTTGATTCCCGCCTCTGTTGTTTTGAAAATGATCTCCACCGACTATGAATTTTTCAGTACTCATGGAATCACTTTTGCAGCGGGGCGAGATTTTTCAAAGGAAATAAAAACAGACGACTCATTGGCTTATATAGTGAATGAAGCAGCCGTAAGAGAATTAGGTTGGAAATCGAATGCAGAAGTAATTGGCAAGGAATTTCAATATGGAGGTATTCGCGGAAAGCTGATTGGTGTAGTGAATGATTTTCACTTCGAATCTCTCCATCAGCGCATCGTGCCCATGATTTTTTTGCCTGTAAAACAATCAAACTACAATTACCTGACCATAAAAATCTCAGGAGATAATTTTCAGGAAGGACTCGATCATTTGCAAAAGGTATGGAAATCATTTTTACCAATTCGCCCTTTCGAATATCGCTTTACCAGCGAACGTTATGCTCAGCTTTACAATTCTGAAAAGAAGGAAAATCAACTGTTTACTATTTTCTCAGGGTTGGCAATTTTCATTGCGTCACTTGGTTTGTTTGGCTTAGCTACATTCAATACCATGCAGCGTATCAAAGAAATAGGAATTCGTAAAGTGCTCGGAGCGTCGGTTCCCAACATACTTGGCTTGCTCTCCAAAGAGATTGTTATCCTGATCTTAATTGCCAATGTTGTTGCATGGCCTGTGGCTGCCTACTTGATGGGCAAATGGCTGAACACCTTCGCTTATCATATCGATATGAATGTGATGGTCTACGCACTGGCGGCAATCTCCGCTGTTTTTGTTGCCTTGGTTACGGTAAGTGCGCAAACCATCAAGGCTGCGATGACCAACCCATCAAATACATTGAGGTACGAATGAAGTAATAGACATTCAGGAGTTAGGAGATAGAAGTAAACTTTACACTAAAATCTGTCTCCTAACTTCTTTCATCTTCAACAATTACAAACTCCGCAGAATCTCCTTCACGCTGGCTCTGATTTTGTAGTCCCAATTGAAGAAACGGTATGTAACTCTTCCGGTCTCCGAAATAATGTAGACCGCCGGAACCGGTAGATTTGCCCCGTTATCGCCATTCGCGGATTGTAAATCGATACCATATTTTTTATACCGCAGAATTGTGCTTTCGTCCACGGGATAAGAAACATCGTACGCTTTCATAATAGTTAATCCATCGTCATGAATAATAGAGTAAGTCGCTTTGGTCTTCTTCACGGTCTTCGCAATGTTCTCTGACTTCTCGGGGGACACTGTTACTACTTTGGCACCTTTCCTCGTAAGCATCGGTAGCGAATCCTCCAACTGCTTTAAATACTTATTACAATACGGACACCATTCGCCACGATAAAACACCAACACCACCGGACCGTCACGCAGCAAGGATTTCAGGTTCACCGTTTTTCCATTCTGATCTGTGGAAGTAAAATCCGGAGCAGTATCGCCCACCATTAGGCCTTTCGGTGTGCTCTGAGAAAACAAGATCCCGGTCGTCATCATCAAGACGAGCGTCATTACAATAAATTTTTTCATCGTTAATTTTTGACCAAAATATTCGTTTCCACTGGCTATTAGTGTCTTTCGCCCGACAGAATCAGTGATAAACATTTCGGTAACATTTCTCTGTTCAGTTTGCTATTTTTGTAGTCTAAAGAAAATCAGCGATGTACGGTGGCGGAAATACTTTCGAGGGTGTAAAGACGGATAGCGTTGCTCAAGAAGATCCGGTATTATTATCGGCTTTTGAAGCTCGAATAGCTCGTGGTGAAAAAATAGAGCCTACCGATTGGATGCCGCAGCTTTATCGCAAGCAGCTCATCCGCATGATCGAACAGCATGGGCACAGTGAGATCATTGGGGCTCTGCCCGAAGGAACCTGGATAACACGTGCGCCGGGCTTCAAACGCAAAATGTCGCTGATGGCTAAAGTTCAGGATGAAGTGGGCCACGCACAACTTCTTTACAGCGCAGCCGAGACCCTTGGAAAGCCCCGCGAACAAATGATTGACGACCTGATCACAGGTAAATCCAAATATTCTAACATCTTCAATTACCCAACATTCACTTGGGCCGACTGCTGTTTTATATCATGGCTTGTCGACGCAGGAGCTATTGTTAATCAGTTGGCGAATGCCAAGGGAAGTTACGGGCCGTATTGCAGGGCATTGGATAGAATTTGCGCTGAAGAATCTTTCCATTTAAAATACGGACACCATTGTGTGATCTATTTGGCAGCAGGTACTCAAAAGCAGCGCGATATGTTTCAGGAAGCGCTCAACCGCTGGTGGCCACCAATGATGCACTTTTTTGGGCCAAGCGATAAAATTTCTACCCACACTGAAGTGCTCATGCGCTGGAAAGTGAAAATGGGTACCAACGATGATATGCGCAACCAGTTCCTGGATATGTATGTACCTAAAATCTGGGAGCTTGGCTTTACAATTCCTGATCCGTTGTTGAAGAAAAACCCTGAAACAGGTAAATGGAATTACACCGAGCCCGACTGGGAAGAATTTAAGCGAGTTATCAATGGCGATGGCCCATGTAACAAAGAGCGACTGGAAGTCCGAAGAATTGCAGAAGAGCGGGGCCGCTGGGTGCGTGAAGCACTGAAGACTCCGTCAACCTCTTATATGATGCCGTTGGCTTGATCGGACTTAATTTCCCCAATACGACCCTGTCAGCAATTGAATTTCTTTCCAGAGCGAGCGAAGAGCATCGCTTGGCGAATCGTAAAGACTTTTAAGGTAAATCAAGGTGCTGCTGTCTTCAGGCAACTCCTCATGAAACCATTTGAGGATATCATCTGCCAGCAACATCAGTTCATTAGAGTAATATTTTGGGTAATACCGCTTCAGCCAGTCACTCATCCACAAAAGATCAAGGTATTTCATAGCACAGAACAGTAAACAAATTTATGCAGCCAACTGTTCCTTTATCGGTTAATTCTACAAACGGTAAATCGAGATCACATTCAAAGTGACGAAACTAACCCAAATTGTGTCAGGAATTTATACCCTTGCCGCGATCAACAACTCAATGTTTCTGAATTTCATGGCAAACTTACGAGCCACACTTTCATTGGTGAGGCTTCCTTTGTAGGTATACACGCCCTTCATAAACCACTTGTGTGCAAAAATCATTTCCTCCACCCCGCCTTCTTCAGCCGCCCGCAAAATGGTAGGTGTAAAAATATTACTGAGGGCCGTTGTAGCTGTATTTGCTACACGCGATGCTACGTTGGGTACGCAATAGTGAATGACATCGTATTTTCTAAAAACAGGCTTGGCGTGCGATGTAATTTCAGAAGTAGCGACACATCCACCCTGATCGATGCTTAAATCGATGATCAGTGAATCCGGCTTCATAGCTTTTACCATCTCTTCACTCACTACATGGCGCGCGCGTCCTTTTTCGGCACGCAATGCACCAATCACAACATCAGCGTTTTTCAAACTTTCGCTCAGCGTGACTGTGTCAATTGTAGATGTGTAGAATTGATGACCAAGTGTATGCTTTATTCTACGAAGCTTGTAAAGATGATTATCAAATACCTGGATTTCTGCGCCAAGACTAAGTGCCGCGCGTGCTGAATATTCTGCCACTGTGCCTGCCCCAATAATGACAACTTTTGTAGGAGGCACTCCGGTAATACCTCCCAAAATAATTCCTTTACCATTTTTAACCGTACTCAGATATTCTGCCGCTATAAGCATTACGGTGCTGCCGGCAATTTCGCTCATAGCGCGAATGATTGGCATACCTCCCACTTTATCTTCAATAAACTCGTACGCAAGAGCCGTTACTCTTTTTCTCAGCAACGCGTGAATACGCTCTTCATCAAGGTAGCCCATTTGCACAGCCGAGATCAGCGTTTGCCCTGGTTTGAAATGTTCCAACTCCTCCATCGTGGGCGGCTCTATTTTCAAAATAATATCCGCTTTATAAACCTCCTGTGGTGAATGAACAATCTTTGCTCCCGCTTCGCTGTAGGTACGATCGGTAAACTTACTTCCAGCGCCGGCATTACTTTCCACCCACACCTCGTGACCGTTATTTACCAGCAGCGCTACAGCATCAGGTGTAAGACTAATGCGATTCTCTTGTAAAGCAATCTCTTTGGGTAAGCCTATAAAAAAAGAGTTCTTTCCTTTTTTCACTTTTACCAATTGTTCCTGCGGTGATAAACTGGTCTTCGCTAATGCTTCAAAACCAGTGTTCTTTTTTTCAGCCATGGGTCGCGTATTGGATTAATCGGGTTTGTTTTCCAATAATTTTCAATTGAATTTCGAAATGGTTCGGCGGCAACAGGGTAGGGATTTTTTCGGGCCACTCCACCAGGCACAAATGCCCGGAGTCAAAATATTCATCAATGCCCAGGTCATAGGCTTCTATCTCATTTTTTATCCGGTAAAAATCAAAATGATAAATCTGTTGTTCATTGCTGCCGCGGTATTCATTTACAATAGAAAATGTGGGGCTTGTTACTGTTTCCTGTACTCCCAATTCGGCTACAATTGCCTTCGTCAATGTTGTTTTGCCAGCGCCCATAGAGCCATATAAAGCCCATACAAATTGGCCTTCGCCGGCCTTCAGGAGTTCTTTGGCCACTTGGCTGATTTCTACTTGGGAAAATTCGATCCCTTCACCAGTTGCGGTTCGGTCAGGCATTCTTCGAAGTTAAAGAAATTATAGGGATAATCATTTCTTCCAGACTTACGCCACCATGCTGAAAGGTGTCTTTATAGAAATTAACGTAGTAATTATAGTTATTGGGATAAGCAAAAAACTGGTCTTCAATAGCGAACACATACGATGTCGAGACATTTTGCTTGGGCAGAAAGAAACGCTCGGGCTTTGGTGCTTCCATTACTTTGTCGCCTTCATAGCCCAGATTTTTTCCTTGCTTATAGCGCAAATTAGAATTGACGGTCTTATCACCGACAATTTTAAAAGGACGCTTAACGCGAATAGTACCGTGGTCGGTGGTGATGATCACGCGGGTATTTTTCTCGGAAACTTTTTTAAGAATTTCCAGCAATGGGGAATGAATAAACCATGATTTTGTAATAGAACGGTAAGCAGCTTCATCGGGGGCGAGCTCGCGAATCATGGCCATGTCGGTGCGTGCGTGCGACAGCATATCCACAAAATTGTAGACGATCACGTTCAACTGGTTTCCAAAAAGATTATTTACAGAGTCTGCCAGATCACGGCCTTCTTCCAGCTGTTTGATTTTATGATAAGAAAACTTAATGTTCAGGTTATTACGCTTCAACTGCCGCGCAAGAAATTCATCTTCAAAATTATTCTTGCCTTCATCATCTTCCTCACCTACCCAAAGATCCGGATAAGTTTTTACCATGTCTGACGGAAGCATGCCTGAAAAAATAGAATTGCGCGCATACGCGGTTGTTGTTGGTAAAATAGAATAGTAGGTTTCTTCCTTATCGACATTAAAAAATTCGGCCAGCACCGGCTCGATCACTTTCCATTGATCATATCGCAGGTTGTCAATGATAAACACAAACGTTGATTTGGTTGCCGAAAGCTCTGGGAACACTACCTTCTTCATCAGTTGGTGTGATAGCATCGGTCGATCTACGTTAGGATTGTTGAGCCAGCTTTCGTAATTCTTTTTTATGAACCGGCAGAAATTCGTGTTGGCGTCTACCTTTTGGCTCTCCAAAACCTCCGCCATTTCATTGTTGTCGGCTTCGTCCATCTGCAGCTCCCAAAAAACAAGCTTCTTATAAATATCGGCCCATTGCTCATGGTTCATATTGTCGAGCAGAGCCATTCCTATTTTCCCAAACTCTTGCTGATAGCCTTGATTGGTTTTTTCAATAACCAACCTCTTGTTATCCAATATCTTTTTTACTGACAACAAAATCTGGCTTGGGTTGATTGGCTTAATGAGGTAATCTTCAATCTTGGCACCAATCGCCTCTTCCATGATACGTTCTTCTTCATTTTTGGTGATCATCACCACCGGAAGATTGGGCTTGCTATTTTTAATCAGGCTGAGCGCCTCCAGTCCACTCATACCCGGCATGTGTTCGTCTAGAAAGACCACATCAAAATGGCGCGACTCACAGAGTTCAACAGCATCTGAGCCATTATTTACAGGCGTAATATCATAGCCGCGCTGTTGTAAAAAAAGAATGTGAGGTTTGAGCAAATCGATCTCGTCATCAGCCCACAGAATGGTGTATCTTTGCATGCGTTTAAAAAATCTAAGTTACTATTTAAACTTCAATCGGGTTATCACTTTGAGCAAAAACAAAATCATCAACGATCCCCTGTATGGATTTGTTTCCATCCCGAGCGGATTGATCTCTGATTTAGTTTCCCATCCTTATTTTCAGCGACTGCGCTTTATAAAACAATTAGGAGTAAGCGATTTCGTGTATCCGGGTGCAGTTCACACCCGTTTTCATCATGCGCTTGGCGCGATGCACCTGATGGGCCGTGTACTTGAAAGTCTTCGCAATAAAGAAATAGAAATTAGCGAGGAAGAATTTGAAGCATCGCAAATTGCAATTCTCCTGCACGACATCGGTCATGGGCCGCTCTCGCATTCGCTGGAAGAAACATTATTGCCCGGCATTCGCCACGAAAGCATTTCATATCAGTTTATGAAAGCCTTGAATGAAACATATCATGGAGCGCTGGATTTAGCGTTAAAAATTTTTCGTAACAGCTATAAGAGAAAGTTTTTTCACCACCTCGTAAGCAGTCAACTTGATATCGATCGGATGGATTACCTCACCCGCGACAGTTTTTTCACGGGAGTTATGGAAGGCACTGTTGGGATCGACCGGATTATTGCAATGCTGAATGTGCACGATGACCAATTGGTAGTTGAAGAGAAAGGTATTTTTAGCATCGAAAGTTTTTTGCACGCCCGCCGGCTAATGTATTGGCAAGTGTATTTGCACAAAACCGCCGTGAGTGCCGAGCGGATGGTAGTGAACATTATAAGGCGCGCGCAATATCTTGCCGGTGGAGGTAATAAAATTAATGCCAGCGACGCACTGCTTTTTTTCTTGAAAAGGAAATATTCAGCGTCAGAATTTGCTCAGCAACCCGAAATACTTGAAGCCTTCGGCCAGCTTGACGACAATGACATATGGGGCTCTGTTAAACTCTGGCGCAATCATCCGGATACTATCCTGAGCGGACTATGTAACCGGCTTTTGCAACGTGAACTTTTTCAAATTCGCTTGACAACCACACCAATCAAAAAAGCTCATATTGAGAAAGCCCTACTAGAAATCCACCGCTCTTTTGGCGTTCTGCGCAATGATGCGAATTATCTGTTTTCCCATGGAACCGTGACCAACGAAGCCTATGTTACTGGTGGGCCGTCGATCAATATTTTGATGAAAACCGGGAAAGTAGTGGATATTGCTCAAGCCAGCGACTTGCCTACCATCCAGGCAATGAGCAAAATCCTGAAAAAAAACTATTTATGCTGGCCTAAAAACTTATCTTTGTCTAATGCACTTTAGGCTATGGAGCCACTGAGAGTCAACGAATTGGCTGCTCAATGCTTCCCCTAAATGCTTAAAAACTCACTATGGAATTTACGATCAATCAAATCGCGGGCATGCTGAAAGGCGAAGTGCGGGGTAATGGCGGCGAGAAGATCAATATGTTGGCAAAAATTCAGGATGCGAAAAAGGGCCAGATCGCATTTTTGTCAAACCCGAAATACGAACAATACATCTACACGACACTGGCGAGTGCCGTTATAGTGAAAAGGGATTTTCAGGCGAGGAAAGAAATCACAACAGCACTTATTCTGGTTGACGATCCATACATCAGCTTCACGTTACTCCTTGAAGAATATCATAAAGTGATCAGTTTTCAAAAAACGGGGATTGAGGAGCCAAGTTTTATTGGAGCTAATGTATCTGTTGGAAACAATATTTATCGTGGCGCTTTTTCCTATATCGGAAACCATGTAAGGATCGGCGATAATGTAAAAATTTATCCCCATGTGTTTGTTGGAGATAATGTAACGATAGGCAACAATACCATTCTTCATCCCAATGTAAAACTCTATGCCGATACCAAGATTGGCAACAATTGCGTGATTCACTCGGGCACAGTAATTGGAAGTGATGGTTTTGGTTTTGCACCTCAGGAAGACGGAACGTACAAGACCATACCGCAGCTTGGCAATGTGATTGTTGAAGACGATGTCGCGATTGGCGCCAATACAGTGATTGATTGTGCCACCCTTTTTGGTGATAGCACTGTGGTGCGACAAGGAGTGAAACTTGACAACTTAATCCAGGTAGCGCATAATGTTGAAATCGGAAAGAACACGGTGATAGCGGCTCAGACTGGGATTTCAGGTTCGTCAAAAGTTGGCGAAAACAATATGATTGGCGGGCAGGTTGGCATTGCCGGACATTTGGTAATTGCTAATAACACAGGCATTGGTGCACAGGCAGGTATCGGTAAATCAATCAAAGACGAAGGGCAGCGTATTATTGGCTCTCCCGCCTTTGATGTAAAAGAATACTTCAAGGCATACGCAATGTTCAAGCGCCTGCCCGACATTAATGAACGACTCCGTGAGTTGGAGAAAAAGATCATGCAACTTGAAATGACCGAAAGGCAGGAAGTCGAAGGCGAAGAGTAAGTCTCCAAAGCAAGGAATATCAACCGACTTCTTTTCTCTCAATGATTTAGAAACTAAAAATTCTAATCTTCAAAAGGACATAAGTTAAAATATCCTAGTTTTAGCTTATGAAAAAGCTAATTCAAAAACCTGTTTTATTTCTCGCGTTGCTGATTTGCACCTCAGCATTTTCGCAAACAACAGCGAAATCAGAGCTATATGCCTGCTTGCCTTGTGGTCGCGACTGTGATAAAGCGGACTATAACAAACCGGGGCAATGTCAGCATTGTCAAATGGCTTTAGTCAAAAAATCTACAGTTGTTTTCAAAACAATTGAGCCAGGAAAAATCTGCGCGTACATCGCCAGTCATCCAAGGGTTGTTTTATTGGATGTCAGAACCAAAGAAGAGTTTGATGGAAAAGCGGAGCCAAATTTTGGCAGTCTAAAAAATGCTATCAACATACCTATTCAAGAACTTGAGGGTCGTGCTGCCGAGTTAAATAAATTTAAGAATAAGGAAATCATTGTCTATTGCTCACACAGCCACCGGAGTCCGCAAGCCAGTTATTTGCTTACACAGAAAGGCTTCACCGATATTACAAACATGGCAGGAGGAATGAGTGTGATGGAAGACAACTCCTGCAAAAAATAAAGGAGCGCCAAGCCTTATTTTCAAAACCGGATAGTAAAAATGACAGTGGAAAAGAAATGCCTCGAGTGTGGCGATAAGATCAGAGGACGTGCCGATAAAAAGTTTTGCTCCGACCAGTGCCGAATATCCTACAACAACCGGCTGAACAGCGACAATACCAATCTTGTTCGTAATACAAATAACGCCTTACGCAAAAACAGGCGAATACTTTTAGAGCTAAACCCTTCGGGAAAAACGAAGGTCCATCGGGAAAAACTAATGGAGAAAGGTTTTGACTTCCATTATTTAACAAGTCTCTACAAAACGAAAGAGGGTGCTGTGTATCATTTTTGTTACGAGCAAGGTTACTTGCAAACGGACAAAGATTGGTTTCTGCTAGTTGAACGAAAAGAGAGCAAATAAATCCATCTCATTTTTCCTTATACAACTTCCGGTATTCTTTAAAGTAACTCTTCATCACAGAAACATACGCAATGGCAGTACTAACCACCTGAGTTTGCCAAAGTGAATTGACAGAAAACTTCATTAATTCTTCTACGTCGGCCGAACCTTTGCGAGATGTGCTTCGAATTTGTGCAGAAGCAAGCGCCTGAGCCATCGTCGTCATGACAGTCTCAACATTCTTCATTTTTTTATGACAAAGAGTGTGATCAATTTTCTGAGCACTGGGCTGCAATTGTTTTAGTACATATTTTTCATTATCAACAGAAAGGGTGCCCATAAACCGGGGAGGCGCATACTGCATGAAGTCCTGAACTGTTACAATTCGTTCAGCGTCAGAAGTCCACTTGGGCTGACGTGATTTTAAATATGGTGCCAGCGAGGAGGGCATAGCCCGTTTGATGTCAAGCAATCGTAAACGTTCTTGCCGAGAGTCTTCCACCAAAAGCACGTAGCGTTTCACTCCTAAACTTCCTGTGCCGGCAATCCGAAACGCTGAATCTATGACTTTCAGGTAACCGTAATGTTCATTCAAGAAATCGTTCACCTCAGTTTTTATCTGCTTTTGAATTTCTTTTTCTAGCAGCAGCGTTTTGTCGGTAATGATTTTTAGTCTTTCTTTTTTTTTGTCTACCCGGGCCTTAACCATTGCTTTCTCCTTTTGCCTTTCTGCCAATTCAAAAAATTCCTGAATTAGTGTCGGGCTAGTCTCCCGTTCGATAGCATAAGCCTTTCCGCCAGCCAATTGATTAGTGTAAGCTTTTACTACGAGAATCATCAATGCCTCAGCTTCCTTGGCTGAATATTTCCAAAGATCAGAGGCCATGCCAATGCTGCAAAGAAAGCGGGTGAGTTCCCACGAGGCAGGCGCGAGCATCGCTTCGTCAAAGTCGTTGATATCAAAATAAACCAGGCCATTGGCGGCACGATAACTTCCAAAGTTTTCGAGGTGAAGATCACCACAACTCCAAACCAGCGGGCCTTGAGCCAAGGCCGGATCAGAGCTTAGGTCTTCATAAAACAAATGGCAGGTAGCGCGAAAGAAAGTAAACTCATTATCTGCCATGAGTTTGTATTTCCTTGCGAGTGTTGGCTGTTGCCGATCCGAATTGAATTCTTTGATCCGCTCCTGGAGTGATTTCATCAGCTTGTTCTTTTACAGAAAACTACTGTTTTCATTTCAATAATTATTGACCAATTTTAGAGCAAGTATAATTGCGCTGTTTTTTCCTTATTTGAAAGGATTTTAAATTCATTTATGTGGTCATTACAAAATAAAAAGGTGTTGGTGACAGGTGGCACCAAGGGCATCGGGCAGTCTATTACAAAAGAGTTTTTAGAACTGGGTGCAGAAGTGCTGATCGTAGCGCGCAGTGTCAAGAATTTTAAAATTGACAATTCATCAAAGCTAACCACGCTTGAAGGCGATGTGTCAGATACTGAGTTTAGAAAAAAATTGACGCAAAAGGTGAAAGAAGATTGGGGCAAGCTCGATGTATTGGTAAATAATGTCGGGACAAATGTTCGCAAGAAATTTATTGACTACAACGAAGCAGAATACCGTCAGCTTTTTGAAGTCAACCTGTTCAGCCTCACAGAAATTACACGTCAGTTTTTTCCATTATTAAAGGAATCGGGCAATGCCAGTGTGGTTAATATTGCTTCAGTGGCCGGCACATTTGATCTTCAAACCGGTCCGCCTTACGGAATGACAAAAGCAGCGATCATTCAGCTTTCGCGTCACCTCGCAGCTGAATGGGCACCGTTTCACATTCGTGTCAACTCGGTTTCGCCTTGGTATATTGAAACTCCATTAACTGAAAGCGTCCTTTCACAACCTGATCGCCTTGAAAAAATTCTTGCACGCACTCCGATGGCCCGTGTTGGTCAGCCCGAAGAAGTGGCAAGTATTGTTGCATTTCTTGCAATGGACAAAGCGAGTTACATCACCGGGCAAAACATTATGGTAGATGGAGGAATGAGTATAAAGGGACTTTGAAAACAACTTGAAGATATCGAATCACCTGGAAACCTTATTTAGAATTAATTAGTTACACGTCAAACCATTAACAACACCAATTATGAAACGGACAGCATCAGCACACTGGGAAGGAGATTTGAAAGCCGGCAAAGGAAATCTCTCCACGCAAAGTACAGTATTGAATAAAACGCAATATTCATTTAACACCCGTTTCGAAAACGGAGCGGGTACAAACCCCGAGGAACTGCTTGCCGCGGCTCATGCGGGCTGCTTTACCATGGCCGTGAGTAGCCTTCTTGGCCAGGGCGGTTTTACAGCAACAGCGCTTGATACGGTTGCCGCGGTAACACTTGAAGGTCTTGCCATCACGGGAGTTCATCTTTCCATCAAAGGAAAAATTCCGAATATTTCAGCAGAACAATTTGCCGGGATCGTGAAAGGTGCAGAACAAAATTGTTTGATCTCTAAGATTATCAGCGCGCCTATTTCGTCTGACGCACAGTTAGTGTAATAGGGAAATATCATTTGCTATTACTTTCGTGAAACTTGAAAGGATGTAAGATTTCTTTTCAAGTTTCTTTTCTTGTGCTCACCCTTTTCCTCACCTTTGAGGATATCATAATGTATTTTCCTTCATGAAAGTATTTTTTGCATTTATGGTATTGTTGCTGAGCAGCGGTGCAATTACCGCCCAGAACGATGCTGACGTTCGCTGGTTTGAAGATTTATTTATCATTCCAAAAAATAAACCGATTGATGAAGAGCGGCGCGTTGCCGAACTAAAAAGGCTTAATGCACTGGAAACTCACGATCAGGAAGGAGAAGTGCGAACATTGATTGAGCTTGGAGTTCTTCACCTCACCCGCGTCAATGATTATGAGCAAGCTTTGGGCTGGCTGATCCGGTCGCTCACGTTAGAAGACTCACTTGGGCTTCATCGGGAAAAGATTTTTACTTACATCGCCATGTCACGAGTATTTGAAGCTGTAGGCGATTATTATAAAAGCGCTGATTTCTTGAAAGAAGCTGAGGCGCTTGATGCCAATGATGACGACCTGCTAATGCGTTCATTGATTTTGAATGAAGCCGGCCAAGTGAATGCAGCGCACGGAAATATTGATGAAGCTTTCGATGATTACCGTCAATTACTCATCTATTCACGGCAATTGGAATTACGGGCACAGGAGGCGGATGCACTTTTTCATCTGGGTCAATTACTTACCCGGCAAAAAAAATACAAAGAAGCGCTCCAATCACACAAAGAAGCGTTGACCATTCGAAGATCTATTCACGACAAAAGCAAAGAGGCAATGTCACTCAATGACATTGGTGAGTTGTATCGCTCGACAAAAAATTATGAGCGCTCGCTGGCCAACCATGTGGCTGCTCTTGAAATTCGGCAGAAATTAAAAGATGAATCGGGTCTTGCTGAGTCATACAATAGCGTAGGTGCACTATACATTGCCAAGAAAGATTATAAAAGAGCTATTGCTAACCTCGAACTAGCGCTACAGGCCAGTCGTGAAGTACATGATCAGGAACAAACACTAAAAACTTACGAATACCTGAGCCAGTGTTATAAAGAGTTGAAAGATTATAAAAAGGCGCTTGAATCTAAAGAATCATCACTGGGAATTCTGGATTTTATCCAAAACGAAAAAAACGAGCGCCAGCTGCTGGAAACACAGAATCGATATCAGATGAAAAAGAAGGAGGGTGAGATTGACAAGCTGGAACTTGATCGCACCCAACGCGAAAAAGTAATTGAAGCGCAGACCAAGCTGAGAAATTTCCTTTTTCTTCTTATTGCCTTAGGTATGGTAATCAGTTTACTGGTTTTGTATCTCTACTTTTTAAAACGGAGATCGAATCGAAAGCTGCAGGAAATTAATGACACTAAGGACAAACTCTTCTCCATTATTGGTCACGATTTAAAGGGGCCGCTCAATTCGCTAACTGCGTTTTCTACTTTGTTATTGCATCATACTGACAGTCTGACAAAAGATGAAATAAAGATGCTTTCGCTTGATCTTGACAAGTCGTTGAAGAATTTGTTTACCCTATTGGAAAATCTTCTTGAATGGGGACGCTCACAATCGGGCAACATCGATTTTAAACCCGAAGCTTTCGATCTGGCAATAGTTTTAAAGGAGAACCAAGATTTGCTCAAGGGTCTGGCAGAAAATAAAAAGATCACGATCGTTAATGACAATGCTGCCTCGTTGCCAGTGAAAGCTCACCACAACTCCATCAACACAGTAGTTAGAAATCTGATATCGAACGCAATTAAGTTTACGCCCGAGGGCGGCAAGATCACATTGAAAGTTGAGCCCGCCGAGAGACAGCTTCGCGTTTCAGTTGAAGATACAGGTGTGGGGATGAGTGAAGCCGCAATACAGAGGCTCTTCAAAATCGGCACTAAACACTCTACCCTTGGAACAGCCCAAGAAAAAGGAACGGGGTTGGGGCTAGTTCTTTGCAAGGATTTTGTTGAAAAGAATGGAGGGACTATTGGTGTAGAAAGTATTGAGGGCAAAGGGTCAACTTTTTATTTTACGGTTCCAACAGGTTCCAGCTGATTTTACTTTGCAATCATCTTCTCCAAAATCATTTTAGCAGCTTGCGCCACAGAAGTTCCAGGTCCGAAAATTCCTGCAACACCGGCCTTATATAAAAAATCATAATCCTGCTGAGGAATCACGCCTCCCGCAACCACCAAAATATCAGGCCTGCCAATCTTTTTTAGTTCGTTGATTAATTCCGGAACCAGAGTTTTATGCCCGCCGGCGAGACTGCTCGCTCCTACTACATGTACATCATTTTCAATTGCTTGCTTTGCTACCTCGGCCGGAGTTTGAAAGAGTGGCCCGATATCGACATCAAAACCCAAATCAGCAAAACCTGTAGCAATAACTTTCGCACCGCGATCATGACCATCTTGCCCCACTTTCGCTACCAATATGCGAGGCCTGCGGCCATCTTTCTTTGCAAAACGGTCGGAGAGTTTTTGTACTTCCTCAAGCTCTTTTCTGTTTTTCATTGCACCCGAATATACACCAGAAACCGTTTGAATGGTTGCCTTGTATCTACCAAAAACCTTCTCCATGGCCATCGATATTTCCCCAAGTGTAGCTCGTGCTCGTGCCGCAACAATCGCGGCTTCCAGTAAATTTCCATTTCCGCGCGCTACGATTTCTATTGCCGTGAGGGCATTTTGCGTAGTTACATTATCACGTTCACGCTTTAACTTTTCAAGCCGCTCAATTTGTTCGAGGCGCACAGCTGTATTATCCACTTCAAGAATTTCAAAATCGGGTTTTTCGTCTGTGAGATATTTGTTCACTCCTACAATGACTTCATCACCCGCATCGATTCGGGCTTGCTTGGCAGCAGCAGCTTCTTCGATTTTTAATTTTGGCAATCCACGTTCAATAGCTTTCGTCATGCCTCCCAGAGCTTCCACTTCTTCAATCAACGCCCATGCCTTATTGGCAAGTTGCTCAGTCAAGAATTCAACATAATAGGAGCCGCCTAATGGATCCACAACTTGCGTGATACCTGTTTCTTTTTGCAAATAGAGCTGTGTGTTACGCGCTATGCGTGCAGAAAAATCAGTCGGTAATGCAATTGCTTCGTCCAATGAGTTTGTATGCAATGATTGCGTACCCCCAAGTACCGCAGCCATCCCTTCGATGCACGTCCTGGTAACGTTATTATATGGATCTTGAGCAGTCAAACTCCAGCCGCTCGTCTGGCAATGCGTACGTAACGCCATTGATTTTTCATTTTTCGGATTGAACGATTTTACGAGTTTCGACCACAGCAAGCGGCCGGCGCGCATTTTTGCTACCTCCATAAAAAAATTCATTCCAATGCCCCAAAAAAAAGACAATCGCGGAGCGAAATCATCAATAGCAATGCCCGCTTTTAATCCGGCCCGGATATATTCAAGTCCATCGGCGAGCGTATAGGCAAGTTCAATATGCGCTGGCGCTCCCGCTTCGTGCATGTGATAACCACTGATGCTAATGCTGTTGAACTTTGGCATGTGCCTGGAGCAATACGAAAAAATATCAGCCACAATACGCATCGAAGGCGCCGGCGGATAAATGTATGTATTGCGCACCATGAACTCTTTAAGGATGTCGTTTTGAATGGTGCCGTTAAGTTGATTAGGTTTCACCCCTTGCTCTTCGGCTGCAACAATATAAAAAGCAAGGATAGGAATGACAGCTCCGTTCATCGTCATCGACACTGACATTTGATCCAGAGGAATCTGATCAAACAAAATTCTCATGTCGAGTACCGAATCTATCGCAACACCTGCCTTACCTACATCGCCGGCTACGCGAGGATGATCTGAGTCATAACCGCGATGGGTAGCCAGATCAAATGCTACAGATAAGCCTTTTTGCCCAGCTGCAAGATTTCTACGATAAAATGCATTCGAGTCTTTGGCCGTTGAGAAACCGGCGTATTGCCTAATCGTCCATGGCCGTACTGAATACATGGTGGCATACGGTCCGCGCAAAAATGGCGGAAGCCCTGCAGTAAATTTCTTTAGTGAAAGGTTTTTAAGATCGGTTTCATCAATAGAAGGCTTGACCAAAAATGTTTCCGGAGTAAGCCAGTGCTCGGCATTTGAATTAATAACTGCGCGTGTTGGCTTATATTCTATTTTGGAAAAATCGGGGGTCATGAATACTGTTGAATTTTTTTCCAGGCCTGGGCCGCGATTTCATGCGTGAGTGATTCAATATAAAACGAACCGGCCAGCGGATCATTAACTTTTGAAAGATGAGATTCTTCGAACAGCATTGAAGGAACATTTCGCGCTATGCGTTGCATCATCGGGCTCTCCATTTCTTCAGGCTCTACTGTAATCACCTCACATCCTGCTATTGCAGCTGCCATAGCCGCAGTAGTTTGCTTTAACATGTTGCCGTGAGGCTGATAGCTTTCCAAATTCCACTTTTTGGAATAAGCCTGAATAAAAGCAAATGAAGGTTTTTTTATCTGATACGCTTCCTGAAGTGTGATCCATAGATTTTTCAGTGCTCGTATTTTGGCAATTGAAACGAAAAAATCGGCATTCACTGAAATTGAAAAAGCAATCGAAAGAAAAGCTTCATCAGCTGAGAAATTTCTACTTTTCAATCCTTCAATGATATCCACAGCCGTTAACAAACTATCCACAATTTCATCAACAACATTTTTGTTTTCCTTGACAATGATTCCATTAGCTCTGAATTTTTTACAGCCAACCATTTGTGTCAAGTTTTCATTGAAGCTCTCCGATAAGATTGCGCCCGTAATTTCCTGTTGCCATCCTTTTTTTTCAATGAATGAAGCTAATGACTCAGTTATTAAGGTTGAATCATTGCTAATGCTGAAAAAAACCATGCAAAAGGGCAATTCAATATTTTTGAGCAGCACATCAAAATCGATTTGATTCGATTGAATTTCAAACCAGATACCATCAGCGCCTGCGTTTAAATGCATCAATGCTGCTTTATTAGCATTTATCTCACTGCTGACGGATACTTTAGGAATATTTTGCCAGCCTGCTACATCACGATTGAAGCTGATTTCATTTTCAGTTACTGCATCACTGTCATCATAGTAAGGTTTAATAATAACGCCAACCTTGTTATTTGATAAGCTTTCCCACGGATTCTTATCTCCTAGCTCTTGCTGGGCCACTTTTTCCCAATCACGGACAGTGTGCGCAGCGAAATCTTTTAGAAAATTATTTTCTTCCATTGAACAGATTGAAATAACGATTCAAGTTTCGTTTTTAAAGCGCATTAAAAAAATCAAATCTTATTTAATAATAAAAAATTATTTTTTCTTACCTGACTCCTTGAAATTTCAGTGGATTCGGTATCTTCCTGTCTCGTTTTTAAACTGAAAAAAAGACAAGAAACTCAAGACGAAAATTTATTTTTTGTTCTTCATTTTTTTTACACCTTTGTCTCCCTTTCTCAAAAAAAAGCGAAAAAAACTCTAACCTCAGATACTCACTCAATGGAAGTTGAAATCCCTACCGTTTGGACTGATTGCCTTGAGATCATCAAGCAACATGTAGATGAGCAAAATTTCAATACATGGTTTAAACCAATCACACCGGTACGCACAGAAGGCGATGTGCTAACCATACAAGTGCCTTCCCAGTTTTTTTACGAGTGGCTTGAAGAGAATTATGTTCCTGTATTAAAAAAAGCGGTGCGCCAGGTGCTCGGTGAAAATGGCCGCCTTGAGTATTCAGTAGTCGTAGACAGCGGAAATCAACAGAATCCGTCGCTAACAGTAAACTATCCAACCGGAAGCGGTAATAAGAAAAATAACAACCAGCAACCCAATGGAAATGGTAATGGCCATTCGCATGCTGAGTATTCTCCGTTTGCCTATAAAGCATTAGATCCGCGTACTGTAAACTCAAGACTCAACCCAAATTACGTTTTTGAAAATTTTGTAGAAGGTGACTGTAATCGCCTGGCGCGATCAGCGGGCGTTGCAGTCGCAAAAAAACCCGGTACGACATCATTCAACCCATTGATGCTTTATGGCGGTGTGGGCGTTGGCAAAACTCATTTGGTGCAAGCTGTGGGCAATGAGATCAAAAAAAACATGGCAGACAAGGTTGTTTTGTATGTTGATCAAAATGATTTTACCAACCAGTTCCTGAATGCTTTGCAAAATCTGAAAATGCAGGAATTTCAAAATTTTTACCTACAGGTGGATTTACTTATTCTAGATGATGTTCAGTTTCTGGCGGGCCGTGAAAAAACCCAAGAGATTTTCTTCAATATCTTTAATCAGCTTCATCAATCGGGCAAGCAGATCATTATGACCAGCGATTGCCCTCCACGTGATCTAAAAGGATTTCAGGAGCGCTTGCTTTCACGTTTTAAATGGGGCCTTACTGCAGATTTACAAGAGCCTGATTTCGAAACCAAGCTCGCGATCATCAATAATAAAATGCAATCTGATGGGATTGAAATTCCTACTGAAGTCGCCGAATACTTAGCGTATAGCGTAGATACTAACCTTCGCGACATGGAAGGCGTGCTCAATTCACTTCTGTTTCACGCAACCTTGTTGAAGAAAAATATTGATCTGGATCTGGCGAAAGAAGTATTAAAAAACATCATTAAAGAAATTCAAAGTGATGTCAGCGTAGATTACATCCAAAAGACAGTAGCCGATTTCTTCAAAGTGGAAATGGATCAGATGAAAGGCAAAGTGAAGAAGCGTGAATTCGTTATCCCTCGTCAAACCGCCATGTACTTTTGCAAACGTTACACGCAATTGACATTGGCTCTGATCGGTGAAAATTTTGGTGGCCGCGATCATAGTACAGTTATTCATGCCCTTGAATCGGTGGAAGACATGATGAAAGTAGACGCTAATTTCAAGAACAGCGTAGATGAATTAACTAAGAAATTCAAGTCGAGAATGTCGGCATAGCCTAAGAATTGAGTCTTGTACAGAGCAATTCGCTCATTATCTGCACCTCGTGTTCTTATCAGAATCTTGTTCTGCTTTAAAAACCCTGTTGACTAAACTTTGAAAATTCTGATTTCTCAAAAGAAAACTGGTATTCAGTTCTTTTTGAATAATTTGGCGGCCTGAAAAGCTGTCATCTTGAATTTTAAAAAATTATTAGGAGTTTCCTTGTTGGCAGTTTTATCGTCGCAGGCAGTTGCTCAGCAATTCCGCTTTTGGTCTGACACTGCAAAAAACTCCCGCAGGATCACTTTACCAATTTTGGGCTACTCTCCCGAAACGCACTTTAGTGTAGGAGCATTGGCGGTAGCCTTATGGAAAAACCAGCATCCTACCATACCCACCCGTACCTCCAATGCCGAATTAGTGATTCTTTACACCAGCCGGCAGCAATTGATCATATTACCTCGCTACACTATTTTCACTAAAGGAGAAAATTACCTGATTGAAGGGCTTGGGCAAGCTTTGGTCGACTATCGGGATTTTTATTTTGGACGAGGCAATGCAACGCCAATATCCAACCGCGATACCATTATGTACGATGCGGTCTCATTTGAAAATAAAATCGGCCGTAAAGTATTTAAGAAACGTAAACTTTTTCTTGGAATGGAGGCTCGGGCAATTCAGTATTACAATGTTCATCGACGGCCAGGCAGATTGCTAGACACTGAAAAAATTACAGGTTACAATGGATCGTCATCTATAGGGCTTGGGCCAACGCTTACATGGGATAAACGCGATAATATTGTTAACCCGAGCAGTGGGTTCTTCTGGGATGTTCGGTACTCTATGTACTCCAAATCATTAGGCGGAACCGTCAACTACCATCGGCTGCTCATCGACTTTCGTAAATACATTAATGTTGTTCCTAGGGCGAGGCACATCGCAGCCTTCGAATTATTTGGAAATTTCGTTCGGGGCGATGCTCCATTCAAAGAGCTTTCTGAGTTGGGCGGTGCGCGCATCATGCGAGGATATTACCGGGGCCGCTTCCGTGACAATTACCTTACTGCATTCCAAGCCGAATACCGTATGCCTGTGTATAAACGAATTGGAGTTGTGGCGTTTGCAGGACTTGGCAAAGTGTATAATCCCACGGAAGTGAATTTCGAGGGGCTGCATTATTCTTATGGCGGAGGTATTCGCGTAACCGTCAACAAAAGAGAACGTCTCAACCTTCGCCTGGATTATGCTTTGGGTGATCCTAAATACCTTGGCTACTTCTATCTGGGTTTTGCAGAAAGCTTCTGAGTACTGTCGATTACTGCGTATGGAGAAGCTCCTCCCTGTATTTGGAAAGAATGCTTGACTTAGACACAAAGCCTACATACCTGCCGTCTTCTATTACTGGCAAATTCCACTGATGCACTTCATCAAATTTCTTAAGAACATCGGGCAAGCTTTCGTCAGGCGCAATCACAGATGATGGCGCTACCATCAAATCCTTTACTCCTACCGATTGATATAGTTCAGTTTGGAAAATTGTTGCCCTGACATTATCCAAATGGATCAGGCCAACGAGTTCTCTTTTCTCACCCAGCACCGGAAAGGTGTTGCGGTGCGATTGTGAGATAGCACTCACTAAGGCCTGCAGAGAATCATTAACATGAAGTGGCAAAAAATCGGTTTCAATCAGTTTGTTCAATTGCAGCTTGCCTAATAAGAATTGGTCTCGGTTTTCAATGGAATGCTTCAGCCTCTCTTTAAGTTTTTTCGCTTCCATCGAAAGCGGGTCAAAATATTTAATGACGGCCAAACTAAGTGCAGACACGATCATTAATGGAATCATCAATTCATACCCTCCAGTGATTTCTGCTATAAGAAATATGGCGCTAAGCGGCGCATGAAAAACACCACTTAGCGCTCCGGCCATTCCTACCAATGCAAAATTAGTCTCCGGTATTTGTGCCAAGCCAGTAAGGTTAATCAAGTGAGCAAAAGTGTAGCCCAGATATGAGCCCATAAACATCGAAGGGCCAAAATTTCCACCATTACCGCCGCTCCCTAGAGTAAAACCTGCTGCTACAGATTTGGCAAGCATAACCAAAACGAGAAAAATAAGAAGTGGCCATTCGCTGGTTAACCACGGGCTGACAATACTCTGCTTAAATAACGTCTCCGGTTTTAAATCAGCTAGTGTTTTTACTGTACCGTATCCCTCCCCAAAGAGGGGCGGGAAAAGCATAACCAGCAAAGCAAGGCAAGCGCCTCCAATCAATGCTCGCATCCAGACTTTTTCTATCTTCTGAACCCAAGTACTTATAGAAGTAAACGATCGGGCATAATACAGCGATAGCAATCCAGCCAACAGCCCAAGCAAAATATAAAACGGCACATTGTGATAGTCAAACGGCTGTTGCAATTTGAAGCTAAGCACTAATCCTTCCTGCAAAATAATTTTAGAAACCAGCGCTCCGCTGGCGGCAGCAATAATCAAAGGGATGAATGCCGTAAGGCTGACATCCGTAAGAACCACTTCAATAGCGAAGAGCACCCCGGCTATCGGAGCATCAAACGCAGCAGCTATTCCGGCAGCGGCACCACAGGCGAGCAAAATAGTCCGCTCTTTGTAACTAAGTGTATAGGCCCGGCCAAAGTTTGAACCGATGGCTGCACCTGTGCTCACCATTGGTGACTCAAGACCTGTCGATCCACCAAAACCAACTGTAACCGCACTGGTGATCAGGTGGCTGTACATTTGGCTTCTTGGTAAAATGCTCGATTGCTTTGCTATCGAATATTGGATTTCGGCCGTGCCTTTGCGAAAGTCGCCTTGTAAAAATTTCCTTACGTACACCACTGCCAGTGAAATACCGATCAAAGGAAAAAAAGCAACTAGCCAAACCAAACCATTTTCTTCGGAGTAACGCAGGAGGAACCCACTGGTAGCATGAACAAGAGACTTAAGCACGACAGCCGATAGCCCTGCCGATAGCCCGACCAACACGCTCGAAAAAATAAAAAACTGCCGGGCCGAAAACTTATGGCGCAAGTAAAGAATCAATCTGCGAATCAACCGATGAATAAACATGACAGGTATAATCGAATGCAAGATAGGGTACAATCGGCTTAATGCCAGACATTTTATGAACGGTCAAGAATTCCAGTCATACTTTATATTGGGGTATGAAAAAATCAATGGCCTGTTGTAACTTGCCACGATGAGTTTTGGTTATCCTTCCTTTCTCTGGGCATTGACAGTGCTCGCAATCCCTATTATTATTCATCTTTTCAATTTTCGAAAAACGACTCGAATCTTTTTCTCGAATACGCGTTTCTTAAAATTGGTAAAAGAAGAAACTACTCAGAAACGCAAGCTCAAGCAGTACCTTGTCCTCGCCTCGCGACTGTTGTTTTTATTGTTTTTGGTACTTGCTTTCGCCCAGCCCTTCCTTCCAGCCCGCGAACAACTGACAGGTCTGCGAAGCATTGTAATCTATGTTGACAATTCATTTAGCATGGCCACACCGGTAGGCGAGAAAAAGCGGGCACTGGATGAAGGGATTCGGATTGCGCAGAGTATTGCCGACTTATTTCCGGCAGATACCCGTTATCAATTGCTTACCAATGACTTTGCTTCGTATTCGAATTCGTTCAAAACCAAAGCTGAAATCACAGACTTGCTTTCACAAATCAGGCTGTCACCGGTAAGCCGAAGTGCAAGCGAAATACTCAGTCATGTAAAAGAAAGTCATGCAACACTTTTTTGGCTTTCTGATTTTCAAAAATCGACTTTTGGCAAACCGGTCAAAATCGATTCTACATTAAAAATACAGTTGGTACCATTTGAGCTCGAAAGTTATTCCAACGTATTTACCGATTCGGTTTATTTAGAAAACCCATTCGCTATTGGTGGCGAAAAAAATACGCTAAAAGTAAGGCTGCGAAGCAGTGGCAAAAAAAATGTACAAGGATTAACGGTGAAACTTTCTATTAATGGTGTGCAGGCTGCCGCGACTTCCACAAACATTGACCCGAATAGTTTTACAGAAGTTCCTTTTGATGTCGCCTCCGGGCTAAGTGGCAACAACAAAGCAATTATCAGTTTTACCGACTACCCCGTTGGCTTTGATAATGATTTCTATTTTACCCTCAACTACTCTTCGAAATTAAAAATCGTAGAAGTGAGGCCAGACAATCAGTCTACTTTCGTTGAAAAAGTTTTTGGTAATCGTGAGCTATTCTCTTTCAAAAGCTTCACCACGGCCAATCTTAATTACAGCTTACTGGCTACAGCCGACTTAGTTATCATTAACGGTCTTGATCGGGTGGATGCACCTTTAGCTGCAGCAATCATTGGATTTAAAAAGAATTTTGGCGCCTTATTGCTTGTACCCGGAGCGCAGCCCGATTTAAGTTCCTATCAAAAAATAAGTCCACTGCCGCTGACTAAGGCAGCAGCCATAGAGATGACTGAACTTGATAAGCCCGACTTTAAAAATCCTTTTTTTAAGAATGTATTCGAAGATAAGACTTCCTCCATTGCCATGCCGCATGCAACCAGAGTAATGGATTGGGGTATTGACGGATCTGCTTTGCTAAAATTCAAGAGCAATCAGCCGTTTCTTTCACAGTTTGGAAATATTTTTCTGGTATCAAGCCCTCTCGAAAAAAAATACACAGATTTCCAGAGTCATGCTTTGTTTGTACCCGTGATGTACCGTGTCGCTGCCTCGGGCAAAAAGCACGAACAACAGTTGTATTATACCCTCAACTCGTCAACGATAACCTTAGCATCTGATAGCCTGATGGATGAAGAACCAGCCAAACTCGTAGGAAGTCAGGAAATAATACCTTCGCAACGAAAAACAGACGGCCGGCTGGTGATGGATCTGCCGAAGCATGCTGTATCGGCAGGTTTTTATCATGTGATCGACAAACGTGATACACTCGGACTGGTAGCATTTGACCTTGATAAGGAAGAATCAATATTGGAGCAACTGACTACAGAAGAGACCAAAGTAGCACTAGGCGGAAGTCCATCCATTTCAAGCTTTAAGGCATCTTCACCTGAGGAATTCAGGAGCGAAATCAGGGAAAAATATCTAGGTAAGCAGTTGTGGAAATATGCCGTGTTATTGTCTTTGTTATTTTTATTAAGCGAAGTTCTTTTAATCCGGTTTTTGAAATAACTTTGTTCCTGATATGACTGACATATTGATAAGCACTATCACTCTCGAGAAGGTCATTAGAAAAACAGAGGCTCATCTTTCAAAACAGAGCATCCCGAAAACAGATGAGGCATCGAATTGATTTCAACTTCTGCTCTTTGAACCACCCGAGCTACTTTCGATTAAATTACCTTTTTTATTGGGCAACAATTCGAAAATGAAAATCCTCATTCAAACTCCTCGCATTGTCAATACAGCATCACCTTTTCATCTCAAGAGAAAAAATGTACTCATCAACAATGGCCGCATCACAGAGATTGGCGATAAAAACTTTCAGGCTGATAAAGTTATCAATGGTGATGAAATGATCCTGAGTGCCGGATGGCTTGATCTTGGAGCTGTCGTAGGCGATCCGGGGCTTGAACATCGAGAAGACCTCAACTCAATTACTAAGGCCGCAGCTTCTGGCGGGTTTACCGCATTAGCAGTCATGCCTAATACCCAACCGGCGATTCAAACAAAAAATGAAGTCAGCTACCTTACGCAAAACAACGATAATCGATTAGTTCAAATTCATGCACTTGCCGCGGTTACAAAAAATTGCAAAGGCGAAGAGTTGACGGATATGATTGACTTGCACGAAGCCGGTGCGGTCGCTTTTACCGATGGGCTAAAATCGCTATGGCACACAGATGTTTTCCTTAAGTCACTTCAGTATTTACAAAAGTTCAAAGGCCTGCTCATCGATCATCCCGAAGATGTATGGCTTGATTTGTTTGGCCAAATGAATGAAGGTCCGCAAAGTGCAGCCTTGGGCCTAAAGGGAATGCCCCGCATTGCCGAAGAGATTGCTGTGAGCCGTAACCTGAAACTACTTGAATATGCTGGCGGACGCCTCCATTTTTCAAAAATTTCATCTAGCACCAGTGTAAGCCTGATTCGCGCTGCCAAGAAAAGAGGTTTGAACGTTAGTTGTGACATCACCGGATTTCAAACACTTTTGCTGGATAGCGAGCTGGGAAGCTTTGATACAAATTATAAAACCAATCCACCGCTACGTGAAAAGAGTGACGCTGATGCTTTACTTAAAGGATTGAGTGATGGAACCATTGATGTAGTGTGCAGCGGGCATTTGCCAGTAGATGATGAAAGTAAGTTTCTGGAATTTGATCAGGCCGACTTTGGAATGATCAACCTGCAAACCTTTGCTTCACAGTTGGCTCAAATTTCAGAAGAAGTGAAAATAGAGGAGCTCATTCTTAAAGTAGCCGAAGCACCACGTAAATTACTTGGACTAGATCTACCAAAGATTGATATTGATGAAAAAGCTAACTTAACTTTGTTTGATCCGAATTGTGAATGGGTATTCAGTGCAGAGAATAATTTCTCGAAATCAAAAAACTCACCTTGGCTCACCAAAAAGCTAAAGGGAAAGGCTGTAGCTGTTTTCAATAATGGGAAACTAAAAGCTGAAGAATAAATTCTTCCTACCCGCTCCAGAATCACTTGTACAGTTGAAGCACCTTCTTTAGAATCGAATTTATTTTTCCGACAGGAATATCTTTCTCCGCATCAATTAATAAAATTTTCATGCGTGCTCTCTTTTCCTGAAGCAAGTCTGGATGATTAATGCTCTTTCCTTTAACAATACCGATATAAGGCTGATGAAATTTTTTATGAACCCACAAGTAACAAAACATCTCTCCACGATAACAAAAGAATGGCATTCCGTATTTCCATGATTCGGTAATTGCAGCATTCTGTTTTAAAATGTGTTCACGCAAGAATTGCAGACAGCTTTTGACAGGTTCCTCTTTATGCAAATAAAAATTATCGATTGGTCGTAGCATTCGCTAAAACATCCAGCCGAATCTTATCCCTGCATTTTGATTATGCCCTGTGCCCTGGCCGGCAGTAAAGACATTGGTAGTTCCTTGTGAATAATAAAATTGAATTTTAATGACTTGACTTCCCGCCATATCGATTTCAGGGCCAAAGGTAAATTGAAATGCCAGGTCGCTTTTAAAGTAATTAGGTGAGACGTCTACTGTTTTATCCAAATCTGCAACATTTGGTTCAAGGGAAATTTTGGTATCACGGGCATTACGGTTGATTATCGGAACAATTCCCAACGATCCGGACAGTCGCAATCCTTTGACCAAATCTTTGGGGGTACGCAAAATCACAGCAATCGGAAACTCAAATGAGTTGAAGCGCAACCGCTCACGATAAGTAGAATCGGGAGTACCGGGTGTTGGGATATTTTTTATACCTGCTCCGCGTTGTTGATAACCAGCGCCTAACGAAAATCCCAGAAAATTTAATGGATAGTATTCTGCAGAAATCTGCAAGCCTACAGATGCCTTGGTGAAATAGTTTTTGGGAAGGCTGCTTCCTTTAATGGTTGACCAACTCTGAGTGAATGTAAATCCCCATAAAAATTTCTTTTCAAACGCACTCGATTTAATACCATCGTTTGGTTTCACAAAATCCTGCGCGCACACTTCTCCAAAAATCAACATGATACAGGCTACTATCTTCAGGAGTTTCATCTCTGTTATTTTTTTCGTTTTAAAGTAATGCCAAACTTTTTCGCTATGAATTAGTTGCTGACATCTCATTCTTCATTGCCTTTCGATTTACTGTAATGTTTAAACTTTCGCTGATTAAGTAATTTGAAAATAGCAGGTAATATCAAAAGCGTAAGAATTGTAGCAGAAACCAATCCACAGATTACCACTACGGCCAAAGGCTTTTGCGTTTCTGAGCCAATACCCGTTGAAAGCGCTGCCGGCAACAGTCCAAGGCTCGCCACAATGGCTGTCATCAATACCGGCCGCATACGACTCAATGCCCCTTGGCGAATCGATTCTTCAAAAGGCATACCCGAACCTTGATTTTTAATAAATACGGAAACGAGAATCACACCATTTTGTACGCATACCCCAAACAATGCAATAAACCCAACACCTGCAGATATACTGAAGTGTATCCCTGTAAAATACAATCCCAAAATTCCTCCGATAAGCGCAAACGGCACATTCATTAAGACGATGCCGGCATATTTTGGTGAATTGAACATAAAGAACAAAAGCAGGAAGATCAATCCAATGGAGATTGGTACAACTACTTTTAATTGATTAGTGGCACGCACCTGGTTTTCAAATTCACCATTCCATGCAATTGAGTACCCACGCGGCAACTTCACTGCTTTCTCCACTTTCTGTTGCGCCTCTGCAATAGTGCTGCCCAAGTCGCGACCACGCACAGAGAATTTGATTGGAATGAACCGCAAATTGCTTTCACGGTAAACAAATGCCGGGCCAGTTGCCAATTTAATGTCTGCAATTTCACGCATCGGGATTTTAGTGCCATTGGTGCAAGGGATCAACAGCTTGCCAATTTCTTTTTCATCACCACGATATTGTGGTGAGAACCGCACGCGGATATCAAATCTTCGCTCGCCTTCATACATTGTAGTTGCTTGCTTTCCTCCCACCGCCATCTCGATAATGTCGTTGGCTTCGGCAATATTGGCACCGTAACGTGCTAACTTGATGCGATCAATTTCGATGCGCAATTCCGGCTGGCCCAAGCTTTTAAAAATACCAAGATCCTCAACACCCTTTACGGTTTTCATTATCGCCTGGATGGTATCTGCCAACTGTTCGATCTTCACCAGATTGTCGCCAAATACCTTGATTGCCATTTGGCCCTTAACACCTGACACGGCTTCTTCCACGTTATCCGAGATGGGTTGAGAAAAACCAAAGACAGTACCTGGGAATTCTGCGGCCAGCCTTTTTTGCATATCAGTAACGATCTCATCTTTGCTCACGCCTCTTGTCCAGTTTTCTTTCGGATAGAGGTCAACGAAAAACTCAACGTTAAAAAACCCGGTGGGGTCAGTGCCATCGTTGGGCCGGCCGTTTTGAGAGATCACTCCTTTCACTTCGGGATAACCTCGAAAAATCTGCCGCATGGCATCCGACAATACATTCGCTTTGGAAAACGCAACACTTTGAGGCATGCTGGCACGCACATAGATTGAACCCTCATTGAGCGAAGGCAAAAATTCCGAACCCATTTGTGTAGCTGCAATCAAACTTACCCCCAACAACGATACTGCAATCAAAATTACTTTGCGCACGTTTTTAAGGCACCAATCAAGAGAAGGTTCATAAATACGATGAATAGTATGAACCAAAATATTTTCACGCTCAGCTACATTCTTTGAAAGTAGTAATCGAGTCATCAACGGAATCAGAGTAAGTGTAAATAGTAAAGAGCCCATCAGGGCGAACCCCATGGTGAAAGCCAATGGTGAAAACATTTTCCCCTCCACTTTCTGAAAAGAAAAAATAGGCACCATAGCGGTGATGATGATAATTTGAGAAAACAGAATTGGCTTGCCCATCTCTATGGAGATTTTTTTCACCATCCCCATCTTTGATGCTAAGTTGAACCGCCGCACGCCCATCTCTACTTGCTTGTGTGCGAGATAAGCAAAAGCTCCTTCTACCATTACCACCGCCCCATCGATAATAATCCCAAAGTCAATAGCGCCAATCGACAACAAGTTGGCCGACATACCTTTCAATTTCATACAAATGAAAGCGAAGAGTAATGCCAATGGAATTACCACAGCTACAATTACTGTCGTGCGCCAATCCAAAAGGAACACGGCCAGCACTGTAGTGACGAGCAACATCCCAATAGTGAGGTTTTCCATTACCGTGTGAATCGTGTGGTTCACCAGTGTTGTGCGATCATAGAAAACTTTGATCCTCGCGCCAGATGGCAACACGCGGTTATTGATGTCATCAATGGTTACATTCAAATCTTTTAATACCTGACTAGGGTTTTCGCCCCGGCGCAAGAGCACAATTCCTTCAACCTCATCCGTGTCACTATCGCGGCCAACCTTACCAAGTTTCGGACGGAAAGATTCGCTTACCGTACCAACTTCTTTAACAAAAATCGGAGTGCCATTGATATTTTTAATAATAATATTTTCGATGTCGCCCATGTCATTGATCAACCCAAGGCCCCTCACCAAAAATGTCTGCGTTCCCTTTTCAACCACATCGCCGCCTACGTTATCATTGTTTGATTTAACGGCATTGAAAACATCCTCGGCTGTAAATCCAAAAGCGGTAAGTTTATTAGGATCGAGTGTTACTTCATACGTTTTGACCTCCCCACCAAAGCTTACTACATCAGCTACGCCTTGGACTGCTTTTATTCTTTTATCAATTACCCAGTCCTGAATTTCCTTCAATTGGCGAACGGTATAATCTTTCCCTTCCAATGTGTATCGATAAATTTCACCCGTCGGTCCGGACGGAGGCTGCACTTCAGAGTCTGCTCCATCGGGCAAATCAACATTGACAAGCTGGTTGTTCACCATTTGTCGGGCCCTGAAATCATCTACTTCATCTTCAAACAAAAGTGTCACTACGGATAAACCAAAGAGCGAAATCGAGCGCAAATTCGTTTTGCGCGGCACCACATTCATTTCGGTTTCTATAGGGATCGTTACAAATTTCTCAAGTTCTTCTGCGCTACGACCAGGCCATTGTGTAATAATGATCACACGGGCGTTGATCACATCAGGAAATGCTTCAATTGGTGTATTAAGGAAACTGCGTATGCCCCAGGCAATGATGAACAAGGTGCCCAAAAAAACCATCAGCTTATTTTTCAGCGAAAAGCTGATAATGCCTTTTATAAATTTGTTCATACGCTCAGATCAAAGACGGTTATAGGCAGTGAGTACAAACAGCGAGCCATCGGAAACAATGCGGTCGCCAACTTTTAAGCCACTGCTCAATTCATAATAACTTCCGAAACCTTTGCCAATGGTAACAATCACCTTTTCAAATTGACCATGACTAGCTTCGCGCATCACATAATACCTGTTATTTTCCAGCACCACGGCTGTCTGTGGCACAGCATTAATTGTAAGCCTATGCCTTGACGTCACAACAATAGATGCAAACATTTCAGGTTTCAAAAGACCTTCGTTATTGTTCAATTCGGTGCGCACCTTAATTACGCGTGAACTCGGATCGAGCGTGGTACCAATC